>DASXME010000281.1:0-8913 GCA_036495825.1 Streptosporangiaceae bacterium
TGGTGGTGGCGGACCTGTCGTTCATCTCGCTGGCCACCCCGCTGCCGGCGCTGGTCGCGTGCGCGGTGCCGGACGCCGATTTCGTCCTGCTGGTCAAGCCGCAGTTCGAGGTGGGCAAGGGCCGGGTGGGGGCCGGCGGCGTGGTCAGGGAGCCCGCGCTGCGAGCCGAAGCGGTGACCGGCGTGGCCGTGGCCGCCGCCGGGCTCGGCCTCGGCGTGGCCGGCGTGACAGCCAGCCCGCTGCCGGGGCCGGCCGGGAACGTGGAGTATTTCCTGTGGCTGCGCCGCGGCGCGCCGCCGCTTGACCCGGGCGAGCTCGAGCGGGCGATAGCCGGCGGCCCGCAGTAGGCGGCCACTATAGAAGGCAGTGCGCCTACAGTAAGGCCGGACCATGGAGGAGCGGACGGCGGATGAGCGTGACGGACGGTAAGCGGACGGTGCTCCTGGTCGCGCACACCGGGCGGTCCCAGGCGCTGACCAGCGCGCGGTTCGTCGTGGACAGGCTGACCGAGGCGGGGCTGACCGTGCGGGTGCTCAGCCCGGAGGCGGCGGCGCTGCAGTGCCGGGCCGAGGTCATGCCGCCTGGGCCGGCCGCGGCGGCCGGCGCCGAGGTTGTGCTGGTCATCGGGGGTGACGGGACGCTGCTGCGCGCGGCCGAGGTCGCCCGGCCGGCCGGGGTGCCGTTGCTCGGGGTCAACCTGGGCCACGTGGGTTTCCTGGCCGAAGCCGAGCCGGACGGCCTGGCCGAGACGGTGGACCGGGTGGTGTCGCGGCGCTACGCGGTCGAGCGCCGGATGACGATCGACGTGACCGTGCGGCAGGACGGGCTGGTCACGGCGGGCACCTGGGCGCTGAACGAGGCCACCGTCGAGAAGACCCCGCGGATCGGGATGCTGGATCTCGTCGCCGAGGTGGACGGCCGCCCGCTGTCCCGGTGGGACTGCGACGGGGTGGTCTGCGCCACGCCCACCGGATCCACCGCGTACGCGTTCTCGGCCGGCGGGCCGGTGGTCTGGCCGGAGGTGGAGGCGCTGCTGCTGGTGCCGATCAGCGCGCACGCGCTGTTCGCCAAGCCGATGGTGGTTTCGCCGGCCTCGATGCTCGCGGTCGAGGTGATCGGCGGATCGCAGCGCGGGGGGGCCGGCCTGGACGGCCTCGGAATGGTGCCCGGCGCCGGGCGTGGCGAGATGACAGGAGCCGTGCTGTGGTGCGATGGTCGGCGTAATGTCGATCTGCCGCCGGGCGCGAGGGTCGAGGTGCGGCGCGGCGTACGGCCCGTGCTGCTGGCCAGGCTGCACGGTCACGGCGACGCTGCCGGGGTCGGTGCCCTGTTCACCGATCGCCTGGTCGCGAAGTTCGGGCTGCCGGTGACCGGCTGGCGCGGCCGGCAGCGGGCCAGGGAGCCCGGCTCCGGCCCGGACGGTCACGCGCCGCCCGGCGAAGAGGAGGCGTCGCGGGCCGATGCTTGAGGAAGTCAGGATCACCGGGCTCGGCGTGATCGATGACGCGGTCTTCGAGCCGTCGCCCGGGTTCACGGTCGTCACCGGGGAGACCGGCGCGGGCAAGACCATGGTCGTGACCGGGCTCGGCCTGCTGTTCGGCGGCCGCGGCGACCCGGCGCGGGTGCGGCCCGGCGCCGACCGGGCCACCGTCGAGGGCCGGCTGCGGGTGGAGCCTGGCGGGCACGTGGCGCAGCAAGTGGACGAGGCGGGCGGCGAGCTCGACGACGACGGCCAGGCCCTGGTGGTGAGCCGTTCGGTGTCGGCCGAGGGACGGTCGAGGGCGCACGCCGGCGGCCGACTGGTGCCGGTCTCGCTGCTCACCTACCTGGCCGATGAACTGGTGGCCGTGCACGGCCAGGCCGACCAGCAGCAGCTGCTCAAGCCCGGCCGTCAGCGGGCCGCGCTGGACCGGTACGCGGGCGACAAGCTGGCCGCCTTGCTCGCCGACTACCAGCGGGCCTTCGAGCGGCACCGCGACGTGCGGGCCGAGCTGGCCGAGCTGACCGACCGCGCCCGCGAGCGGGCCGAGCAGGCGGAGGACCTGCGGCTCGGCCTGGCCGAGATCGAGCGGGTGGCGCCCGCCGCGGACGAGGACGACGAGCTGCGGGCCGAGGGGGAGCGGCTGGCCAACGCCGACGAGCTGCACTCGGCGGCCACCACGGCGCATGAGGCGCTGGTCGGCGACCCGTCGGCGGGCTCGCTGGACGGGGTCGACGTGGCGGCCCTGCTCGGGGCCGCGCGGCAGTCGCTGGAGTCGGTCGCCGGTCACGACGCGGCGCTGGCCGGGCTGGCGGAGCGGCTGTCCGAGGCGGCCTACATCGTCTCCGACGTGGCCACCGAGCTGGCCTCCTACGCCGAGTCGGTGGAGGCCGACCCGGCCCGGCTCGCCGCGGTGCAGGAGCGCCGGGCCGAGCTGGGCAGGCTGATCCGCGCGTTCGGCAGCCGGGGCGAGGGGGCCGGCGACCTGGCTTCGGTGCTGGCCTGGGCCAAGGAGGCCGCGGGCCGGCTCGCCGAGCTGGACGGCGACGACGACCGGGTTTCCGCGCTGGCCGCTCGCGAGGCGGAGCTGGCCGCGCAGGCGAACGGCCTGGCCGACCGGCTGACCACCAGGCGCGGCAAGGCGGCGGAGAAGTTCGCCGCCGCCGTCAGCGGCGAGCTGGCCGCGCTGGCCATGCCGCACGCCGAGCTGACCGTGGCGGTGAGCCCGCTGGCCGAGCTGGGGCCCTACGGCCGGGACGAGGTGGAGATCCGGCTGGCGGCGCACCCCGGCGCGCCGCACTTGCCACTGCACAAGGGGGCCTCCGGCGGCGAGCTGTCGCGGGTCATGCTCGCCATCGAGGTGGTGTTCGCCGGCGCCGACCCGGTGCCGACGTTCGTCTTCGACGAGGTAGACGCCGGCGTGGGCGGGAAGGCGGCCGTGGAGGTCGGGCGGCGGCTGGCCCGGCTGGCCCGGCTGGCGCAGGTGATCGTGGTCACGCACCTGCCGCAGGTCGCCGCGTTCGCCGACACCCACCTGGTCGTGCAGAAGGCCGACGACGGCTCGGTCACCCGCAGCGGCGTCATCCGGCTGGACCAGGCGGCCCGGGTGCGCGAGCTGTCGCGCATGCTGGCCGGGCTGGAAGACTCCGAGCTCGGCCAGGCGCACGCCGGGGAACTGCTCGGCGTGGCCGCCGCCGAGCGGGCCGAGCTGGGCTGATCGCCCGCGCGGCCGGCTGGGCCTAGACCGGTACTGAGAGGGACAGGCCGAACAGGCCTTGCGGATCGGTCCACCAGGACCGCATGGCGAACCCGGCCGCGGCCAGCTCGGCCTCGATGCCGTCGCGCCGGAACTTGGCCGAGATCTCGGTCAGCATCTCCTCCCCGGCGGCGAACGTCACCGACAGGCCGATGCCGGGCAGCGTGACCGACTGGCCGGCCTCCGAGCGCAGCCGCATCTCGATCCACTCCGCCACCGGGTCCCAGCGTGCGACGTGCTCGAAGGCGTCCGGGTCGAAGTCGGCGCCGAGCTCGGAGTTCAGCACGGCCAGCACGTTCTTGTTGAACGCGGCGGTGACCCCCGCCGGGTCGTCGTAGGCGGCGACCAGGATGGCCGGGTCCTTGACCAGGTCGGTGCCGAGCAGCAGCGTGTCGTCCGGCCGCAGGTCGGACCGGAGGCGGGCGAGGAACTCCGCGCGCTCCGCGGGCACCATGTTGCCGATCGTGCTGCCGAGGAAGGCCACCATCCGGCGTTCCGGCACTCCCCGCGGATCCGGGTCTTCGTCCGGGAGCCCCAGGTGATACCCGAAGTCGGAGACGACCGCGTGCACGTCCAGGCCGGGGTAGTCGGCCAGCAGGCCGCGGGCGGCCGCCTCGAGGGCGGTCTCGCTGACGTCCACCGGCACGTAGCGGCGCAGCGTGCCGCCCGCGCGCAGCGCGTCGAGCAGCACCCGGGTCTTGTCGGAGGAGCCCGAGCCGAGTTCGACCAGCGTGTCCGCCCGGCTGGCGGCGGCGATCTCGCCCGCCGCCGCGTGCAGGATCGCCCGCTCGGCCCGGGTCGGGTAGTAGGCGGGCAGCTCGGTGATCTTGTCGAAGAGCGCGCTGCCCTGGGCGTCGTAGAACCACTTCGGCGGCAGCGACTTCGGCGTCGCGGTGAGCCCCGTCCTGGCGTCGGCGCGCAGCGACTCGGTCAGGTAGCCGGGCGGCAGCAGCCGCTCGATCCGCAGGCCGGTCACCGGCCGGCGCTCCGTGCGGACGCGGGACCGGGCTCGGCGTCGCGCGCAGTGCGGAATCCGGCGAAGATCTGACGGCGGATCGGGTAGTCCCAGTTGCGGAACGTGCCGCGGCAGGCGACCGGGCTGACCGCGAACGAGCCGCCGCGCAGCACCTTGTACTCGCGGCCGAAGAACACCTCGGAATACTCGCGGTACGGCCAGGCGGCGAAGCCGGGGTAGGGCAGGAAGTCGCTGGCGGTCCACTCCCACACGTCACCGATCAGCTGGCGGGCCCCGCACGGGGCGGCGCCGGCCGGGTACGAGCCCGCTGGGGCGGGCTGCAGGTGCCGCTGGCCCAGGTTGGCGTGCTCCGGGCCCGGCGGGGCGTCGCCCCACGGGAAGCGGGCCGCGCCGGACCTGGCGGCCTTCTCCCACTCGGCCTCGGTGGGCAGCCTGCGGCCCGCCCACCGGGCGTAGGCGTCGGCCTCGTACCAGCACACGTGCATCACCGGCTCGGCCGGCGGCACCGGCTCGACGTGGCCGAACCTGGTGCGCATCCACTGGCCGCCGTCCCGGTGCCAGAACTGCGGGGCGGACAGGCCGGCGCGCTGCCGGTGCTCCCAGCCGGCCCGGCTCCAGCACCGCTCGTCGTCGTAGCCACCCGCGGCGATGAAGTCCGCGTAGGCGGCGTTCGTCACCGGCACGGTGTCGAGGAAGAACGACGGTACGTGGACGGTGTGCGCCGGGCGCTCGTTGTCCAGCGCCCAGTCGTCGTCGGAGGTGCCCATGACGAACGGGCCGCCCGGCACCAGCACGTCGGTCGGCAGGCCGAGCGCATCGGCCGGCGGTGCCTCAGGCGGCGGCGCGGCCAGCGCGCGGCCGCCCTGCCTGAGCTGATGCGTGATCAGCATGGTCTCGTCGTGCTGCTGCTCGTGCTGCGCGATCATCCCGAACGCGAACCCGCTGGTCACGAGCGGCGATCCGGTGAGCGGCGTGCGCTCGATCAGGTCGAGCACCCGCCCCCTGACCTCCCGGGCGTAGCGCCTGGCCTCGCCCGGCGGCAGCAGCGGAAGGCTCGGCCGGGCCGACCGCGGATGCTCGAACGCGTCATACAGGCCGTCGATCTCCGGGTGCATCGCATCCTGCCCGCCGACCGCGCGCAGCAGCCACAGCTCCTCCTGGTTGGCGATGTGCGCCAGATCCCAGACCAGCGGGGACATGAGCGGCGAATGCTGGCGGACCAGCTCGGCGTCATCCACGCAGTCGGTCAGCCCGCTGGTGCGCGCCCGCGCGGCGATCAGCTCGCCGGCGATCCGCTCCCGCAGTGCCTCCGCATGCGCTGTCATCTGCTCTCCTTCAGTAGGTCATCGGCGGGACATCGCCCTGCGAGCACGTACCGGTCGGCGAACGCGGCGACCGCGTGCCGGACCTCGTCCGAGGCGCCGGCCCGGCCCAGCGCGGCGTCGGCGGCCTCGAAACAGGCCCGGCCGGCCCGGTCGAGGCCGGCGTCCGCGGGCCCGTGCCGGGCGGCCCGCAGCCCCGGATCCGAGTCCGGCCAGGGGTGGCCGTCAGGGGGAGCGGCGGCCTGTTGCCAGACGGGCTCGGCGGCCGCCATCGCGGCATCGGCCACCTGGGGGTCACTGAGCAGCGCGGCCGCGACGGCGAGCGGGACGACCCAGCCGTCCGCGGGCTGCGCGTCGATCATGCGCAGCTCCAGGTGCCCGCGCGGGCGCACCGGCGGGAACAGCGTGGACAGGTGGTACGTCAGGTCTTCCGCGGTGGGGCGGCGCTCGCCCGCCCCGCGCAGCCAGTCGCGGAAGGTCAGCCCCGGCGGCGCGCTCCAGCCGGCCGGATCATCGCGCCGGATGCACATGATCTCGGCATCGAGCGCGTAGCAGATCCACGCCGCCCTGGGGTCGAACCCGTCGTCATCGCGGCGGCCATTGCCGTTCGAGGCGCGGGCCGGCTCGGCGCCCGGCGGCGGGCGGGTGCGGCCCGGATCCAGCCGGGACCACACCGCTTGCCGGGTGGACCGCCAGCCGGACACGCGCCCGCCGCGCCGCGGCGAGTTGGCGAACGCCGAGACGAGCACCGGTCCGATGGCATGGGCCAGCCGCCACCGCGACCGGAAGTCATCGGGGCCGGGCTGGTCGTGGCCGGCGTCGAGGCATACCTGGATGGATGCGGTGTTGCACATCATCTCCCGGCCCCACGGCCCGCGCCGGTCGAAGAACTCCTCCATCGCGGCGTAGCGCGGCAGGTTGAGCACCCGGCGTGGCGGGCGGACGGGATCGATGCCGTGACCGGCAAGCTGCAGGCCCGCCGCCCCGGTAACGTCCCGCAGCGCGGCGAGGTCTTCACCGGCGGCGTCGATGCAGCCGCCGATATCAGCGGCGGGCGCGGAGCTGACCTCCAGCTGCCCGCCTGGCTCGGTGGTGAGCCTGCCCCCGCCGGGTAGCACGGCGTGGGCGTCTTCGCTGAGGCTGGCCACCGCCTGCCTGATCCGGTCCGCAGGCACCCGGAGCAGCGGATCACGCAGATCGCGCACCAGCCATTCGAGTTCGACACCGACCCGGCCGGGTGGACCGGTCTTGAAGCAGATCCCGTGAATGTGCGCCTCCGCGTCCTCTTCGGACAGCGGCGGGGCTCCGTCGGCCGGCGGTTGAAGCGGGCCGGACGTGATAAGGCCCCCGCGAGCTGGTGAGACGGCCGGGGGGTGATCACTGCGTTCGCTGATCAGGGCGCGGTACTCCGTTCTAGTTGCCGCGTTCTGGTCGCCGTCCTTTTACCCTGCCACACCGGGATGAATCCCGACGACGCGGGGCGGGTGACGCAGATCGCGGCGGCTGCGGCCGGGGCCATCATCAGGTGATAACGGAGGACGCACCGTGAATATTCGCCGGATCGCACGGGACGGTTTGACCGCGCCCGGCCGGTAACACGCCGTGATGTCAACTAGGGCGGGTCGGCTCGGGCTGTCTGGCAGGATGGTAGGGCGATGAAGGGCCCATCCCACCTACTCCCCTGGGCACGCCGTGGCAGGTCCGATGACCTGCCCGGGGTGATCGGTACCGCGCGCCTGGACCGCAGGACGAAGAACCTCACCCAGCGGCTCAACCCGGGCGATATCGCGGTCATCGACCATCAGGACCTGGACCGGGTCAGCGCCGTCGCGCTCATCGAGCGCCGGGTCGCGGCCGTGGTGAACGTCGCCCCCAGCATCAGCGGCCGCTATCCGAACCTCGGCCCCCAGCTGCTGATCGACGCGGGCATCCCGCTGGTGGACAACGTCGAAGCCGAGGTGTTCACCCGGGTGGCCGAGGGCCAGACCGTGTGGCTGGATGGCGAGGCGCTCTACCTGACCGACGAGGTCATCGCCAAGGGGACGGTGCAGACTGCCGAGTCGGTGGCGGCATCGAGCGCCGCGGCCAAGGTCGGCCTGGCGACCCAGCTCGAGGCGTTCGTCGCCAACACGATGGAGTACCTCAGGCGCGAGCGCGACCTGCTCATCGAAGGCGTCGGCGTCCCCGAGCTGCGCACCAAGCTGGCCGGCCGGCACGTGCTCGTGGTGGTGCGCGGCTATCACTACCGCGAGGACCTGACCGTGCTGCGCGGCTACATCCGCGAGTACAAGCCGATCATGATCGGCGTGGACGGCGGCGCGGACGCGCTGATCGAGGCCGGCCACAAGCCGCACATCATCGTCGGCGACATGGATTCGGTCTCCGACGATGCGCTGGCCTGCGGCGCCGAGATCATCGTGCACGCCTATCCGGACGGCCGGGCACCCGGCCTGGCCCGGGTCCAGAGCCTGGGCATGAGCTGCACGCAGTTTCCCGCCGCGGGGACCAGCGAGGACGTCGCGCTGCTGCTCGCCGACGACAAGGGCGCCAGCCTGATCGTCGCGGTCGGCACCAGGTTCTCGCTGGTAGAGTTCCTCGACAAGGGGCGGTCGGGGGCCGCGAGCACGTTCTTGACCCGGCTCAAGGTTGGCGGCACGCTGGTCGAGCCCAAGGGGGTCAGCCAGCTGTACCGCAGCCGGATCTCCGGCTGGGCGCTGGTCTTTCTCGTCCTCGCCGCGATTGTGACCATCGTGGTGGCGGTGAGATTCTCGCCCGCCGGCCCGATCCTGCTTCGGTACCTCGGTGCCAGGTGGGATGAATTCGTCTACTGGCTGACCGGACTGTTCTAGTGATTGATTTCCGCTACCACATAGTTTCCATCGTGGCTGTGTTCCTCGCCCTCGCGGTCGGGATCGTGCTCGGTTCCACCGAGCTGCAGGGAGCCACCTACAGCATCCTGAACCACACGTCGAAGGTGGTGAAGAACGAGTACGACGCGGCTCAGGCTAAGAATGCCCTGCTCAACCAGCAGGTCAACGGCGACGAGGCGTTCGCGAAGGCGGGCGAGGCCCGGCTGCTCGGCGGCCTGCTCGACGGGCAGCGCGTGGTCCTCGTCACGGCACCCGGTGCACCGGGCCAGGTGACCAATGGCGTCGCGGCCGCGCTGCAGCAGGCGGGGGCCGCCGTCACCGGCCAGATCAGCCTGCAGCCGCAGCTTTTCGATCCCAGCGAGAACACCCAGCAGGAGCTGAGCTCGCTGGTGGCCACCCTGGCCACGCCGGGCGCGGGGACCAGCGGGACCGCGCTGCAGCAGGCCGCCCAGCTGCTCGGCAGCGCGATCCTGAGCAAAACCAGCCCGGCCGATACCAGCGGCGGCCGG
>DASXME010000282.1:0-5337 GCA_036495825.1 Streptosporangiaceae bacterium
CGGCGCGGGCCGCGGACGGCGGGTACCGGCCGGATTGCGGGCCGCGGACGGCTGGGTCTGAGCGTGCTCCGGATGCGTCGGGGTACCTGGCCGGCGGCTGGCCGGTCGCGTCGGGGTACTCCGATCCGGCCGGGTAGCCGCCGGGAGCGTCGCGCGCGGTCCTGGCCGGGGATCCGCCGGCCCCCCGGGGGTCGGGCTGGCCGCCGGGCCGGGCTTCCTGGCCGCGGCGGAAACCGCCGGGGCGGCCGTTGCGGTCATCCGGGCGGCCGGCGTAGCTGTCCCGGTCATCGCCCTGAGCATCGGTGCCGCGACGGTAGCCATCCGGCTGGGCCGGGTAGCGGTCCGGGCGGGGCGGCGGTCCGGCCGCGCCGGGATACCGGCCGGGCTGCGTCCCCATCCGGTCCGCTGCCGCCTCGTATCCGCCGGCCCGGTCTTGTCCGCGCTGTCCTCGCTGTCCTCGTGCAGGCCGGCCCGGCGGGCTGTCATAACCGCTTTGCTCCGGCACACGCGGACCGGACGGTGCTCCCGGCGGCGCGGCGCCCGGCGGCACCGGGTAGCGATCCGTGGGCGCGGGCTCGCCCCGCCGGCCTCGGAAGCGGCCCGGCTCGGCCCAGGGCCGGGACGGCAGTCCGCTGCCTCTGTCTGTGCTGCCTCTGTCTGTGCTGCCTCTGTCTGGCCGCCCTCCGGACCGGGAGGGCTGCGCCGGGTACTGCCCGGTCGGCGCGCCGTACTCGCCGGGCTGGAGCCGTGACCGGCCGCCGGGGGGTGCCGCGCTGCGGGTGCCGCCCGCCGCCCGGCTGTCGGATGAGGGCGTGCGGCGATCCGGCGGGGGGCCGTAGGAGTCGGGCGGTCCCCCGGGCTGGGCTGGCTCCCCGGTGCGCGGATACGAGCCGGCGGGCGGACCGGCCGGAGCGGCCGGCGCGGAATGCCTGCCGCGCCGCCCCTCGCGCCCGGCCGCGGCCGGAGGGGGGTACGGGTCGTCCTGGTACTGCGGCCGGCGTCCGCTAGGCGGCCCGGCCGGCGGCGTGGCGGCCCTGGGCGGCGGCGTGGCGGGCGCGGCCGGCCAGGAGCGCGTCGCGGCCTGGTCACCGGACGCCCAGTCATCGTCGGCGACCGGCTCGGCCGCGGGCCAGGGCGGCTGGCCGGAGTACTCGTCGCCGGTCTGCCGCCTTTCGCGGCTCATTCGCGCCCTCCGCCGGCGGGTACCGGCTCGCCCGCCGGGCGGCCGGTGCTGCGCTCGGTGTCCAGCGCGGCCTGCAGCAGGATCGCGGCGGCAGCCTGGTCCACAACGCCGCGCCGGGCCTTCGAGTCCCGGCCGGCCATCCTGAGCGCGTCGTGCGCGGTGACCGTGGTGAAGCGCTCGTCTACCAGCCGGACCGCAACCGGCGACAGCAGGCGGGCCAGCGCGACGGCGAAGGCGCGGGCGCCGGCCGCGGCCTTGCCTTCCGCACCGGACAGCGACGTGGGCAGGCCGACGATCACTTCGATCGCGTCGTGGGCCGCCGTCAGCTCGGCGAGCGCGGCCAGGTCGCCCCGGCCGCGGCGGACCGTGGCCAGCGGGCTGGCCAGCAGGCCGCCGGGATCGGAGCGGGCCACGCCGATGCGGACCGAGCCGATGTCCAGGGCCAGCCGGACGCCCGGCCTCACCGGCTGGCTCCGCAACGCCGGCGCCGGGGTCTCGTCCAGGCAACCTGTGGGCAGTGGCACGGTCTCACGGTACGCCAAAGGCTCTTAAACGTCCCTCAGAGTGGAGCGAACCGCACTAAAAGCCTCGTCCAGCGCCTCTGGATGGGGCCCGGACTGGGCCAGCGGGGCGCCGCCGCCCTGCGCGACGTCGTCCTTGCCGCCCCCGCCGCCGCCGATGGCCTTGGCCGCGACGCCGACCAGCTTCCCGGCCGACAGGCCCCGCTCGCGTCCCGGCTCGTTCACCGCGACCACGACCACCGGCCGGTCCGCGGGAACGCCGCCCAGTATCACCACCGCGGGCCGTCCGGCTGGCATCCGGCCGCGGACGTCCACCGCGAGCTTCCGGATGTCGTCGGCGATCGTGCCGTCCGGGACGCGCTGCGCGACCAGGCTCACGCCGGCCACGTCCTCGGCCTTGCTGACCAGATCCGGCGCGGCATTGAGCAGCTGACCGCTGCGGAGCCGGTCAAGCTCGCGCTGCGCGTCCCTGAGCCTGCTCACCACGCCGGAGATCCGCTCGGGCAGCTCCTCGCGTGGCGCTTTCAGCTGCTCGGCGAGCTGGCTGACCAGCAGGCTCTCGGTGGCCAGGAACCGGAAAGCGTCCATCCCCACCAGCGCCTCGACGCGCCGCACCCCGGCACCGATCGACGCCTCGCCCAGCACCTTGATCAGGCCGAGCTGGCCGGACCTGGCCACGTGGGTGCCGCCGCACAGCTCGCGCGAGTAGTCGCCTACCTCGACGACCCGGACCTCATCGCCGTACTTCTCGCCGAACAGGGCCAGCGCGCCCATCTCGCGGGCGTCGTCGATCGAGGTGTGGAAGGCCCGGACGTCGAGGTCGGTGATCAGCACCTGGTTGACCTCCTCCTCGGTCTCGCGCAGCACCGACAACGGCACCGCGCCCGCCGCGGTGAAGTCGAACCGCAGCCGGCCGGGCGAGTTCTCCGAGCCCGCCTGCGCGGCCGAGTCGCCCAGGGCGCCGCGCAGGGCGCGGTGCAGCAGGTGCGTCGCGGTATGCGACCGGGAGACCGCCCGCCGGCGTTCGGTGTCGATCTCCGCGTAGACCTGATCGCCGACCGCGATCTCGCCGGAGCGCACCTGGGCCCGGTGCACGATCACGCCCGCCAGCGGCGTCTGCACGTCGAAGACCTCGACCACCGCGCCGCCAGCGCCGGACGCGCCGACCCGGATCACGCCGGTGTCGGCGAGCTGACCGCCGCCTTCGGCGTAGAACGGCGTGCGGTCGAGTACCACGCTGACCTCGGCCCCGGTCCCGGCGACCGGCACGGCCACGCCGCCGGCGAGCAGGCCGATGACCGTCGCCTCGCCGGCCACCTGGTCGTACCCGGTGAACTCGGCCCGGCCGGACCGCTCGAGCACGTCCGCGAACACCGACACGTCCGCGTTGCCCGTCTTCTTCGCGGCGGAGTCCTTCCTGGCCCGGTCCCGCTGTTCGGTCATCAGCCGGCGGAACGCGTCCTGGTCGACGGTCAGCCCCTGCTCGGCGGCCATCTCCAGGGTCAGGTCGATCGGGAAGCCGTAGGTGTCGTGCAGCTGGAACGCCTGATCGCCGCCGAGCTGCGCGGAGCCGCGCCGCTTGACCTCTTCCACCGCCGCGTCAAAGATCGCGCTGCCGGTGCGCAGCGTGCCGAGGAACGCCGCTTCCTCCGCCTCGATCACCGTCTGGATGTTCGATGCGTCCCGCAGCAGGTTGGGGTACTGCGGGCCGAGCGCCTCGATCGCGGTCCCGGTCAGCTCGTGCATGAACCGCTCTTCGGTGCCGCTGCGCTGACCGCCGGATAGCAGCCGCAGGTTGTGGATGCTGCGCCGCAGCAGGCGGCGCAGCACATAGCCGCGGCCCTCGTTGGACGGCAGCACGCCGTCGCCGACCAGCATCACCGCGCTGTCCACGTGGTCGGCCACCACCCGCAGCGACACGTCGGTCCTGCGGTCCCGGCCGTACTTCTGCTCGGTCACCTCGGCGGCCCGGTCGAGCACCTTCCAGGTGGTGTCGATCTCGAAGAGGTTGTCCACCCCCTGCAGGATCGCGGCCATCCGGTCCAGGCCCATCCCGGTGTCGATGTTCCTGGCCGGCAGGTCACCGAGGATCGGGTAGTCAGACCCCTGACCGGGACCGCGCCGGTACTGCATGAAGACGAGGTTCCAGATCTCGATGTAGCGTTCCTCATCCACGGCGGGACCGCCCTCGCGTCCGTACTCGGGGCCGCGGTCGTAGAAGATCTCCGAGTCGGGACCGCAGGGACCTGGCACGCCCATGTCCCAGTAGTTGTGCTCCTTGCCCAGCCGCTGGATCCGGTCCTCCGGCAGGCCCACCTGGTTGCGCCAGATGCCGTGGGCCTCGTCATCGTCGAGGTAGACGGTGGCCCAGAGCTTGTCCTCGGGGAAGCCGAAGCCGCCGTCCCGCTCGGAGCTGGTCAGCAGCTCCCAGGCCCAGGTGATCGCCTCGTCCTTGAAATAGTCGCCGAACGACCAGCTGCCGAGCATCTGGAAGAACGTGCCGTGCCTGGTGGTCTTCCCGACCTCCTCGATGTCGAGGGTGCGCAGGCACTTCTGCACGCTGGCGGCCCGCCGGTACGGCGGCGTCTGCTGGCCGAGCAGGTAGGGCAGGAAGGGGACCATGCCGGCCACGACGAACAGCAGCGTCGGGTCCTCCGACACCAGACTGGCCGAGGGCACCACGGTGTGCTCTCGCTGCTCGAAAAAGGTCAGGAAACGGCGTGCGATCTCTGCCGACTCCATCAGCGGCCGTCCTTCGGTAGTGGGTTCTCGTGCTGGGCGCTGGTGCGCTGGTGCTGGGGTGCTAGTGCTGGGCGGACGAGCCGTTGCGGCTGGCCGGATGGCCTTCGTAGGCCGCGCTCGGGTCGCTCCGCGCGGTCACCTGACGCATCCCGAGGGCGTGGCCGTAGGGCGTGTTTTCGGCCGGGAGAGTGCCGTAGGGCGTGTTTTCGGCCGAGAGAGTATGGCCTCGCGAAGCTCGGCGCCGCTCGATATTCAGCCGCTGCTGCGCACTATAAAGATCCATGCCGTCCCGTACGTCGCGGGCGAAGCCGGCGATACCACGCAGCCTGATCCGCGGCCGGGCCCTGGCGCCGACGGCTGCGCGTACAGCCGGACGCCCGGCGGGGCGGGCGAAGCTGCGGGTGATGCGGGTCACCCGCCGGTAGCCCGAGATGCCGAGCCCGGCGCCCAGCGTGAGCCAGAACATCCTGCGCATCATGGCACCGACCGCCCGGCCGGCTGGGCCTGCACCGGCCCGGCCTGAACTGGCCCGGCCTGCACCGGCGTAACGCCGGTGCGCCTGAGGCCGACGGCCCGGCGCACCCCGTAGGCGACCCCGGCGACCTTCCCGACCGGCCCCTCGGCCAGCCCGCGGGCCAGGTCGGCCAGCACCGTCACGTTCTCGGTCAGGTCGGCGACGTTCGCCGTGACCTGGTCCAGGTTCGTGGCGATGGCGCCGGTCCTGTCCAGCTGCTGGTTGGTCCGGTCGATCGCGGCGTGCGCCTGCTCGACGATCACGTCGGTCCTGCTGCGGAGCTCGGCGACGAACCGCGTGGCCTCCGTCACCAGCCCGGCCAGCTTGATCAGCACGTACGTGCCCACGCAGACGCCGACGGCCCAGAAGCCCGCGGC
>DASXME010000283.1:0-17889 GCA_036495825.1 Streptosporangiaceae bacterium
CGAATCGGACGCGGCCGTGCGGGACATCCTGGAGCGAGACGGCCTGGCCACGGTGCTGCCGTGGACGCGCCATGTGGTCGGCGCCTACACCGTCCACCCGCTAGCCTCCTGCCGGATCGGAGACGACCCGGCGACCTCGGCACTGGATGACGGGCACGAACTGCGCGATCATCCGGGCATCTTCGTGACGGACGGCTCGGCAGTGCCCGGCGCGCTCACGGTCAACCCGGCCCTGACGATCTCCGCGCTCGCCGAGCGCGCCATGCCCGGCATCGTGCGCGCCGCGCAAGCGCGGGGCGTGCGGGTCACGTACGGAGCGCCGGTGCCGTTGAACGTCACCGGCGCCCGCCGCGCGACCGCCAGCGCAGCCGTTAGGGCAGCCAGCTGATGGAAGAGTCCGGCGCGGTGAGCGGGCGCGGATGAGCGCGACCCTTGCCCAGCGGGCGCTGCGCCGGGCGCTGGACCAGGTCCGGTACGTCTCGCCGGTCCGGCCCGCCGCGGCGACGGGCCTGGTCGCCGCGGTCTACGCGCAGGTCGAGCGAGACTTCGGCATGCTCGCGCCGCCGGTCGCGCTGCATTCGCCCGCACCCGGCCCGCTCGCGGCCTCGTGGATCATGCTGCGGGAGACGCTGGTGGTCCAGGGCCAGGCCGACCGGGCGGCGAAGGAGATGGTGGCGGCCGCGGTATCGGTCGAGAACGCCTGCCCGTACTGCGTCGCGGTGCACAACGCCGCCCTGGGCGGCCTGGACTACGGGCGCGACGCCGCCGCCCTGGCCGGCGACCGTATCGAGTCGATGGCCGACCCCGCGCTCGCCGACGTCGCCCGCTGGGCACGCTCGAGCGGCAAGCGAGAAGCGGCCGCGCGCGGTATCCCGCCGTTCCCTGCCGATCAGCTCGCCGAGCTGGCCGGGGTGGCGGTGACCTTCCAGTACCTGAACCGGATGGTCACCGTGTTCCTCGCCGAGAGCCCGCTCCCGGCCGCCGTGCCCGGCCCGGTGGCCGGCGGCATGATGCGCGTGCTGGGCCGGATGCTGCGGTCAGCATCGGCCGGCGGTCCTGAGCCCGGCGCCTCGCTGGCCCTGCTGCCCGCGGCGGCACAGCCTGACGATCTGCGCTGGGCAGCGGGCAGCCCGGTCATCGCCGACGCGTTCGCGCGGGCGATCGCGGCCATCGAGGCGGCCGGAGCGTCCGCGGTGCCGGCGCCGGTGCGCGAGCTGGTCCGCGGCGAGCTGGCCGGGTGGGACGGGCAGCCCCCCGGGCCGAGCCGTTCCTGGGCCGGCGACATGGTCGCCGGGCTGCCGGCCGCTGACCGTCCGGCCGGCCGGCTGGCATTGCTCACGGCCTTCGCCCCCTACCAGGTCGTCCCGGCGGACATCGAGGCGTTCCGCGGGGGCCAGCCCCGCGACGAGGAACTGGTCGCGCTCACCTCCTGGGCCAGCATGGCCGCGGCCCGCCGGGTGGGAGCGTGGCTGGGCGAGCCCGCCACGCCGGCTCGCCCTGACGCCCCTTCGAACACGTAGTCCCTGGTACCGAGTTACCGTCCGTAGCCTGCGGCGATCCGCGTCGCGCAGCTGCATAAATTATTCTCTCGGGCTCGGCGTTTCTGCCGTCCGAGCCGGTGCTCGCGCGCTACGGTTAGCCCAAGGTCTAGCCGTGTTTCCTTCAGGTGACTCAGCTTGATCCCGCGTACAACCGCCGTGCTGTAGGCATCCTGTGGTCGGCCGCTAGCGCGGCTTGAGTGAGGATGTACCGGGGCTGTACTGCCAGTAGCGTCGCTCAAGCGACGGCGTACTGGGGCTGCACCACGCCCATGGCGAGACCCGAGTTCCGAAGCGCACCGTTTGTAGGTAATGGTGCAGCTATCGGAGGTAATCGCGTGAAAAGTCCGATCGAATTAGCTATCGTGCACATGCGCGAGAGCTACAGCGAGCCGTTGTCACTCGCTGATATAGCCAGAAGTGCCATGCTCAGCCGCTTTCATTTCTCCCGTGTTTTCAGGGAGGCAACGGGCGTGTCGCCGGGCCGATTCCTCTCGGCGGTCCGCATCTATGAGGCAAAGCGGATGCTGGCGTCGACCTCGCTCAGCGTCACTGACATCTCGCTGGCGGTCGGTTATAACAGCCTCGGCTCATTCACCAACCGGTTCACCGAAAGCGTCGGGCTCTCGCCGAGCCGCTTCCGGCGCCTGTGGCACAGCCCCGT
The DNA here is from genome assembly GCA_036495825.1 of Streptosporangiaceae bacterium. Classification (GTDB taxonomy): domain Bacteria; phylum Actinomycetota; class Actinomycetes; order Streptosporangiales; family Streptosporangiaceae; genus PALSA-505. Next base: position 2,203 of record DASXME010000283.1, read on the forward strand.
GCGCAGCGCGCCTGAGCGGTCACCGTCGCGGCGGGCTGCGCTGGCCGAGCCCGCGCCGCGGCCGCAGGGGTGCGTGGCAGGCAGGGTCGAGCTCCCGTCCCGCTACGCGGCAGCCTGGGTGTACCTGGGCGCGTTCGCGACTCCGATCGTCCAGGGGAGCCCGGCGGCGTCGGTCATCCTGCAGGCCTGTCCGGGGCGGCCAACCTCCTACCGGCTGACCGGGATCCCGGCCGGCGAGTGGTACATCCGGGCGGTAGCGGTGGCCGACAGCTCGGAACCCGAGCCGTGGACTCACAGGTCGCTGCTCGTCGGAGGGCAGGGCAGCGTGACGGTGACGCCAGGAGCGGTCAGCCCCGCGGTCCTGGCGCTGCGCCCTAGGCGGGTGACTGACCTGCCGATTCTTTTCGCGGTTCCCGACCTTGAGCCGGTCGGTGCCGACTGCGAGCAGAGGCTGGACCCGGCGCAGCCGGTTCCGGACCCCGCTGCCGCGCGCAGGCCGCCCCGGCGCGGGCCGGCGCCCGTGGCCTGGAACGACAGAAGGCGAGCATGACGGCCGGGCGGGCCGCGGTCAGCACCGCGGCCCGCCCGGGCGGAGAACTAGCGGCGGGCGGCGGCGAACTGGCCGGGAGTGCGGCCTTCCCCGGCCGGCCCGCGATAGGCCTGGGCGATGTCGAGCCACTGATCGGCGTCGGCGCCGGTGGCGGTGATCGAGAGATCGTCACGGTGCCGGCGCCTGGTCACCAGCAGGCAGAAGTCGGCGGCCGGCCCCTCGATCACCTGGGTGGCGTCCGGCGGGCCGAACGTCCACACCTCCCCGGACGGAGCGGTGATGACGTAGCCGAACTGCACGTCCGGCGGGGTCATGCCGCGCGCCTGGTACCCGAAGTCCCAGACGAGCGCCGCGAATATGACCAGGTGCTTGAGACGGTCGGTCTGCTCGCGCTGCTCCCCCAGGGCGTCGGCGATGTCCTGACCGTGGGCGAACGCCTCCATGATCCCGGCGCAGGCCAGAATCACAGGCGGCAAGGGACGCACGAGCCAGGGCACCACCTCACCCTCCGGGACGGCGGCCAGCGCCTCGGTCACATGCGCCCGCTCGGCCTGCCAGCGGCTGAGCAGCTCAGCCGGACGCAACGCAAGAAAAGGCGCCATAGCGGCCGCGACATTGGCCGCGAAGTCGTTGCTGATCCCCGACAGGAACGCCTTGAACGCCGCCGGATCGGCGGCCGCCGTCGCGGCCATCTGGAATGTCGCCGTGAGATGAGCAATCTGGTGCGCAATCGTCCAACCCGGAGCCGGGGTAGGCAATTGCCACTGGGATTCCTCCAGGCCGGACACAAGCCGGTCTATCTCGTCGCAATCGGTGTTCAGGTCTGTGAGCACGTCCTGAATATCAGTCACGTGTTTGCCCTCCTGTCTCGGACCGAGTTCCCCGGATGCGACATCATGCCGGACACATCACGGCAATGTCGTGGGGCTAATTATGAGCGGGTGAGACCTGACCGGCTTATCGGGCCTTGCCCTCCCTGCCTGCCGCTTTTACCGCCGGGCTCCGTCGCCGGGCGGGCCGACCCAGGTCTGCCCCCCGGCATAGCAATACGGAGGTTGTTCGCAAATGGCCCGGGCTCAAGCATGGGGGGTATGTCTGACTACCTCGCGCGGGCGTCGGACCAGGCAGCCTTGCCCGCCAGGCGGGGCGCGCCGCAGGATGACCTCAATTTAATACGCACCCCTGAATTATCCCCAGTGTAATCCTGAATCGGCGTATTCCAACGACTTCCTGTGAGGAAATGATGGTCTCGCGTACCCGGATGCGCGTATTTGTACCAGGCTTGAGCGCCATTGTCGTGGTCATTGCGATGTTCGTCGGCGTTAATTTCGCGGTGGCCGGTCCTTCGGGGGCGGCCCAGGTGGCGGCGAAGTACAAGTTCAAGCAGCTGCCGATCGCGCTGCCGCCCGGTTATCACCCCACGCAGAATATTCGCCAGGTGAACCCGGCCTACCAGCACATACGGTCATGGATCTCCTCGGTGGGGGCGGGCATCGCCCTGACCGACGTCACCGGCCACGGCCGCGACGACGGCATGTGCATCGTGGACCCCAGGACCGACGACGTGATCGTGACCTACACGCCGACCGCACCGGCCGCGGACCGGTTCACGCCGTTCGCGCTGAACGCGGCGCCGCTGCCGATGAACTCGACGATGGCGCCGATGGGCTGCACTCCCGGCGACTTCAACCAGGACGGCCGCACCGACTTCCTCGTCTACTACTGGGGCCGCACGCCGATCGTGTTCCTGGCCCGCTCCACCGCCACCAGCCCGTCCCCGAGTGCCTACCAGCCGACCGAGCTGGTCCCGGAACTGGCGCAGTTCGGGCAGTACGCCGGACCGCAGTGGAACACCAACGCGGTGAACATCGCCAGCTTCGCCGGCACCGGGCACCCCGACATCTTCGTCGGCAACTACTTCCCGATCTCGGACGTGCTGAACCCGCGCGGCGTGGACAACGTCCAGATGAACTCCTCGATGTCCGACGCCAAGAACGGGGGCGGCGACTACGTCTTCCGCTGGATGGGCGGGACGTCAGGCCCCCATCCGACCGTCCGGTACGAGCTGGAGCAGGACGCGGTTCCCTACCAGGAGTCCACCGGCTGGACGCTGGCCGCGGCGAGCGCCGACCTGACCGGCAACGGGCTGCCCGACCTCTACATCGCCAATGACTTCGGCCCCGATCACCTGCTCTACAACGTCTCGACCCCCGGCTACATCAAGTTCAGCAATGTGATCGGAGAACGCACGCCGATGACCCCGAAGTCCTTCCAGCTCGGCAAGGACTCGTTCAAGGGCATGGGGGTCGACTTCGGCGACCTGGCCGACAACGGCAGGTTCGACATGATGGTCAGCAATATCACCACCGCGTGGGGGCTTGAGGAAAGCAATTTCGTCTGGATGAACACCGCGGCTAACGGCGCGACGGCGAAGAAGGACCTCGCGTCCGGCCTAGCGCCATTCGCCCAGAAGGCGGATCAGGAGGGAATGGCCTGGACCGGCTGGGGCTGGGATCTGAAGATGGGCGACTTCCTCAATAGCGGCAATATGGCCGTGGTCCAGGCCGACGGGTTCATCAAGGGAAAGCTCGACCGGTGGCCCTGGCTGCAGGAGATGGCCATGACCAACGATCAGGTCTATACGAATCCCGCCTCGTGGCCGCTGGTGGAGCCCGGCGACGACATTGCGGGTTATCAATGCATCGCCTTTTACGCGAAGGCGCCGGGCGGCGGCTACGTGAACATCAGCAAGCGGCTCGGGCTGTGCGACCCGACCCCCACCCGGGGGATCGCCACCGCCGACACCCGCGCCGACGGCCGGCTGGACTTCGCGGTAGCCAGGCAGTGGGGACCGCCCGCCTTCTACGCGAACCAGGCACCGCACCGCGGCGCCTACCTGGGCCTGCAGCTGTACCGGCCGGTCGCCGGCGATAGCCAGGCGCAGGGCTTGGCGAACATCGGCAGCCCGGCCTACGGGGCGACCGCCCAGATCGACCTGCCGGACGGGCACACCCAGATCGCCCAGCTCGACGGCGGCAGCGGGCACAGCGGCAAGTCAAGCATGGAGATCTACTTCGGCCTGGGCTCCTACCACGGACCGGTGACCGTCCACCTGCGGTGGTCAACCCCCAGCGGGCTGCACCGGCAGACGCTGCAGCTCATGCCGGGCACCCATGACCTGTTCCTCACCAGTACCGTCAAGGAGGTACCGAGCCGATGACCGCGATCACCACGCCGGCCGACGCCACCGCGGCGGCCCCGCCGCCCGCTCCGCCGGCGAAGACCAAAACCCCACCCGATCCGCGCTACCTCGCGCTGCGCAACTTCGCGATCTCGATCAGCGCCTTCAACATCTTCGGCTACACCATGCTGGGCTTCGAGCAGCCGTGGCTCTGGCCGTTCCTGGCCCTGGTCACCGCATACACGACGGACATCGTGTTCGAGCTGATCAGCGCGTGGGCCGAGCAGCGCCAGCCGGGGTTCCGCGGCCGCGGCCCGCGCGGGCTGATGGAGTTCCTGCTGCCCGCCCACATCACCGCCCTGGCCTGCAACATGCTGCTCTACGCCAACAACCAGTTCTGGCCGGTGATGTTCGCCGTGATCATCGCGGTCAGCCAGAAGCACTTCCTGCGGGCTCCCATCAAGGGCCGGTTCCGGCACTTCATGAACCCGTCTAACTTCGGCATCAGCATGACGCTGCTGCTGTTCGGCTCGTGGGTCAGCATCGCACCGCCTTACCAGTTCACCGAGTGGGCGAACTCCTACTGGAAGATCATGATTCCGCTGGTCATCCTGACCTCCGGCACGGTGCTCAACGCCATGCTGACCAAGAAGATCCCGCTGATCGTCGGCTGGATGGGCGCGTTCATGATCCAGGCCTTCCTCCGGCACTGGCTGTGGGGAGTCCAGCTCAATACGGCGCTCAGCGCCATGACCGGCGTCGCCTTCGTGCTGTTCACGAACTACATGATCACCGACCCGGGGACGTCACCGTCCTCGCCGCGCGCGCAGTTCATGTTCGGCAGCTCGGTCGCCGTCGTCTACGCCTTTCTGATGGAATTCAACATCGTCTACACCCTGTTCTTCGCGACATCCATTGTGTGCGCGATCCGCGGGATCGGCTGGTGGACCGCCTACCTGCGCAAGCGGAGGCAGGAGCGGTCGGCCGTGCCTGAGATCCCGCCCCAGATGGAGGCCGCGGCGGCATAGCGCATCCGCGGGGCCGCCACCCGCGGCAGGCTGACCTGTCGCGGGTGGCCCGGCCTGGAACCGTTCGGAATAATTCTTGCGATATTTTCATGAATTCCGATTCCCTGGCGGCTGGCGAGCAAGCTGGAAGTGGCCGGAAATTCAATATGCAGGTTACGGTCTGCACAATGATTTAGACAAACTAAGCCGGGAGAATACGTTGGCCAGCGGCTTGCGGGCGCTGAGGCGCCGCATTTTGACCCCGAACGTTTCCGCAACCAAAATGGAGACCCGCGGCTTCTACGTGAAGAACGCGGCCTCTCAGGACCTGCTGGAAACGGTCGGGCGGACCTTCCTGACCGGTTACGGGTACGTCATGGAGGCGCGCTCGCCGGCTGATGCCGAAGAGCGCCTGGAAGAAATTCCCGTGAAGTTCCGCGGATTCGCGTACGAGGGCGCCGCGATGGGCGCCACCATGCTCGACGTCATGCCGGGCATCGGCAGCAGCAGGTTCACCGGGCTGCTGGCCGGCCGCGGCGCCGCGCACGTCTACATGGCGTACGTCGGCGCCGGCTGGGCGATGGCCAGGCTGCCGAAGTTCAGGTGGTCGCGGATTGCGGCCCCCGACCCGCTGCTGCGCTGGCTCGTGCTCGACGGCTACGGCTTCCACCAGGCGTACTTTCACACCGACCGGTACGTGCACGGCCAGTTCACCGACCCCGATTTCGGCTGGCCGGCCGAGGGGCCGCGCTGGTACGCCAGCCGGGTCATCGACCAGGGCATCGGCCGGGCCACGTGGTTCGTCGGCGGCACCGACCCGGAGCGGGTAAGTTCCATCTTCGCCAAGTTCCCTGAGGCCAGGCGGGCTGACCTGTACAGCGGGGCCGGCCTGGCCGCCTGCTACGCCGGCGGCGTGAACGAGACGGAACTGCGGGAGTTCTGGCGGCAAGCCGGGGACTACCGGCCCGATCTCGCCCAGGGGTGCGCGTTCGCGGCCACCGCCCGCGTGCACGCCGGCCTGATGGTTGACCATACCCAGCTCGCCACGCAGGTGCTGTGCGGCATGTCCGCCGAGCAGGCGACCAAGGTCTGCGAGAACGCCCTTCCCGAGCAGGTTCCCGCCGGGCCGCCAGAGCCCGGCGAGCTGCCCGCCTACGAGGCGTGGCGGCAGCGCATCGCGGCCGAGGTCATGTCGCTACGAGGCGCGGGGGCGTGATGGAGACCGCCGAACCGCTCAGCCGCGAGCCCGCGGCGAGGATCGCGATCGTCGGCATGGCGTGCCGGTACCCGGACGCCAGCTCGCCGGCCGAGTTGTGGGAGAACACCCTGTCCGGCCGCCGGGCGTTCCGGCGGCTGCCGGACGTCCGGATGCGGCTGGCCGACTACTGGGATGCCGATCCCGCGGCACCCGACCGCTTCTACAGCCGCACGGCCGCGGTCCTGGAGGGCTACGAGTTCGACCGGGTGGGCTTCAGGATCGCCGGCCGCACCTACCGGTCTACCGACCTGACGCACTGGCTCGCCCTGGAGGTGGCGGCCGGCGCGCTGGCCGACGCGGGCTTCCCGCTGGGCGAGGGACTGCCGCGCGAGCGGACCGGCGTGATCGTGGGCAACACGCTGACCGGCGAATTCTCCCGGGCCAGCCTGATGCGGCTGCGCTGGCCGTACGTCGCCCGCACGCTCAGCGCGGCGCTCGACGAAGAGGGCTGGGATGCGGCCAGGCTGGCGGCGTTCCTGGCCGACTTCGAGACCCGCTACAAGGCTTCGTTCCCGCCCATCACCGAGGACACCCTGGCCGGCGGCCTCGCCAACACGATCGCCGGGCGGGTCTGCAACTACTTCGACCTGGGCGGCGGCGGCTACACCGTGGACGGCGCCTGTTCCTCGTCGCTGCTCTCGGTCACGACCGCGTGCCGGTCGCTGCTGGACGGAGACATCGACGTCGCGATCGCGGGCGGCGTCGACCTGTCCATCGACCCGTTCGAGATCGTGGGCTTCGCCAAGACCGGCGCCCTGGCCAGGAAGGAGATGCGGGTCTACGACCGCGGCTCCAACGGCTTCTGGCCGGGCGAGGGCTGCGGCATGGTGGTGCTGATGCGCGAGCCCGACGCCAGGGCGGTGCAGCACCGGATCTACGCCACCGTGGCCGGCTGGGGCATTTCCTCGGACGGCTCGGGGGGCATCACCCGTCCCGAGGTCGCCGGATACCAGCTGGCGCTGCGCCGCGCGTACGAACGGGCCGGCTTCGGCATCGAAACGGTGCCGATGTTCGAGGGCCACGGGACCGGCACGCCGGTCGGCGACGCGACCGAGCTCAAGGCGCTGTCGTCGGCCAGGGCCGCAGCCGATCCGGCGGCCGCGCCGGCGGCGATCAGCACGGTCAAGGGGATCATCGGGCACACCAAGGCCGCGGCGGGAATCGCCGGGCTGATCAAGGCCGTGATGGCCGTACACCGGCAGGTGCTGCCGCCGACCGCGGGCTGCGTGGATCCGCACGAGGTGCTGTCCGAAGAGCCGGTTGCGCTCCGGGTGCTGCGCAAGGCCGAGCCGTGGCCGGACGGCGCGCCGGTGCGGGCCGGGGTCAGCTCGATGGGCTTCGGCGGCATCAATACCCACGTCGTGCTCGACGAGGCCGAGCCGCGCCCGCGCGCCCCGTTCGACGGCTCGACCAGGTCGCTGGCCGCATCGGTTCAGGACGTGGAGCTGCTGCTGGTCGACGCCGACTCGGCGCAGCAGCTGCGGGAGCGGCTGGAGCGGCTGATCGCCTTCGTGCCGGCCCTGTCCTACGCACAGCTTGGGGACCTGGCCGCGACCGCGCAGCGCGAGCTCGGCGACCGGCCGTACCGGGCGGCCGTGGTGGCCGGCTCGCCGGCCGACGCGCAGCAGCGGCTGCAGCGCGTGCTCGACGCCCTCGACGCCGGGGAGACCGCCCTGGCCGCGGGAGACGGCCACACGTTCCTCGGCCACGTCCGCGGCACCGGCAGGATCGGCTACCTCTTCCCTGGCCAAGGGTCCGGCCGCGGGACCAGCGGCGGCGCGCTGCGGCGGCGGTTCGCCGAGGTGGAAGCGGCCTACCTGGCGGCGGCCCTTCCGACGGGCGGGGACGTCGTGGCGACCGCGGTGGCTCAGCCCCGCATCGTCACCGGCTCGATGGCCGGCCTTCGCGCGATGGCGCTGCTCGGCCTGGCGGCGAACGTCGCGGTCGGGCACAGCCTCGGCGAGATCTCGGCCCTGTGCTGGGCCGGAGCGATAGACGATGAGCTGCTGCTGCGGGTGGCGAGCGTCCGCGGCCAGACCATGGCCGAGCACAGCTCGTCGGGCACCATGGCGAGCATTGGCGCGTCGCCGGACCGGGTGCAGGAGCTGATGGCCGGCCTGCCCGTCGTGATCGCCGGGTACAACGCGCCGGAGCAGACCGTTATCGCCGGCCCGGACACCGCGGTTCGCGCCACCGGGGCCAGGGCCGGCGAGGCGGGCCTGACCTGGACCCTGCTGCCGGTGTCGCACGCGTTCCACTCCGAGCTCGTGGCGCCCGCGGCCGACGTTTTCGGCGCGTGGCTGGCCGAGGCGGCGTTCTGGCAGATCGACCGGCGCATCATCTCCACGGTGACCGGGCAGGCGCTGCCGCCGGACGCCGACCTTCCCGAGCTGCTGCGGCGCCAGATCACCGCCCCGGTGCTGTTCGCCCAGGCGATCGAGCTGGCGGCCAAGGACATCGACCTGTTCATCGAGGTCGGCCCCGGCCGGGTGCTCAGCGGGCTGGCGGCGGAGGTGACGAGCGTGCCCGCGGTGGCGCTGAACACCGACGACGAGTCGCTCGGCAGCCTGCTGCGGGTAGCCGGCGCCGCATTCGTGGCCGGCGCACCGCTCGACCATGCGGCCCTGTTCCGCGGGCGCTTCGTGCGGCCCCTGGAGATCGGCGCCGAGCTCAGCTTCCTGGCCAGCCCGTGCGAGCAGGCGCCGTCGTTCGAGATCTCCGGACCTGAGGCAGCTAGCGCTGTGGCGGTCGCTGACCAGGTCGCTGACCCGGTCGCGCGGGCCGACGGGCAGGCTGCCGAGGCGAGCGTCGATGTGCTGCGCCGCCTGGCGGCGCAGACCGCCGAGCTGCCGGCCGACCTGGTGCGCGACGACAGCCGGCTCCTCGACGACCTGCACCTGAGCTCGATCACGGTCGGCCAGATCATGAACCGGGCCGCGCAGGAGCTGGGCCTGGCCGCCGTGGCGACACCGACCAACTTCGCCACGGCTTCGCTGCGCGAGCTGGCCCAGGCGCTCGACGAGATGGCCGAGGTCGGCCAGGCCGACGGCACCGCCCGGCCTGCCGCGACGGTGACCGGCGCGGCGCCCTGGGTGCGGGCGTTCGCCGTCGAGCTTGACCAGACCCCGCGACCGCCCCGGTCGGCGCCCCGCAGCGACGGCCACTGGCAGGTGCACGCGCCCGGCAGTCATCCGCTGGCCGAAGCGCTGCGCCAGGCGCTGGTGGCCGAGCAGGTCGGCGGCGGCGTCCTGGTCTGCCTGCCCGACCCGTGCACCGAGCAGGACCTGGAGCTGGCGCTGCGAGGAGCGCAGTCGGCTCTGGCCGGTCCGGCGAGTGACCGGTTCGTCCTGGTCCAGCACGGGCGCGGCGCGGCAGGCCTGGCCAAGACGCTCCGGCTGGAGGCCCCCCAGCTGCGGGTCACGATCGCGCAGGTGCCGCCGGTGCCTGAGGCGGTCGGCTGGGTCACGGCCGAGGTGGCCGCGACCGAGAGTTTCACCGAGGCGCATTACGACGCCGACGGCGTGCGGCGGGTACCGGTGCTGCGCGCGATGCCGGTCAGTGCCGCCCGGGCCCAGCAGCCGCTGACCGAAGCCGACGTGCTGCTCGTTACCGGCGGCGGGAAGGGCATCACCGCAGAGTGCGCGCTGGCGCTGGCGTCGGCCAGCGGCGCCCGGCTGGCCGTGCTCGGGCGCTCCGAGCCGACCGCGGACGCCGAGCTGGCCGCGAACCTGCAGCGGATGGCGGACGCGGGCCTGACCGTGCGGTACGTCAGGGCCGACGTGACCCATCCCGATCAGGTGCGGGGCGCGATCGCCGACGTGACCGAGGCGATGGGGCCGGTGACCGCCGTGCTGCACGGGGCCGGCCGCAACGAGCCTGGCGCGCTGGGCAGCCTGGACATGGCCGCGTTCCGGTCGACCTTCGCCCCCAAGGTGGACGGCCTGCGCCACGTCCTGGACGCGATCGACCCCGGCCAGCTGCGGCTGCTCGTCGCCTTCGGCAGCATCATCGGCCAGGCCGGGCTGCGCGGCGAGGCGCACTACGCCACCGCGAACGAGTGGCTGGCCGACCTGACCAGGGACGTGGCGCAGCAGCAGCCGCAGTGCCGCAGCCTCTGCCTGGAGTGGTCGGTCTGGTCCGGTGTCGGCATGGGCGAGCGGCTGTCGGTCGTGGAGGCGCTCGCTCAGGGCGGCGTCACGCCGATCACGCCCGACCAGGGCGTGGCGATGATGCAGCGCCTGGTCGCCGATCCCGACGCGCCGGCCGTGATGGTGATCAGCGGGCGTACCGGCGGCATGGACACCGTCCGCTTCGCCCCGGCGCCCCCGCTGCCGCTGCTGCGCTTCGTGGACCGGCCGCTGATCCGGTACGACGGCGTAGAGCTGGTCACCGAGGTGGACCTGAACGCCGGCACCGACCGCTACCTGGCGGATCACCTGCTCGACGGCAACCTGCTGTTCCCCGCGGTCTTCGGGATGGAGGCCATGACCCAGGTGGCCCGTGCGGTCACCGGGCGGGCCGGCCTGCCGGTGATCGAGCAGGCGGAGTTCCTGCGGCCCATCGTGGTCCCGCCGGACGGCAGCTCCATGATCAGGGTCGCCGCCGTGGTTACGGACGACGACACGGTCGAGGTGGTCATCCACAACGGTGATACCGGCTTCGTCGCGGAGCATTTCCGTGCGCGGCTGCGGTTCACCGAGGACGCCGCCTCGGCCGCCTCGGCTACCTTGGCCGCGCCGGCCACCTGGGCCGTGCCGGACGGGCCGCCGGACCAGGCCGACGACGAGATTCCGCTGGTCGCGCTGGATCCGGCCACCGATCTGTACGGGAGCCTGCTGTTCCAGGGCCCGCGGTTCTGGCGGCTGCGCCGCTACCACCGGGCCGCGGCCCGCCACGTCGACGCCGACGTGGCAGCCGTCGAGTCACCGGACTGGTTCGCCAGCTTCCTGCCGGGCGAACTGCTGATGGGCGACCCCGGCATGCGCGACGCCCTCATGCACGGCAACCAGGTCTGCGTGCCGGATGCCACGCTGCTGCCGATCGGGATCGACCGGGTGTACCCGGGCGGGGCCGGCCTGGCCGCCGCCGGCGAGCTGCGGTTCAGCGCCGTCGAGCGGCTGCAGGACGGCGACACCTACGTGTACGACATCGCGGTCCGCACCCAGTCCGGGCAGGTGCTCGAGCGGTGGGAGGGCCTGCAGCTGCGGGCCGTGCGCAAGCAGAACGGACGCGGGCCGTGGCTGCCCCCGCTGCTGGGCAGCTACCTGGAGCGCACGCTGGAAGAGCTGCTCGGCAGCCGCATCGCGGTCTGCGTGGAGCCTTTCGAGTCGGCGGACCCCGGGCTCGACGAACGCCGGGCCGGGACCGCGCTGGCCGCGTGGCGCGCGCTGGGCCGCCGGGCCGCGGTCCGGTACCGGCCGGACGGCCGCCCCGAGGTCGACGACCCCCGGACGATCTCGGCGTCCCACGGAGCTGGGGTGACCCTGTTCGCCGCCGCAGACGGCGCCGTGGGCTGCGACGTCGAGCCGGTGGTGTCGCGGCCGCTGGCGACCTGGGACGGGCTGCTCCGCTCGCACGCGGCGGTGGCCCGGCTGGTCGCATCCGAGACGGGCGAGAGCCTGGACACCGCCTGCACGCGGATGTGGGCCGCGGTCGAGTGCTCGGTCAAGGCGGGCCTGCCGGCCACCAGCCCGATCACGCTGGCGGCGGCCCGGCGGGATGAGTGGACGGTCTTCGACGCGGGCGGGCTGCGGATCGCGACACTCGCCACGTCGCTGCGAGATGTCCCTGGTGAGGTCGTGTTCGCGGTCGGAACCGAAAGGCGGGCGTAGGTCATGGACAACTACTTCGAGTACCTGCACACGGTCGGCTTCGAGGAAACCAACATCGTCGGCAACGTGTACTACGTCAACTACCTGCGCTGGCAGGGACGCTGCCGGGAGATGTTCCTCAAGGAGCGGGCGCCGGCCGTGCTGGCCGAGCTGCAGGCCGACCTGAAGCTGTTCACCCTCAAGGTGGACTGCGAGTTCTTCGCCGAGATCACGGCCTTCGACGAGCTGTCCATCAGGATGCGGCTGGTCGACCTCGCCCAGACGCAGCTCGAGTTCAGCTTCGACTACATCCGCCTCGACGGCGGCTCCGAGAAGCTGATCGCCCGCGGCCGGCAGCGGGTGGCGTGCATGCGCGGGCCCAATACCCGCACGATCCCGGCCCGGGTCCCCGAGTCCCTGGTCGAGGCGCTGGCCCGCTACACCCCGCAGGCCCCGGCGTGGAGTTCCTCATGATGCCTGCCGAACCAGCCTGCGGTATACCCGCTGAGCCCGCCGTCCCGTCTCTCGGTGCGGCCGACGCGAAACTGCTGCGCCGGGTCTTCGGGGCCTTCCCCACCGGCGTCACCGTGGTGACCGTCGGCGGCCAGGTGCCGCACGCCATGACCGCTAACTCGTTCACCTCGGTCTCGCTGGATCCGCCGCTGGTGCTGGTGTGCGTCGAGCGCAGCGCGATCATGCACGAGAGCCTCAGCACGGAAGGCATCTTCGGCGTCTCGGTGCTGGCCGCCCACCAGGAAGATGTCGCGCGGCATTTCGCCAACCGCTGGCGCACGCTCGGGGCGGTCCAGTTCGAGGCCGTTGACTGGCATCCCGGCCGGCTCACCGGCGCGCCGCTGATCACCGACGCCAGAGCCAGGTTCGAGTGCGAGCTGTGGCGCAGCTACGACGGCGGCGATCACACGATCTTCATCGGCAAGCTGCTGAGCCTGGAGTGGTCTGCCGAGCACGATGACGCGCTGCTGTTCTTCCGCGGGCAGTTCGGCCAGATCAGCCGGGACCGCAGCGAGGTGACGGCATGAGCCGCCCGGCCAGTGACACCGGCGTGCGGACGGCCCGGCCTGCGGGCCGAGGCGGCCGGAACGGGCGGGCTGCCCGGGGCGGGCGGGGTGGCCCGGGGCGGGTTCCTCCGGGGCGGGTTCCCCCGGGGCCGTCGCGCCGGGAAACGATCGGCCTGTTCGGGAAGCTGGTCGGCGACCGGCTCGGCCTCATGTCGATGGCCGCGGCGCGCTACGGGGACGCGGCCAGGATACGCATCGGGCCCAAGACGCTCTATCTGTTCAATCATCCCGACCACGCCAAGCACGTGCTGGCCGACAACCCGGCCAACTACCACAAGGGGATCGGCCTCATCGAGGCGCGGCGCGCCCTCGGCGACGGATTGCTGACCAGCGAGGGCGCACTATGGCGCAAGCAGCGCTCGGTGATCCAGCCCGCGTTCCAGCACAAGCGGATCTCCGGCCAGGCCGGGGCCGTCGCGCAGGAAGCCGCGGCCCTGGTCAACCGGCTGCGCGTGCACGACGGCGCCGGGCCGGTCGACGTGACGCGGGAAATGACCGCGCTGACGCTCGGCGTGCTAGGCCGGACGCTGCTCGACAGCGACCTCACCGCCTTCGGCGCGCTGGGGGAATCGTTCGAGGCGGTCCAGGACCAGGCGATGTTCGAGATGGTGTCGCTCAGCATGGTGCCGGCCTGGATACCGCTGCCCAAGCAGTTGCGCTTCCGGCACGCTCGCCTGGAGCAGCAGGCCATCGTGCGTCAGCTAGTCGCCAGCCGCCTCGCCCGCTCTGAGGGTCCTTCTGGGGGTCCTTCTGGGGGTCCATCTGGGGGGCAGGACGACGACGTGCTGTCCCGGCTGATCGTCTCCACCGGGGAGGAGGCTGACGCGCACGTGGGGCGGCAGCGAATGCAGGACGAGCTCATTACCTTGCTGCTGGCCGGTCATGAGACGACGGCTAGCACGCTGAGCTGGGTCTTCTACCTGGCTGACCGGCATCCGGAGGTGTGGGAGCGGCTGCGCGCCGAAGCCGTCGAGGTCCTCGGCGACCGGCTGCCCCGCTACGAGGACCTGACCCGCCTGACCTTCACCACGATGGTCGTGGAAGAGAGCATGCGGCTCTACCCGCCGGTCTGGGGCCTCACCCGGGTGGCGCAGCAGGACGACGAGGTCGGCGGCTGGCACGTGCCGGCCGGATCCGACGTGATGATCTGCCCCTACACGCTGCACCGGCACCCGGGATTCTGGCCGTCGCCGGAGCACTTCGACCCGGAGCGCTTCGCCCCCGGGGGGGCCGCGAACCGCCCTCGGTACGCCTACATCCCGTTCGGGGCCGGGCCCCGGTTCTGCGTCGGGAATCACCTCGGCATGATGGAGGCCATCTTTGTCATCGCCGTGGTCACGCGGGAGCTTCGGCTGGCCACGGTGCCCGGCTACCGCGTGGTCCCCCGGCCGATGCTCTCCCTGCGGGTAAGCGGCGGCCTGCCGATGACGGTGCGCGCCGCGGCTTAGGCTTTTGGGCCCTGGTTCGGCCCCCCCGCGCAACCCACCCCAAGGCGGTCGATGTGCCGCTGACCGCCACCGGCGGCTGTCGATGTGCCGTTGACCGCCTTGCCGCCCGGCGGCAACCCAGACTCCCCCTCACCGCGCGCAACCTCCCGGTGGCGGTCGATGTGCCGCTGACCGCCACCGATGGGTGTCGATGTGCCGTTGACCGCCTTAGACCGCCGCCCAGCCTCCGCCGCCTCGCCGGGGCGAGCGGCGACGGCCAGCCAGCCATGGCGGTCGATGTGCGGTGTGCTGCCCACTGATGGGCAGCAAAGCGCACATTCACCGCCTTCCCGCCGGGCGGCCCGCTCATCCGGCCGGGCTGTCTCGCTGCCGGAACCGGACAAGATATAACTTGTTTGAAATAAAAGAGCATGCTTCCTAACGGTGGCGGGCCGGCCCCAGCACTTTGAAGGCCGACCAGTCGCCGGTCAGCCCCGCACGGCTCCAGCACGCTCAGGGCCGGCCAGCCGCCCGGTCAGCCCCGCACGGCTCCAGCACGCTGAGGGTCGGCCAGTCGTCGGTCAGCCCCTCAGAGCAAGGGGACTTGTTGCCGCCTTTGACCAGGCCAGCGTGCATCACGCAGAAGATCAACTCGCACCCGACGAGAGGGCCAGGACATTGTCCAGCAACCAGTTGTTCGACACGATCGGCACCACCTATGCGGCGACGCGGCCGGCCGATCCGCGGATCGCGGCGCGGATCTGGGCCGCGCTCGGCGACGCGCGCACGGTCGTCAACGTGGGGGCGGGGACAGGATCGTATGAGCCGCCCGACCGTGACGTCACGGCGGTCGAGCCGTCAGCGGTGATGCGGGCCCAGCGGCCGGCCGGCGCTGCGCCGTGCGTGCCCGGCGAGGCGGGCAGCCTGCCGTTCGCTGACCAGTCATTCGACGCCGCGATGGCCGTCTCGACCGACCAGCACTGGCCGGACGCCATCGCTGGCTACCGGGAGATGCAGCGCGTCGCCCGCCGCGTCGTGACCTTCCATTTCGACATCAGCCGCCTCGAGGGTGACTTCTGGCTGATACGTGACTACCTGCCCGAGCACGCGCAGCTGAGCGTCGGCCGGCCCACGCTGACCGAGCGGGCCAGCGCGATCGGCGCCCGGCTGGAGCCGGTACCCATCCCGTGGGACTGCTGCGACGGCAATTTCCCTTCCTACTGGCGGCGGCCGGAGGCGTACCTTGACGAGCGGGTCCGGCGCGCCGTATCGGTGTGGCACCTGGTCGGCCGGGCCGTCGAGGAACGCGTGGTACGCGACCTGCGCGCCGATCTCGAATCGGGCCGGTGGGCCGAGCGCAACCAGGGCCTGCTCG
>DASXME010000284.1:0-12446 GCA_036495825.1 Streptosporangiaceae bacterium
TCGTCGACCTTGTCGGCCAGCCAGAGCAGCGCGAGCTCGCGCAGCGCGGTCAGGTTCCCGGCCCTGAAGTAGTTGGTGAGCGCCGCGTCGATCTTCTCGGGCGGGTAGATGTTGCCGTGCGCCATCCGGCGGCGCAGCGCCTCGGCGGTCATGTCGACGAGCTCGACCTGATCGGCGGCCCGGACCACGGCGTCGGGCACCGTCTCCCGCTGCGGGACGCCGGTGATCTGCTCGACCACGTCGGTGACAGACTCGAGGTGCTGGACGTTGACCGCGGAGATCACGTCGATGCCGGCGTCGAGCAGCTCGGCGACGTCCTGCCAGCGCTTCTCGTGCCGCGAGCCCGGCACGTTCGTGTGCGCGAGCTCGTCGACCAGCGCGATCTGCGGCTTGCGGGCGAGCACCGCGTCGACGTCCATCTCTTCCCACTCGCTGCCCCGGTAGGTCAGCTTCTTGCGCGGGACAACATCGAGACCGTCGATCAGCGCCGCCGTCTGCGGCCGCGCGTGCGTCTCAGCGAATGCGACCGCCACGTCAGCGCCGCGCTCCGCTCGCCGGTGTCCCTCGGAGAGCATGGCGTAGGTCTTCCCGACCCCGGCAGCGGCACCAAGGTAGATGCGCAGCTGCCCGCGCGGCGTCACGCGGCCCTCGCTGTATCCGGCCATACCTTCAATAGTGCGCCATCCCCGCAGGTCAAATTAGCGAACCTAACGACATCCATGCGATTATCGCGGGAATCGATCATTGCCCAACGGCGGCGCTCCGTTTCCCGGAAGGATTCGGCGCCGTTGCAGGGCGTCAAGCTGACCACCGGCGACAGCACCCTCGCCCGGCACCGTCGGCGAGATGGGGAAACGCCGGCACCGCACGGCTTGGTACCGTACGGGCCGCGCGGCGGACCTGGCTCGCTAACGAGCATTCTGCTGGCCCCGTCCGGTGGAAGCGGCCAGCCGGTGGGAAGATGCGTGAGTGAACGGACGCGCGGCGTCCTGCGTTGCCTGATTCTCTCCAATGGGGGTTAGCGACCATGAGTGTGGTGAAGATCAGCGCGCTAACGGTGGTGGTGGCGGACGCCGGCGTCGATCTGGTGCGGCAGGCCGCGGCCCGCGCGGACGCGGCGGGCAACCAGGACGGCTTCGAGGGATCTGAGCTGCTCAAGCCGGCCGATGAGCGGACGACCTGGCTGATCGTGACCCGGTGGCGGGACGAGGAGTCTTACCAGGCCTGGCTGCACTGGCGCGCGGCCCGCGAGCCCCGTTCCGTCACCGGGCGGGTAAGCGGCGCATCCCGGCCGGGCGCCGCCCGGACCGAGCGCGGCCCGGTGATCAAGCCGGTCGCTTCCATCGAGCAATGGTCCTACGAGGTCGCCGCGGGCTCAGCCGGCGCCGGGAGCTGACACGGCCGGCGTCTTCCTGGCGGACCTGCGGGCAGGTCGCGTGATCCGGCCCGGCCCCGCGGGTAGCGTGAACGGGTGACGATTATCAAGATCAACGCTATCACGGTGCCGGCGGACAGCGGGGACGAGCTGGCGCGGCGATTCGCCGCCCGGGCGGGCGCGGTGGACGACCAGGACGGCTTCGAAGGCTTTGAGCTGCTCAAGCCGACCGACGAGCGGACGACCTGGCTGGTTATCACCCGCTGGCGGGACGAGGAGTCGTTCAAGGCGTGGCTGAGCTCGCCCGCTTTCAGCCACGGGCACCGCTCGGCCGCGGAGCGGGGAGGGGGCGAGGCGCCCAAGCCGGTCGGCGTGCACAGCGAGCTATGGTCCTACGAGCCCGCGGGCGGTTCGTCGGGTTCCTAGCCACTGCGGCTGTCTGGTCTGCGCGGTCGGCTAGCGCTTGCGCCAGGCGTAGCAGAAGTCGCGGGCCTGCTGGGACCAGAGCGGGATGACCGCGGCCACCCCGAGGGCCCAGACCACGAAGGTCGTGAACTGGGGGCCAGGGTCGTGGTGGGTGCCGAACAGGACGAGCAGCGTGCAGATCGAGTAGATGCCGAGGAGCACCACGCCGGCGATCCGCGTCCAGCCGTTGCCGCGCCGGGCGGCCATCGCGAGCCAGACCCAGCAGGCGAGGCCGAGGAGGCCGGCGACAAGCCCGATCGCCGTCGCGCCGGCCATCGTGTTCTGGTTGTGCCAGATGGTCGTCTCCAGGGCGGCCCTGCGGGTGTCCCCGTTCGCGGCGTAGACGGCCGCGGCGTTCTTCGCCGTGGTGGCGTCGTGGGTGTACCGGCCGAGGACCAGCAGGCTCAGCACCACGTCAAGCGCGGTGACCACGAACCCGGTGTACATCAGCCTGATCGCGGTGTGCACCTTCGGCGGCACCTCGGCCGTCATCGGCCTCCGGCGCCCGGGGACGTACCCGGGCAGCGCGTCCGCGCCGCCTGGCTGCTGCCCCGGATAAGACGGCCCCTGGCCCGGGTAGGACGGCGCCTGGCCCGGATATGAGGGCGCCTGCCCTGGATACGGGGCGGGGGCTCCCAGCCCGGGCTGCCCGAACGACGCCTGCCCGTACGCTGTCTGCCCGGCAGGGGCCTGGCCAGGAGGCACCGGCCCGCCCGGCTGCTGCGTTACGTACGGCTGCGAGGGTGACGACAGCGGCGGAAGCGACGGGGCGGGCGGAGTCGGGGTCGGACCGGACCGGCCCTGCGCCGCGGCCGCGTAGTAGCCGTCGGACAGCATGGGCGCGTGGCCCGTGGCGCCACCGCCCTGGCCGGGGGGCGGCGTCGCCAGGGCCGTCAGGGTACGCTCCGCCGACGGGGGCGACGCCATGCCCGTCGCGCTGGGTCCCCAGGCCGACCCGGCTACGGCCGTCGACCCGCTGCCGGCCGATCCCGGGTTGGGCGCGGGCGCCTGCTCCGGCGGGGTGAGCCCGGCCGGCGTCTGGCTGGACTGCTCCGCGGCGATGACGCGGGCCACGTCCGCGGGCCAGAACGAGCCGAGCGTCGCGGGCGTTTCCGGGCCGAGGGAGTGGATCATGGCGATCAGCTGCGCCGGTCCCGGCCGCTGGGCGGGGTCCTTGTTCAGGCAGGCCTCGATGACCTGGTGCAGCCGCGGCGGTATCGCGCTCAGGTCCGGCTCGGTCGAGACGATCCGGTACAGGACCGACGCGGGGTTGTCGCCCTTGAACGGCGGGCTGCCCGTCGCCGCGTACGCGAGCACGCAGCCGAGGGAGAAGATGTCGCTCGCCGGGCCCGCCGGCCCGGTCTTCGCCTGCTCGGGCGACATGTAGCCGGGGGTGCCGATCACCATGCCCGCCGACGTCAGCTGCGTGCCGTGGAACGGCCGGGAAATGCCGAAATCGATGACGTGCGGCCCGTCGTCGGCGAGCAGCACATTGGCGGGCTTGAGGTCGCGGTGGATCACCCCGGCGGCGTGCACCGCGCGCAGCGCCTCGGCGAGCCCGGCGGCCAGGCGCCAGACCGCGGCCTCGGGCAGCGCGCCGTACCGGGCGACGACCGCGGCGAGCGGCGGCCCCGGCACGTACGCGGTGGCCAGCCAGGGCGAGCTGTCACTGACGCTGGAGTCGACGACGGGCGCGGTGTACATGCCGCCGACCGCACGGGCGGCCGTCACCTCGTGGCTGAACCGCCGGAGGAACTCCGGGTCGGCGGCGAACTGCGAGTGGATGACCTTGATCGCCACGGCGCGGCCCGCGGGCGAGAAGCCGAGGTAGACCTGGCCCATGCCCCCCGCGCCCAGCCGAGAGTGCAGCCGGAACTCCCCGATCATCCGGGGGTCGTTCGCGGATAGCGGTTCCATCGCTGCTCCCATGCCGCCGTGCCGCCTAGCTAGCAGCACTGAGCGCTAGCACGCAGAGATTACCCGGAATGCCCGCAAGGCGTTAGGCCTTGCGGGCATTCCGGGTCTCACTTTGCTGGTTGTTACCTACTGCTCACGAGTTCGTGCCCGCGCCGCCGCCCGCGTACGCCGCCTGGCCCGGCAACTGGTCCAGGGCGATGTTGAGCTTCAGCACGTTCACCCCAGGCTCGCCGAGGAAGCCGATGTCACGGCCGTCGGTGTTCTGGCTGACGAGCGACTGGACCTCCGAGACCGGCAGGTGCCGTACCGCCGCGACCCGC
This sequence comes from Streptosporangiaceae bacterium, assembly GCA_036495825.1. Taxonomy (GTDB): domain Bacteria; phylum Actinomycetota; class Actinomycetes; order Streptosporangiales; family Streptosporangiaceae; genus PALSA-505. The sequence continues at coordinate 4,078 of DASXME010000284.1, forward strand.
GCGACCTGGATGGCCGCGTTCGCCGGGGAGATGTCCGGGTCGAGCCCGGAACCGGACGAGGTGACCGCGTCCGGCGGGATCTGCGACACCGGCACGCTGTCGAACTTCGATATCTGCTGCTGGAGCTGCTTGACAGTGGTCAGCAGGGTCGAGTTGTTCGGACCGAGGTTGGCCGCCCCGGAGAAGCCGGGGTCGCAGCCGTAGTCGTTCTTCACGCTGCTGCTGTCAGCATTCGACGGGCGGGGCTGGAAGTACGCCGGCAGCGGGTTGCCCTTGGCGTCCACGAACTCCTGGCACAGCAGGCTCGACCCGACGACCTTGCCGTTCGACGTGACGAGCGAGCCGTCGGCCTGGTTCTTGAACGCGGCCTGGGCCACGCCCCACAAGACCACGGGGTAAATGATGCCGACTAGCACGGTGAAGGCGAGCAGCATACGGAATGCCGCGATGTGCTGTCGGACGAGGGATGGAAGACGGTTCATGGCGGAGGTCACCTGAATCCGGGAATGTTCATGATGATGAGGTCAATGATCTTGATGCAGGCGAAGGGCAGGAGCAGGCCGCCGACGCCGTAGATCCAGATGTTCCTGGCGAGCATCGAGGATGCCGAGGACGGCTTGTACCTGACGCCGCGCAGCGCGAGCGGGATCAGCGCGATGATGATCAGCGCGTTGAAGATGATCGCCGAGGCGATCGCCGAATTCGGGCTGTGCAGGTGCAGGATGTTGAGCTTTTGGAGTCCGGGGAAGACCCCGGCGAACATCGCCGGCAGCATCGCGAAGTACTTCGCGACGTCGTTGGCGATCGAGAAGGTCGTGAGCGCGCCGCGGGTGATGAGCAGCTGCTTGCCGATCTCCACGATCTCGATGAGCTTGGTCGGGTTGGAGTCGAGGTCGACCATGTTCCCGGCCTCTTTCGCGGCCGAGGTACCGGTGTTCATCGCCACGCCGACGTCGGCCTGGGCGAGGGCGGGCGCGTCGTTGGTGCCGTCGCCGGTCATCGCGACGAGCTTGCCGCCCTCCTGCTCCTTCCTGATGAGCGCCATCTTGTCTTCTGGCGTCGCCTCGGCGAGGAAATCGTCGACGCCGGACTCGTCGGCGATCGCCTTGGCGGTCAGCGGGTTGTCGCCGGTGATCATGACGGTTCGGATGCCCATCCGGCGCATCTCATCGAACCGCTCGGCGATGCCCTCCTTGACGATGTCCTTCAGCTGGATCACGCCGAGCGCCCTGGCCGTGCCGTTGGTCCGCTCGGCCACCACCAGGGGCGTGCCGCCCGCTGAGGAGATGCCGTCGACCAGCGGGCCAAGCTCGTCGTCCGGGGTGCCGCCGTTCTCCCTGGTCCACGCCCGGACGGCCGATGATGCGCCCTTGCGCACCTGGCGGCCGTCGGCCAGGTCGACCCCGCTCATCCTGGTCTGCGCGGTGAACTCCACGAACTCGGCGCCCGGCAGCTCGCCCTCGCTCCGCTCACGCAGCCCGTACTGGTTCTTGGCCAGCACCACGATCGAGCGGCCCTCGGGGGTGTAGTCGGCCAGGCTGGACAGCTGCGCGGCGTCGGCGAGGTCGCCGGAGCTGACGCCGCCCACCGGCAGGAAGTCGGTCGCCTGCCGGTTGCCGATGGTGATCGTGCCGGTCTTGTCCAGCAGCAGCGTGTTGACGTCGCCGGCCGCCTCGACCGCACGGCCGGACACGGCGAGCACGTTGCGCTGCACCAGCCGGTCCATGCCGGCGATGCCGATCGCCGACAGCAGCGCGCCGATGGTGGTCGGGATGAGCGCGACCAGCAGCGCGACGAGGATCACCAGGCTCTGCGGTGCGTGCGAGTAGAACGCCATCGGCTGCAGCGTGATCACGGCGAGCATGAAGATGACCGTCAGGGACGCCAGCAGGATGTTCAGCGCGATCTCGTTCGGCGTCTTTTGTCGCTTGGCGCCTTCCACCAGAGCGATCATGCGGTCGATGAAGGTCTCGCCCGGCTTGGAGGTGATCTGCACCACGATCCGGTCGGACAGCACCCTGGTACCGCCGGTGACCGCTGACCGGTCGCCGCCGGACTCGCGGATGACCGGCGCTGACTCCCCGGTGATCGCCGATTCGTCGACCGAGGCGACGCCCTCGACGACGTCACCGTCGCCGGGGATGATCTCGCCCGCCTCGACCACCACGTGGTCGCCAAGGGTGAGCTTGGTACCGGGAACGGCTTCCTCGCGCAGCGCGCTGGCCGCCGCGCCCGGCTGCCAGCTGGCGAGCCGGCGCGCGACGGTCTCCCGCTTGGTCCGGCGCAGCGTCTCCGCCTGGGCCTTGCCGCGGCCTTCGGCCACGGCCTCGGCCAGGTTGGCGAACAGCACGGTCAGCCACAGCCAGACGACGATCGTCCAGTTGAAGATCGAGGGGCTAGAGATCGCGGTGTAGAGGGTGAGCACCGCGCCCACCTCGACCACGAACATGACCGGGTTGCGTATCTGCGTCCGCGGGTCGAGCTTCCTGGCCGCGTCGGGCAGCGAATGCCACAGCATCCTCGGGTCGAGCAGCCCGCCGCCGATCTTGCCCGGCTGGCTGCCGGGACGGCCAGCACCGACTGCGGCATCGGGTGTCGTTGTCACAGCCATCAGTGCAGTCCTTCTGCGAACGGGCCCAGAGCGAGCGCGGGGAAGTAGGTGAGGCCGACGAGCACGAGGATGACGCCGACCAGCATCCCGACGAACAGCGGCTTGTGCGTTTCCATCGTCCCGGCGCTGGCCGGAACGGGTTGCTGTCTGGCCAGGGAGCCGGCCAGGCCGAGAGCGAAGATCTCCGGCGCGAACCGGCCGAGCAGCATCACGATTCCGCCGACGGTGTTGTACCAGTTCGTGTCCGTGAGCAGGCCGGCGAATGCGGAGCCGTTGTTATTCGCCATCGAGGTGAACGCGTACATGATCTCGGTGAGCCCGTGCGGCCCGGAGTTCGTGGTCAGGGACGAAGTGCCGATGTGCAACCCGAGCGACAACCCTGCCGCGGTCAGGATCAGCAGCGGCAGGGTCAGGAAGTACAAGGCGGCGTACTTCATCTCCAACGGCCGGATCTTCTTGCCGATGTACTCAGGCGTCCGGCCCACCATCAGCCCGCCGACGAACACGGTGACGATAGCGAGGATGAGGATGCCGTAGAGCCCGGCTCCGACACCGCCGGGCGCAATCTCACCGAGCGCGATGTCAAACAGCGTGATGCCGCCGCCGAAAGCGGTGAAGGAATCGTGGAAGGAGTTCACCGACCCGGTCGAGGTCACCGTCGTGGAGGCAGCAAACAGCGAGGACCCTGGCGTGCCGAAGGCGACGTTCTTGCCTTCCATCGCGCCGTGCGCCAGGTGCGGCGCCAGCCCCGCACCCTGGGCCTCGAAGAACGCGATGCCGCCGACTGCCGCGAGCCAGATGATGGCCATGACCGCCACCAAGGCGAAGCCCTGCCGGTTGTCCTTCACCATCTTGCCGAACGTGCGCGGCAGGCAGAACGCGGTGAGCAGCAGCAGGAAGATCTCGAACCAGTTGGTGAACGGGTTCGGGTTCTCGAACGGGTGCGCAGAGTTGGCGTTGAAGAAGCCGCCGCCGTTATTGCCCGCGTCCTTGATGACTTCCTGCGATGCGACCGGCCCGCCGACGATTGTCTGGTGCCCGCCGGTCACCGTGGTGACTGTGTGGTAGGCGCTGAAATTGTCGATCGCGCCGGCCGCCACCAGGATGACTCCGCCGATGACGGCCAGCGGGATCAGGTAACGGATCGTGATTCTGGTCAGGTCCACCCAGAAGTTGCCGAGCTTGTCAGTGCGCGACCGGATGAAGCCCCGGACCATCGCGATGGCGACCACGATGCCGACGGCGGCGGACAGGAAGTTCTGCACGGCCAGCCCGGACATCTGGACGAGGTAGCCCATTGTGGACTCGCCGGAGTAGTTCTGCCAGTTGGTGTTCGTCACGAACGAGGCAGCGGTGTTCCAGGCCAGCGCGGGAGGCACGTTGGCCATGCCGAGTGAGAGCAGCAGGTAGTGCTGCAGCCGCTCAAGGCCGTACAGGAACAGCACGCTGATCAGGGAGAACGCGAGCATGCTGCGCAGGTAAACGGACCACTTCTGGTCAGCCGCCGGGTCCACGCCGATGATCCGGTACAGCCCCCGCTCCACCTTCCAGTGCTTGTCGGTGGTGAAGATGCGGGCCATGTAGTTGCCGATCGGCACGTAGCACACCGCGAGAGCGGCCACGAGGAGGGCGACCTGCAGCCATGCTGCGCCGGCGCTACTCACTAAAACCTCTCAGGCAGGACCAGGGCTACGAACAGGTAGCCGACCAGGAGCACACCGAATATCAGGCGGATCAGGTTCTCAGCGCTCAAATCGCTCGACCCCCTTGACCAGGAGGTAGAGCGCGGCGAAGACCACGATCGTCAGACCGATGTAGAGCACGTCCAACATCACGTTTCTCCTCAGCACGGCACTCGTACCTGGCCATACAACCGCCGGCGCGAGGCCGCAAACGCGTCCCTTGCAGCACCCATGCAGTGGCCGGCAGGTTCCTAACAGGACTCATGCGCAGTTACGCAGGGCTGCGGCCGGGCGGGTCTGGCGCAGGCCGCTGCCAGCCCGGCTAGCCTTGCTGCAGCCTGGCCGCGCGGCGCGAAAATGCCAGGCGACAGCGGCAGAACGCGGAGGTGCAGGCCGGTCATGGCGCAGTTCGGCTCGTTCGTGGCAGTCGGCGACAGCTTTAGCGAAGGCGTGGGAGACCCCAGGGAGGACGGGGGCTGGCGCGGCTGGGCTGACCGTTACGCCGCGTTGCTGGCCGGGCATCAGGGCGGGCTGCGGTACGCCAATCTGGCGATCCGCGGCAAGCTGCTCGGCCAGGTCATCGCCGGCCAGCTACCCGAGGCGATCGCGATGGCACCCGACCTGGTCAGCATCGCCGCAGGCGGCAACGACTTGCTCCGGCCCCGGTCCGATCCCGACGCGCTGGCCGAGCAGTTCGACGCGGCCGTGGCGCAGCTGGCCGGGACCGGCGCCGCTGTGCTGGTGTTCACCGGCTTCGACACCGGCGGGTTCCCGCTGCTACGGCTCATCCGCGGCAAGATCGCCGCCTACAACATGCACCTGCGGGTGATCGCCGCCCGGCACGGCTGTTACCTAGCTGACCTGTGGTCGATGCGGGTGCTCGCCGACCCGCGGGAGTGGGCGGACGACCGGCTGCACCTGTCGGCCGACGGGCACCGCCGGGTGGCGCTGCTCGCCTGCGAGGTGACCGGCGTGCCGGTCAGCGAGGACTGGCGGGCGCCGCTGCCAGAACTCGCCGCTGCCAGCCCTGGTCGGCGGGCCGCCTGGCTGGCAGCCCGGCGGCATGATGCCCGCTGGGCCAGGCAGTACGCCGCGCCGTGGCTGGGCCGCCGGCTGCGCGGCATTTCCACCGGCGACAGCACTCTGGCCAAGCTCCCGGAACTCCGGGACGTCGGGGCGTGCTAATCGGGGGGGCGACCCCCCGTGCCCCACGAATGCCGTTCGCTCGGGCCGACCTTCGGCCGGCCGTCGCGTCCGTCATGCCGGGGGAGACCCCGGCGGCCCCCCTGTGCCGTCCGGCCGGCGTCAGGCGGCTGACGCCCTGGTTGCCTGGTGATGGCCGGGGACGCTCGCGGCGGCTGGCGGTGCCAGGTCGGCGAGGATGGCGGACAGGCGGGTCAGCGCCGCGGCGATCCAGGGCAGCGCCACCGGGTCAGCGGCCGTCAGCGCCGTCTCCCGCTGCTCGTCGGTCTCGCCGTACAGCAGCGCGGTCGCCATCCGCATGCGCAGCGACTGCTCCCGCTCGCCGAAGGCACTGCCGGGCAGCACGCCGGCCCCGTAGCGCTCCAGCAGGTGCCCGGCCAGCTCGGCGCCGGTGCGGATGCCGCGCCTTGAGCGCAGGTGGGCGCGCCACGGCTCGAAGTCCGGGTAGACGTAGAAGGCGGCCTGCGGGGCAGGCACCAGCAGTCCGGCCGCCGCGCAGCGGCCTGCCACCGCGCCGGCCAGCGCGGCATGCAGGGACCTGCTGGCGGAAATTCGTTCTCTGATGTCCTCGGGCTCGCTGAACGCACCCGCTGCCGCCTGCTGCACGGGCGCGGCCGGGGCGGACCAGATTTCGCTCGCCACGCCGAGCACGCGGTCGCGGAGCGCCGCACCGGCCGGGCCGGCCGGCATCCTGGCTGCGCCGAGCCGCCAGCCGCCGAGGGCCAGGTTCTTGCTCAGGGCCGTGGTGACCACGGTGCGGTCCGGTGCGACCTCAGCCGGGCTCAGCACCTCGGCGGCCGGGTCGTGGATCAGGTCCCGGTAGATCTCGTCGCTGATGATGGTCAGGTCGTAGGCGGCGGCTACTTCGCACAGCGCGCGGACGGTGACCGGCCTGGCAAGGCGCCCGGTGGGGTTGTCGGGCAGCGTGACGATCACGGCGCCGATCCGGCGGCCGGCCGCGCTGGCCTCTTCGACGGCGTCCGCCAGCGCGGCCGGGTCGCAGATGCCGCCCTCGCCGGGCGGCGCAGCGACGTGGTGCACGCCCGCGCCGGCCAGCCGTCCCTGCGCGGCGTAGCTCACCCAGCTCGGCCGTGGCACAGCGACGTCGGCGCCGATGGCCAGCAGCGTCGCGAACAGCAGCGGCTTGCTGCCCGGACCGCAGATGACCGCATCGGTGCTGGTCGGCAGGCCGCGCCTGGTCCAGTAGCCCGCCACCGCCTCGCGAAGCTCGGGCAGGCCGGCCACCGGTCCGTAGCCCCCTTGGCCGGCCGCGGTGCTGAGCGCCTGCCGCAGCGAGCCCGGCACCGGCAGGCCCGACTCGCCGAAGGCGAGCGGGAGCACCGGCTCACCGCGCTGGCGGCGCCTGGCGAGCGCCTCGTTCGCGGCGAGCGTGGCCGATAGCGGGGTGCGGGGGCGCGCGGTGGTAACTGACCGGGGCGCGACGGTACCAGCCCAGGGCATGGCACGAACTCCTAGCTGCGGGGGGTGGAGGCTATGAGCGGCGCACGGTCGCCGCGATGTGGCACTAAGTCCTCGTTGCGGTCCGCGGAACGCAGGACTACGTGCCGATTAACCAGGATGTCCGCGGATAACCATCAGCACAAGCGCCTTCTTCTCTGGCTAAGAGTAAGCTGAGCTGATGCTTGACGTACACCGGCTGCGGCTGCTCACCGAATTCGCCGAGCGCGGCACGATCGCGGCCACCGCGGCGGCGCTCGGCTACACCCCGTCGGCGGTCTCCCAGCAGCTCGCCGCCCTCGAACGGGAGGCGGGCGTCGCGCTGCTCGATCGCACCGCGCGAGCGGCCGAGCTGACCGACGCCGGGCGCAGGCTGACCGCGCACGCGGAGCAGATCCTGGCGCTGATCGAGCAGGCCGAGGCCGACCTGTCGGGCAGCCAGCCGCAGGGCCGGGTGGCGGTCGCCGCGTTCCCGACCGCGGCCGTCGCCTTCGCGCCAGCCCTCACCCGCTGTGCCAGGGCGCACGAGGGCCTCAGCTTCGTGCTGCGCCAGCCGCCCCGCCGCGAGGCGCTGCGGCAGGTGCGGACCGGGGAGGTGGACGTCGCCATCGTGGACGACTGGACCGGTCGGCTGCCGGGCAGCGAGCCGGCCGCGCTGCGGTTCTACCGGCTGATGCGCGACCCGCTGGTGCTGGTCGTGCCGCGCGGGCACCAGGCAGCCGATCAGGGATCGCCGCCCAGCCTCTACCGGCTGCGCGGCGAGGCGTGGCTGGCGGCGCCTGCCGGCGAGCCGTCGAGGCTGGCGGTGGACGCGTTGCGCGCTGAGGCTGGCGGCGGCGCGGCCGAGCCGTGGGAATTCGAGGGCCTCGGCACGATCCTGAGCCTGGTAGCACGCGGCATCGGGATCGCCGCGCTGCCCCGGCTAGCGCTGGCCGCCGGGGAACGGCGGGTGGTCGTGCGCGAGCTGCCCGGCGGTGACCACGGCCGTGACGTGTACGCCGTCGCCCGCGCCTCCAGCACTGCCCGGCCTTCGGTTGCCGCGATCCTCGCGGCGCTGCTCGCCGCCGCCGGGCAGCTCGGCGCTCAGCCCCATTGACCCGGCCCGAGGACACGCGGCTGCTCTCGCTCTTGCTACGAGAGTAGAAAGAATGCGACGGTCGTGTCATGAACGCCATCCCTTCTCGCGAGCTTCGCAACCACACGGCAGAGGTTCTCCGCCGGGTGGAGGCCGGCGAGGAGCTTGAGGTTCTCAGGGGCAATCGCCCGGTCGCGAGGCTCATACCGCTGCCGGGGCGGCGGCAGTGGCTGCCAGCGACGGAAGTGGTCCGGGAGCTAGCGAGACTCGGCCGCGACACCACGGGTCTTGCCGAGGAGCTGCGAAGTTCGCTCACTGAGACGACCGACGACCTGCCGTG
>DASXME010000285.1:0-5692 GCA_036495825.1 Streptosporangiaceae bacterium
CCGACCTGGTCTACGTAAAACGCCTTCGCCTTGTCTACGTCGGTCACCGGGATGGCCACGAGTTCGATCTTCCAGTCCATGTTCCAAGCTTATGAGCCGGGTCCGACAGTCCGGCGGCACCCGGGGGGTTACGGGGTTACGGGTTGACAGTGGCAACGATTCGCGAGTGGAATCACTAACCACACCAACACCAGCGGCACGGCAGGGAGCGCGGATGGGCATCTGGGCAAGATCGGCGGGAGGCCGGGCGGCCGCCGCCGCGTTCGCGCTGGCCATAGCGACCACCGCCACGGCCGTCACCACTGCGGCCACAGTCGCGACTGCTGGCCCGGCCGGAGCATCGACGACGGTGACGCACGCGACCGTCGCGTCCAGCACCCTGCACCCGGCGGGCGGGGTCACGCAGGATGTGAGCCAGGCCGCGCAGGCGGCCACCCGCGCGTACTGGACCTCCTCCCGGATGGCGGCGGCCGCCGTGGCCGCCGGCGTGGATGAGCTCAAGGCCAGCCCGGCGGCCGGCCCGCCCCCGGGGACCCCGACGGCCACGCACTTCAACGGCGTGCCGACGGTCGGCGCGCTCTTCTCCACCACCGGGACGCACGCGCACTTCTGCACGGCGAGCGTCGTGGACAGCCTCACCGCGAACCTGGTGATCACCGCGGCGCACTGCGTCTACGGCGGGTCCTTCGCCAAGAACATCGAGTTCGTCCCCGGATACAACAACCGGCTGCAGCCCTACGGCGCCTGGGCGGTCAAGACGATCACCGTCGCCGCGGGCTGGAAGAAGTCCCAGGACCCGAACCTCGACTTCGCGTTCCTCGCCGTCGCCCCGCCGGCCGGCACCGCCCTGCCGATCCAGCTGGTGACCGGCGGGCTGCGGCTCGGCATCGACACCGGGTACGCCCACCCGGTCGAGGTGATCGGCTACAACGACACCGGCCAGCTGCCGATCAAGTGCGCGACGACCAGCTTCAAGTTCGAGCCGAGCCAGATGGAGTACTTCTGCCGCGACTACTGGAACGGGACCAGCGGCGGGCCGTGGATCACCGGTTATGACGGCCATGACGGCTCCGGCACGGTGATCGGCGTCATCGGCGGCTTCGAGCAGGGCGGCGACTTCCGGTGGGCGTCCTACAGCACGTACTTCGGCCTGCCGACGCTGAAGCTGTTCCTGCAAGCCCAGTTCCGGCAAGCCCGGTGATGGCAAGCCCAGGGGCCGGCTCTGAAGGCGTGACCGGATCGGTCCGGATGCGGGCGCGTTCCTGCCTTCCGCCGGGCGGATGCCGCGGTTCATGATCGGAGTATGAACCGCGCGCTCCTTGTCATCGACGTCCAGGAATCCTTCCGCCAGCGGCCGATCTGGCGCGCCATCTCCAACCCGCGCATCGCCGACGACGTGGGCCGGCTGGTCGATGCCGCCCGGGAGGCCGGCGAGCCGGTGATCTGGATCCTGCACACCGAGCCGGGCACCGATTCGGTGTTCGACCCGGCCTGCGGCTTCGTCCGCTTCATCGCGCCGCTAGCCCCGGCGGCAAACGAGCCGGTGCTGAGCAAGACCTCGATCAACGCGTTCACCACGACCAGTCTTCAGCAGTTGCTGGTCAGCCGGGGCATCAGCGACCTCGTGATCACCGGCATCAGGACCGAGCAGTGCTGCGAGACGACCGCCAGGGTCGCCTCTGACCTGGGCTACCGGGTCACGTTTGTCACCGAAGCCACCGCGACCAACCCCATCGCGCACCGGGACGCGCCCGCCGGCCAGAGCCTGGAAGACCTGCTGGCCGACCCCAGGACGCTGCCCGCCAGCGCGGTCATCGAGCGGACCGAATACGCACTCGCGGGACGCTTCGCGACCATCTGCTCGCTCGCGGAGATCATCGCGGAGATGACGGAAACGGCTCCTGCTACCCTGACCAGATCGTGACCGACATCGTCTTCCTGCTCGCCCCGCAGCTGCACCTGCTCGACCTGGCCGGGCCCGCCCAGGCGTTCTCCACCGCCGCCGAGCACGGGCACCCGTACCGGCTGCACTATGTGGCCGAGCAGGAAGACGTCCCGACCGCGCAAGGCCTGCGCCTGCTGGCCGGCACGCACTGGCCGCAGCTCACCGCCAGGGACCTGATCCTGGTGCCCGGCTGGCGCACGCCGCAGCGGCCGTCCGCCCTGCCGCTGGCCGAGCCGAGCCTGCGCCGCCTGGCCGCGCACCACGCCCGCGGCGGCATGGTCGCCAGCGTCTGCGCGGGCGCCCAGGCGCTCGGCGCCGCCGGGCTGCTCGACGGGCGGCGCTGCACGACCCACCATGAGATCCAGGACGAGCTCGCCGCGCGCTACCCGGCGGCGACCGTGGTGCGCGACGTGCTGTACGTGGTCGACGGGCGGGTGGCGACGTCGGCGGGCATCGCCAGCGGCATCGATCTCGCGCTGCACCTGATCGCCACCCGGCACGGCCCGGCCGCAGCCGCGCGGGTCGCCCGCGCCATGGTGATCTACGCCCGCCGCAATGGCGAGGAACATCAGGCCAGCGCTATGCTGCGGCACCGCTGGCACCTCAGCGACCTGGCCCACCGGGCGCAGGACCACATCGAGTCACGGTTCGCCAGCCCGCTGCCGCTGGCCGAGGTGGCCGCCGCCTGCTCGGTGAGCGAACGCACCCTGACCCGGCGGTTCACCGAAGCGACCGGCATGACGCCGCTGCGCTACCAGCAGGTACTGCGGCTGGAACGGGCCGAGCACATGATCGGGCACGGCGCGACGGTGGAGGCGGCGGCCCGCGCGGTCGGCTTCGGTGACGCCCGGATGCTGCGGCGGCTGCGCGCCGCCGACCGGGCCCGCGCCCGGCCGCGCACCGGCCCGGCCGCCGTCACCGGCCCGGCGGGCGTCATCGACGGCGCGGCCGTCGTCGGCGGTCAGGACGAAGTGAGCGCGTAACGCCGCGGCCGCCGCAGCAGCCACTCCCAGAACGACCGGCGCGGCGGTCGTGCGGTGATGCTCCCGCTGCCGACCTTGCCGGACACGCTGATCCGCAGCGCGACCGGCACGTCGGCGCTCCACGGCGCGCGGACCTTCGCGCTGCCGCTGCGGATCGCCACGTCATCGGTGTCGACCACGATGCCCGGCTTGGTCACCAGCGTCAGGCTGCCGCTGTGCACGTCGGCGTCGATCGCCAGCGACGGCTGCGCGATCACCGCTTCGGTGAAGTCCAGCCGCACGCTGCCGCTGGTCACCCGCACCTCCATGCGCTGCGGCACCACCCAGCGGCCGTCGCGCTTCGTGCTGCCGCTGCGGCAGTCGATGCGCACCATGTCCCTGGGCTTCGGCGGCGGCCCGGCCAGCGCGGACCCCGCGGTGGCCGGCAGGTCCGACGTCAGCACGGCCAGCTCGCCGTGCGTGCGGGCCGTCAGAGCCGCCTCCAGCCGCTCGTCGAGCTCGTCCGCGGTCAGCCGGCCGTCGCCCGCCGCGACCCGCAGCAGCTCAACGACCCGGTCCCGCTCCTCGTGCGAGGCACGCAGCACACCGGCCGGCTCCATCTCACCGCCGGACCCCGACACCGAACCCTCATCCGCCATGAGCAAACTCTACGGGCCGCCGGCCCGCCCGGCACCGGCCGGGCGCTTATTCAAAACTTCACTTGATCATCGATGCAGCCGGGGAGGGCCTGCGGCTGCGCTGACCGTCCTCCGGGTTTTGAATAGGCTTCCTTATTGCACCGGACCCGAAGGCAGCAGAACGATCTTGCCACGGGTGTGCCGCCGCTGCAGCTCGGTGAACGCGTCCCGCACCTGCTCCAGCGGGTAGGTCCGGGCCACCGGGATGACCAGCTCGGCGGCCGCCATCAGGGCCGCGAGCTCGGTCAGCACGGCGGCCGGATCCTCGACGAAGGCCATCCCTTGCGCCTTGGCCCCGACCCGCGCGGCACCCGGCCAGTCGATGATCGTGTCGATCCGGTCCGCCGGCACGCCCAGCTCGACGGCGAGATCCACGTAGCCGTCGCCGAAGCAGTCGATGAACGCGTCGAGGCCAGAGCCGGCGGCGGCGCGCAGACGGTCGGCCAGGCCGTCGCCGTGCGCCACCGGGGTGACGCCCATCGACGCCAGCCAGCCGGCGTTGGCCGGGCCGGCGATGCCGATCACGGCGGCCCCGGCGCGCCGGGCGAGCTGGACGGCCAGCGAGCCCACGCCGCCGGCCGCGGCGGAGACCGCCACCGTGTCGCCGGGCTTGACGCCGACGGACCGCACCGTGGCCCAGGCGGTGAGGCCGGCCACGTACAGCGAGCCGGCCGCCGCCCAGGGGACACCGGCCGGCTTGGCGACCAGCTGGCCGGCCGGAACGCTGACGGCTTCGGCGTGGCTGGCCCGCTCGTCGGTCCAGCCGATCACTTCGGCGCCCGCGCGCACCGAGGTCACGCCGTCGCCGGCCTCGGTCACGATCCCGGCGAAGTCGCTGCCCTCGCCTTCGGGGAAGGTGGCCGGCCAGCGGTCGTGCATCAGCCCGGCCCTGATCGAGTCCTCGCCCGGGTTGACGGCCGCCGCCATCACCTGGACCACCACCCGGCCCGGCGCAGCCACGGGCCGCGGGACCTCGACCACCCGCAGCTCCTCGACGCCGCCGTAGCGCTCGAACCGGACTGCTCGCATCGTCTCTTGAGGCATGGAAGCTGCAACCGCTCGCATCCGCCGATCATTTCCGGCGCCGGACGCCAGTCGCGAACCGTTCAGGAACGCTAGGCCTGGCCGCCGGACGGCGCCTGGATCACTCCGTGCGGCAGGACCGCGTGCACGCCCCACACGCCGTTGGCGACCTGCGTGATCCGCAGGTCAACCGACGGGCTGGCCAGCGCGAGCGCGGCCGCCCGGCGCAGGCCGTAGAGCGACTGCATCCAGGTCAGCATGGCCGCCAGCGCGTCCCCCATGGCCTCGTTCAGGTCCTCGCTGAACCCGAACGTGATCCGGCCCGCCGGAGTGACCGCGTGAATCCCCGGCACGGGCGGCTCCGACACCAGGTCGAGCACCACCTCGGTCGTCATCGCACACTCGATCGCCGTCCCGCTGACCTCGCCGTCGCCCTGCGCGGCGTGCCCGTCGCCCAGGCACAGCAGCGCGCCGGGCACGGTGACCGGCAGGTAGAGCGTGGCGCCGGCCACCAGCTCCCGGCAGTCGATGTTGCCGCCGCCCTCGGCCCGCGGCGGGACCGTCGAGTGCTCGCCCGGCTCGGCCGGCGGCATCCCGGTCACGCCGAGGAACGGCGCCACCGGCACGGTGTGCCCCAGGTCGCTGGTGGCCAGGCCGCGGCCGGCGTCGATGTCCCAGAGCAGCCACCCTGGCGGGCCGCTGTCCACGCCGAGCCGGCGGGCCAGCCAGTTGTCCCGCGCGCCGGCCACGGTCCAGCCCCAGGCGTCGGGCCGCAGCGAGACGAACCGCACCGACAGCACCGTCCCAGGCCGGGCGCCGGCCACCGCGATTGGCCCGGTCAGGCAGTGCCCCTGCGCGTTGCTGATCATCGCGGGCGGCCGGTCGCCCGGATGCCGTGGCCGGCCCAGGAACCCGGACGCGTCCAGCGACCTGACGGTCACCGTGTCGCCGGGCTCGACGGCCAGGACCGGCGGCTTCGCCGGGCTGAACACGTCGGTGACAGACCCGGGCGCCGGGGCGATCGCGTGCGCAGTCATGTTCGGCCTCCAGGGAGCAGGCTAACC
>DASXME010000286.1:0-5159 GCA_036495825.1 Streptosporangiaceae bacterium
TGCGGATGATCCAGGGCTGACCGGCGGCGGGCCGGCCCTCATCGTGCTGGGCCGGCCCGCCATCGTACGGAAGCATGGGTCTTAAGAACCGGGTCAGCCCGCGGCGGCGAGGCGGAGGGCGGCAGCGACCAGCCGGGCGGCCCGGTCGCGGGCGGCCGGCTCCTCGGCGGCCGTCTCGGCGAGCAGCTGGCCGGGATCGACGCCGGCCGCCTCGGCCTCCGCGCGGGCGCCGGCCTGCATCCAGCCGGCCAACTGCGCAGCGTCCACCTCGGGGTGGAACTGGACGCCGAGGTGCCGACCGACGCCGAACGCCTGCACCCCCAGGTCACTACGCGCCAGCAGCCGGGCGGCCGGCGGGAGCAGGCACTGGTCGCCGTGGAACTCCAGCCACGGGCCGGCCGGGATCAGGCCGGGGTCGAGCGTGTCGATCTGGAACCAGCCGATCTCCTTGCGTGCGGCGGGCGTCACCCGGCCGCCGAGCGCGGCGGTGAGCGCCTGCGCGCCGAAGCAGATGCCGAGCACCGGCAGGCCGGCCTGGTCGGCCCGCTGCAGCCAGGCCAGCTCGTCGGCGATCCAGGCTCGCGCCGGGTCCTCGTCGTTCACCGAATAGGACGAGCCGAGCACGATGATGTGATCGAAGCCGGCCGGGTCGGGCAGCGGGCCTTCGGCGGGGAACAGGTGCACGCTGAGCTCGGCGCCGCGGGCCGCGAACGCATCGCCGATGAAGCCGGCCGAGTCCTCTTCGTGATGACGGATGACGATGGCGCGCATCGGCTATCCTCCGTTGCCGGGTATCTCGTTTGGTGCCAAACTAGTCTGACATGACCGGAGCCTCTGGTGCCGACCTTACGGATCTCGACCTGTGGGCGCGGGGTGTCCCTTACGCCGAGTTTGCCAGGCTGCGGCGGGAGGCGCCGGTGGCCTGGCAGGACGAGGCCGCGCCCGGCTCGGGCTTCTGGTCGGTCGCCGGCTACGCGGACATCGTCGCGGCCAGCCGGGACACGGCCACGTTCTCGTCGGCCCGCGGGATCTCGTTCGAGGAGCCGACCGACGAGGACATGCTGGCCCGGCGGACGATCATCGACACCGACCCGCCGGGCCACACCAAGCTGCGGAAGATCGTGTCCGGCAGCTTCACGCAGCGGGCCGTCGCCGTCTACGCGCACTTCGTCGAGGCGCTGACCTCCCGCGTGCTGGACGAGGCACTGGTCTCCTCGGGCGGGCCGTTCGACTTCGTGGACGCGGTGGCCAAGGAGGTGCCGATCCGGGTGCTGGCCCGGGTGATGGACCTGCCCGAGGCCAGCCTGGACACGTTCATCGACCTCGGCGACCGGCTGATCGCCAACACCGACCCGGACGTGACCGACGTGGTGTGGGGGCGGGACGACACCGACGCCTACCGCAGGTTCCCGTTCCGCAGCCCGTACGGCAAGCAGCTGTGGGACCTGGGCCGGGAGATCATCCGCGACCGGCTGCGGCACCCGGGCGACGACCTGCTGTCCACGCTGCTGCGCGCCGAGGTGGACGGCGACCGGCTCAGCGAGGTGGACCTGGACAACTTCTTCTCGATCCTGGTGATCGCCGGGAACGAGACGACCAGGATCGCGATCGCGCACGCGGTGCTCGCGTTCTGCGAGCATCCGGCGCAGTGGGAGCGGCTGCGCGCCGATCCCGGCCTGCTCGAGTCCGCCGTCGAGGAGGTGCTGCGGTGGAGTTGCCCGACGCACTTCATGCGGCGGACGGCCGCGGCGGACACGACTCTCGGCGGGCAGCCGATCCGGACCGGCGACAAGGTGGTGCTCTGGTACGTGTCGGGGAACCGGGACGACGCCGAGTTCGACTCACCTGACCGGTTCGATGTCGGCCGGTCGCCGAACCGCCACCTGAGCTTCGGCCGCGGCGGGCCGCACCTGTGCCTGGGCGCGCACCTCGCCCGGCTGGAGGTGCGGGTCGTGCTCGCGGCGCTGGCCCGGCGGGTCAGCGCGTTCGAGCTGGCCGGGCCGCCGAAGCGCATCAGGTCGAACTTCACCAACGGGCTGCGCGAGCTGCCGGTCCTGGTCAGGCCGGCCTGATGGCGGGGCCGCCCCGGCTGCTGATGATCCTCACCGAGAACTGGACCATGCGCCCGGTCCCCGACATCGGGGATCTCGTCAGGTTCGCCGTCGAGGCGGAGCGGGCCGGCATCGACGGCGTGATGGTCAGCGAGCACATCGTGCTCGGCCCGTCGGCGAACGCGGCCGGGCTGCCGTCCAACCCGCGGGACTACGCGCTGCCCGGCAACCAGGATCCGGCCACGCCGTGGCCGAGCCCGCTCGTGCTGCTGAGCGCGATCGCCGCCGCCACGTCGCGGATCCGGCTGGTCGCCGGGGCCATCATCAGCCCGCTGCGGCACCCGCTGGCCACCGCGAAGGACCTGGCCACGCTGGATCGCCTCAGCCGCGGGCGGCTGGTCGTGCTGCCCACCGTGAGCTGGCACCGGGACGAATACGAGGCGCTCGGCGTCCCGTTCGGGCAGCGCGGCGACATCCTGGACGAGCAACTGGAGATCTGGTCGCGGGCGTGGGGCGGCTCGCCGTTCTCGTATGCGGGGCGGCACTACCGCTTCGGCGACGTCTGGCTGGAGCCGCAACCGCTGCGGCCGACCGGACCGGTGCTCTGGTTTGGCGGCTCGTCGGTGCACCGGCGGCTGATCGGCCGGCTGGTGCGGTACGGCAGCGGCTTCAACCCGCTCGGCGCGCCGGACGACGCGTCGCTGGCCCGGCTGGCGGGCGCGCTCGCGCAGGCGGGCCGCGATCCCGGCGAGGTGGAGTACGTGGGCGGCATCCGGGGCACGTTCGATCGGCCGGACCGGCCCGCCGACCTGGATGTCGCGCTGGCAGGCGTGCCTGCGCAGCTGCGCCGGGGATTCGGCACGATCTGCGTCAAGCCGTCGCAGTTCATCGACGAAACGGCACAGTTTGCCGAGTTCTGCCGCGAGCTGACGGTCAAGACGTCGTCCTTGGGCGACTGACGTTCTTGCGGCCTCTCGTCGGCTGACGGCCCTTGACGCGAGATCGTTTGCTTCCATACGATCCCAGCATCACACCTCCGGCCTCAGGAGGACACGATGGGGAATTCCGAGCCGGCCTACGAGCGCCTCGGCGCGAAGAAGCTGTCGCTGCCCGACGTCATCGCGCAGTCCGTCGGGTTCATGGGCCCGGTGTTCTCCGCGGCCTTCGTGATACCGCTCGTCGTCGGGGTGATCAGCGCGTCCGGCAAGGGCGGCGGGATCGCCTCGCCGCTGTCCGTGCTGATCGCGGCGATCGGCGTGTTCGCGCTCGGCTGGATCATCTCCCGCTACGCGAAGGAGATCCACGCCGCCGGGTCGCTGTACGACTACGTCACGCGCGGGCTGGGCCGGCGGATCGGCACCGCGGCCGGATGGCTCTACTACGGCGGAGTGCTGGCCCTGCTGACCGGCTTGCTGCTGCTGATCGGCGGCTACGTGCAGAGCACGATCGCGGCCGAGTTCACGGTCAACCCGCTGCCGCCGTGGGCCTGGACGCTGCTGGCCATCGCCGTGATCACCGGCATCCTGTACCTTGGCGTGCGGCTGTCCACCCGCAGCCAGCTCACCCTGGCGCTCGTCTCGATCATCGTGGTCACCGTGTTCTTCATCGTGGTCATCGTCAAGCTCGGCTCGGCGAACAGCCTGCGGCCGTTCCGGCCGTCCTCGGCGGCCGACGGCTGGTCGGGCATCTTCTTCGGCGTGCTCTACGGGGTGCTGCTGTTCACCGGCTTCGAGACCGCGGCGAACCTGGCCGAGGAGACGCCGAGCCCGCACCGGCACATCCCGGTCGCCGTGCTGGCCACGGCGGGGATCGCCACGGTGTTCTTCATCCTCGCCGCCTACGTCGAGGTGGCCGGCTTCCACTACAGCCTCAAGACGCTGACCGCCGCGGCCGGCGCCCCGCTGTTCGCCCTCGGCGCGGCGAAGAGCGCCGGCGGCTACGGCGGCACCGGGATCGACCGGCTGCTCGAGCTGGTCGTGCTCTTCGACATGATGGCCGTGGCCATCGGCTGCGCGGTGTCGGCCTCGCGCGGGATCTTCGCGATGGCCAGGGACCGGCGGATCCCGGCCGCGCTCGCGGTCGTGTCGCGGCGCCGCGGCTCGCCGCTGGGCGCCACCGGCTTCGTGGCCGCCGCGTCGCTGGCCGTGCTGCTGGTCAACCTGTTCTGGACCGGGCTGTTCGCGCTTCCCGCCACGCCGCACTATTTCGCGATGTTCGCCTGGGGCTCCACATTCGGCGGGTTCGCGCTGGTCGTGGTCTACCTGTTGATGTCGGTGGGTTCGCTCAGAGATTTTAAGGGTTCCGAACGGAGAGGCCCACTCATCGCCTCGGCGGTACTCGGCATCGTGATAACCGGCGGCGCCATCTTCGGCGCGTTCTACAAGGTGACGAGGCCCACCATCCTCGCGCCCTGGTTCGCGCTCGCGCTGCTGGTGATCGGCTTCGCGTCGACGTGGGTCCTGCGGGCCCGCGATTCGGCCAGCAGCCAGCTGGCGGATCTGACCGCGAAGAGCCCCGCGTGACCGTGCCGCCCGGTGCGGAGCGCGGCGTCCTGGTCACCGGCGGCGGGACCGGGATCGGCGCGGCGGTGGCGCGCACGCTGGCGGCGGGCGGCGACCGGGTAGCCATACTCGGCCGCCGGCCCGAGCCGCTGCGTGCGGTCGCCGCGGAGACCGGGGCGCTGGCCATCGTGTGCGACGTCAGCGACCCGGCGCAGGTGGGCTCGGCGGTGTCGCGGGTGGTGGCCGAGTTCGGGTCGCTGGACGGGCTGGTGCTGAACGCCGGGGTGATCTCCCCCGGCGGCGTGGCCGACCTCGCGCCCGCGGACTGGGCGGCGATGGTCTCGGTCAACCTGACCGGCGCCTTCGGTGTCGCCCAGGCCGCGCTGCCGCACCTGATCAGCGCGCGCGGCGCGATCGTGTCGGTCGCGTCGGTCGCCGCGCTGCGGGCCGCGAGCGGGATGGGCGGCTACGCCGCGACCAAGGCCGGGCTCACCATGCTGACCCAGTCGATTGCCGTCGATCACGCCCACCAGGGCGTGCGGGCGAACGTGGTCTGCCCCGGCTGGACGGTCACCGAGATGGCCGACGAGGAGATGGCCGCGCTGGG
>DASXME010000287.1:0-25512 GCA_036495825.1 Streptosporangiaceae bacterium
CCATCGCCGCATAGCTGACCCGCGCCGCCGCCACCTGGCCGGTCCCCGACCTCGCCGCCGGGCCGGCTCTGGCCGTCATCCTCGGGCGGGCTGCCGGAGGCGGAAGGCAGCGCCGGGCCGCCGACGCCGTCCTGGGCGGGCTGATGCGTGATCTTGTTATCGAACATGCATTTGACGTTACTACCCTGGTCTGACAAATCCGCTTGGGTGTTCCGTGCGCATTGACTGGGATCCAGGACGGACGCGCGGGCCGGGCTACGGCGCGGCGCTGCATGCGCCCGGCATCGTGGACGTCACGTCGGGCAACAACACCGTTCCTGGCCGGATGAGCGTCCGTAGCGTCCTCAACCGCCCGCAATCCCGAGACCGGGCCCGTTTCAGGGCTCTGCTGCTGCAGGGGTCAGCCGCTTCAGGGGGTCAGCCGCGCCGGGGCTCAGCGGTCTCGGGGCGGCTGGCGGCCGGGCGAGACCAACCGTCGCCCGCGACGTATTCGCGGACGATCTTGGCGGGCACGCCGGCGACCACACAGTGATCGGGCACGTGGCCGCGGACCACCGAGCCCGCGGCGACCACCACGTTCCGGCCGATGATGGCCCCCGGCAGGATGATCGCCCCGGCGCCAAGCCAGGTCCCGGGGCCGATCGCGACCGCGAGGTTGGAAGGGTACTGGCGGCCGATCGGCACCTCCGGGTCGGCGTAGCCGTGATTCTGGTCGGTGATGTAGACGTACGGCCCGGTGTACACGTCGTCGCCGATGTCGACCGACTGATGGGCGACGATGTGGCTGCCCCGGCCGATGACGCAGCGGTCGCCGATCCGCAGCACCGGCTCCGGGCCGAGATCCTGACCGGGAATCATGCCTGCGGACAAGGTCACGTGCATGCCGATCAGCGTGTCCTCGCCCACGACGATCCACCGCTCGCCGTAGACGGCCCCGGCCGGGAAAGCCATCATGGCGCCCCGGCCGAACCGGGCGAACCGCCGCCCGGCCGGGGTGTCTGCCGTCACCACGGCGGTGTTCTGCACCGCCTGCCAGGTGCGGTGAATGAGCGCCGACAGCGCAGGACGGCACCGCTGGGCCACCGCGTACTTCCAGGCCATGGCCGTCAACGGTACCGTGAGGCCCGCTCCGCCCGCCGGGGAGCCCGGCGGGAGGCGACCGCGCCTGGCGCAGGGCGGGAGGCGCCACGGCGCGGCATGTCCGGGTCAGGCCGCCACCTTCCGGATCCGCTCGCTGAAGCTGTCGGCGAACAGCAGGTCCCCGGCGCGGTCCACCGCCACCCCGGTGGGGGAGTCCAGCCTGGCGCCGGTGGCCGGGCCGCCGTCACCGGAGAAGCCTTCGTTGCCGCCGAGACAGCCGCTGATGCCGTCCAGGGGGCTGTCGCCGGCCACGGTGTAGATGTCCCCGGCGGTCGCCGGCTGCCCGTAGAAGGTGCCGGTGCGCCCGGCCACCATCCGGATCCGGCAGTTGTCGCTGTCGGCGATCAGCAGATTGCCCGCGGCGCTCACCGTCACCCCGTGTGGTTGGTTGAGTTCGGCGCCGGCGGCCGGGCCGCCGTCACCGGAGAACCCCAGGCCGCCGGTCCCGGTCACGGTGTAGATGTCGCCGGCCGTCATGGCCTGCCCGTAGAAGGTGCCGGTGCGCACCGCCACCACCCGGACCCGCCCGTCGCTGACGATCACCAGGTTGCCGACCTGGTCCATCGCTACGTCCTGGGGGACGGGAACTCCGGCGCCGACAGCAGGCCCGCCGTCGCCGGAGAATTTCCTGCGGCCGCCGGCCACGGTGTTGATGTCGCCGGCGGTCACCTTCCTGCCGTAGAGACGTCCGGAGTGTTCCGCCACCACCCGGACCCGGCCGTTGAACATGTCGGCGATCAGCAGGTCGCCTGCGCTGTCCACGGCCAGTCCCTGCGGGTAGTTGAGCTCAGCGTCGACGGCGGGGCCGCGGTCCCCGGCGAACCCGGGGTTACCGGTTCCGGCGATGGTATAGATGTCCCCGGCGGTCATCGCCTGGCCGTAGAAGTTGCCGGTGCTGCCCGCCACCACCCGCACCCGCTGGTTGAAAGTGTCGGCGATCACCAGGTTGCCGGTGTGGTCCGCCGCCACCCCGTTCGGCAGGGACAGTCCGGCACTGGTGGCCGGGCCGCCATCGCCGGAGAACCCTTCCTGGCCGCTTCCGGCCACGGTGTAGATGTGGCCGGCGGTCATCGGCTTGCCGTAGAAGGTGCCTGCGCTCTTCGCCACCACCCGGATCCGGTTGTTGGCGGTGTCGGCGATCAGCAGGTTGCCCGCACCGTCCACGGCCACACGTTCCTGCCCGGACCCCTCGGGCAGGCTAAGTTCAGCGTGCGTCGCCGGGCCTCCGTCACCGGAGACTCCGCCGGTGCCGAGGTTGTGGTCGTACATACCCTGGCCGTTCCCGGCGATCGTGTAGATATCGTCGGCGGTCATCGGCTGGCTGTAGAAGGTGCCGGTGCTGGCCGCCACCACCCTGACCCGGTTGTTGCCGGTGTCGGCGATCACCAGGTTGCCCGCACCGTCCACCGCCACCCCGCTGGGGGCGCCGAGCTTGGCGCCGACGGCGGGACCGCCGTCACCGGAAAACCCTTCCGTGTTCTTCCCGGCCACCGTGTAGATGTCGCCGGCGGTCATCGCCTGGCCGTAGAAGGTGCCGGTGCTGTCCGCCACCACCCGGACCCGGTTGGAGTGCTTATTGGGGGTGAAGAAGTTAATGGAGTCAGTGATCACCAGGTTGCCCGCGCCGTCCGTCACCGCCGCGACCGGGTCGACTCCGGCGCTGGTGGCCGGGCCGCCGTCACCGGAGAATCCTTGCGTGCCGTTCCCGGCCACGGTGTAGATGTCGCCGGCGGTCATCGCCTGGCCGTAGAAGGTGCCGGTGCTGCCCGCCACCACCCGGACCCGGTTGTTGGCGGCATCGGCGATCACCAGGTTGCCCGCGCCGTCAAACCTGACCCCGAGGGGGGTGGCCAGTTCAGCGCTGGTGGCAGGGCCGCCGTCGCCGGAGAACCCCACCGTGCCGTTCCCGGCCACGGTGTAGATGTCACCGGCGGTCATCGACTGCCCGTAGAAAATACCGGTGCTGCCCGCCACTACCCGGACCCGGCTGTGGCCGGAGTCGGCGATCACCAGGTTGCCCGCGCCGTCCACGGTAATCCCGGCGGGTTTTACCAGCGAGGCGTCTACGGCCGGGCCGCCATCAGCGCCCCTCCCGCCGCCGGCCACGGTGTAGATGTCCCCCCTGGTCATCCTGACGCCATAGAAGGTGCCGGTGCTTCCTGCCACCATGCGGACCCGGCTGTTGTCGATATCTCTCTCGCTGAGTATCAGGCTGCCGGACGGCCCTGCCGCGATCCCGTAAGCGTCATCCACGCTGGACTGGATCCCGGGGCCGCCGTCGCCGCCGGACGGCGATTCGGTGCCGGTGCCGTTACCCACGGGCGTGGTGAGCTGCCCGGTCTGCGGGCTCACCTCCCGCACCGAGCCGCCGGCCGCCACGTACAGCGAGCCGTTGCTGAACGTGATGTCCCCGGGCGTGGTGATGGACACCCGCGTGGCCAGCCCCGGGCCGCCGACACCGCCCGCCACGGTCGAGATGATCCCTGCCGCTGCCGTTGCCGGCCCGGCATGACCCGGCACTGTCCCCGCCAGCGCCAGCGCCGTTCCCAGCGATGCGCCCAGCCACAACCTGCCCATCATGATGCCCCACCTCGCGGCCAGTCAGGCCGACCGAGTCTGAGTCACCCGCCTCTGCCGGCGGTGACTTCCCTAAGGAAGACGCCCAGCGGGGGCAGGCGGATGACAATCGTGACTCAGGCAGAGGCGGCCAGCTGACCGCAGGCGCCGTCGATCTCGCGGCCTCGGGTGTCCCTGACCGTGACCGGCACGCCATGGGCCTCCAGTTGCCGGACGAACTCGTCCATGGCCTGCTGTGTCGAGGCGGTCCACTTCGATCCCGGTGTCGGGTTGAGCGGGATCAGGTTGACGTGCGCGAGCTGTCCCGCCAGCAGGGCGCCGAGCGCGTCGGCCCGCCAGGCCTGGTCGTTGACGTCGCGGATCAGCGCGTACTCGATCGAGACCCTGCGGCCGGTCGCCGCGGCGTAGTCCCATGCGCCGCTGAGCACCTCGGTCACCGGCCAGCGGCGGTTCACCGGCACGAGCTGGTCCCTCAACTCGTCGTCGGGGGCGTGCAGGGACACGGCGAGGGTGACGGCCAGCCCTTCGCCGGCCAGCCGGCGGATGGCGGGCAGCAGTCCCACGGTGGAAACGGTCACGTGCCGCTGCGAGAGCCCGAGGCCATACGGCGCCGGGTCGGTGAGGCGGCGGACGGCGGCCAGCACGCTGCGGTAGTTGGCCAGCGGCTCGCCCATCCCCATGAACACCACGTTGGAGACCCGGGCCGGGCCGTCGCCGACGGCGCCGGCCGCGACCTGGCGGGCGCCGGCCACAACCTGCTCGACGATCTCGGCCGTGGACAGGTTGCGGGTGAGGCCGGCCTGCCCGGTGGCGCAGAACGGGCAGCCCATCCCGCAGCCGGCCTGTGAGGATACGCACATGGTGACGCGGCCGGGGTAGCGCATCAGCACCGACTCGACGCGGGCGTTATCGAAAGTGCGCCACAAGGTCTTGCGGGTCATGCCGTCGTCGCAGCAGAGTTCACGCATCGATGTCAGCAACCGGGGCAGCAGGGCGGCGGCGAGCGAGTCCCTGACCGCGGCGGGCACATCGGTCATTTCGCCGGGTTTATCCGTAAGTCGGGCGAAATAGTGCCGAGATAGCTGATCGCCGCGAAATGGCGGTTCGCCGAGTTCTGCCACCGCGGCCCGCCTGGCGGCGCGATCAAGGTCCGCGAGATGGCGCGGCGGCCGGATGGGCAGGTCACGACGTGGGACCGCGGGCTGCGGGGACTGCACAAATGCTCCGTTCTGCTTGCGGGGCAGTGGCTGATTCATGATAGGCCGTTGCGAACCGGAAACAATGTGGGCCTGAATGCGCGGCCGCCGGGCCAAGTTAGTAGATTTCGTTCATGCCGAAGACGCGCGGGCGGCCCGGTCAGCCGGAGCCAGAAATTCTGGTGGAGAGCACAAGCCCCTACGGGAGCCGCCGCATGCTCGTAGAGTACGACGGCATCACCACGGCAGCGTACCTGAACGATGAAGCGACCGCGATCGCCGCGACCTGGATCGCCAACCACCGGGCCGCCCCGCCGACTACGGATCTGAGCCGGCTCAACGCCGGCCGGGCGCCGGTCATGCCGGTCGCGCACACCAAGCACCCGTCCGGCCGCCCGCCGCTTGATCCCAGCTCGCTCACGGTGCTGTGGTTCGAGGAGGGAGACGGCGCCGCCCTGCTGGAGCATGATCAGCTTCTCGCGGTGATCCCCGGCTGGGCGGACATGACCAGGGGAATGCCGGGATACAGCCGGGACGTCATCGGGCAGACTCCGTTCGGATGGTCGCTGGATGACGCGCTGGAGGGACTGGGGCCGCGGACCGAGCAGGCGAGCGCGTTCTGGAAGTGGCGGGAGAACTCCGGCTCGTGGGGCGGTTTCCAGCAGGCCATCCTGGGTCACCTGCTGACCAGGCTCGGGCCGGGAGCGCACTACTGGGACGCGGCCGCGGGCAAGCTGCCGGCCGTCGGGGTGTCCGAACGGCCGCCGACACCGGACCGCCCCTACACCGTGCTGTCCACCGTCGGGATGAGCTGCCAGCGGATGCCCGTCGTCGAGCAGTTCGTCGAGGAATCGAGCGCCTACACCCGGATCGAGCTGGTGATGGCGACCTCGCTGCCCAGCCAGCAGGCGGCCCGGATCTTCCTCTGGCTGGCCCAGTACCCGTGGCGGGCCGTTACCTGGTTTGGCCCGGGTCACAGCGTCCGCTGGTATCACCAGCCGTCCACCTTCCCGCTCGGCGGCGGGAACGAGGCGGTGCTCCTGCTCGACGAGCCCGGCGGCCTGATGGGGCCGGAAGTGCCGGATCTGAGCGGGTTCTCGTTCGGCGGCGATCCGGTGCGCTGGCTTTGGATCATTCCTATTTCCGAACGGCAACGCCTACTCGCCAAGGAACGCGGCTCGGCCAGCCTGGTGAACGAGCTAGCGGCGCAGCGCCGTAGCTGGATCGTCGGCCCGTAGCACCGCCCGGCGGCCGTGGTCAGTGCGAGGCCCCGGTGGCTACCGGGATGAACGCCACCAGGAGCAGCCAGGTCACCGGCGCGGTCAGCAGCATCGCATCGATCCGGTCGAAGGCTCCGCCGTGACCAGGCAGGAGAGTCCCCATGTCCTTGATGCCCAGATCCCGCTTGATCATTGACTCGACAAGATCGCCGAGGGTCGCCGCCGTGACGACCGCCGCGCCGAGCAGGAGCCCCTGCCAGGCGTGACCGCTGAGCAGGACCGGAAGCAGGATGCCCCCGGCTGCCAGGCAGGCGAGCGCGGAACCGGCCAGGCCTTCCCAGGTCTTCTTCGGGCTGATCACGGGGGCCAGCGGATGCTTGCCGACCAGGATGCCGGCGAAGTAGCCGCCCGTGTCACTGCACACCGTGAGCACAAGGAACAGTAGGACCCGGTGTGCACCGTCGGTCATGCTGAGCATGAGGGCCACGAAGACGCCGAGCAGCACCAGGTACGCAACGGCGAACAGGCTCCCCATGATGTCCCGCAGGTAGCCGTCGGCGCCGCCCGGCAGGCGCCAGACCATGACGGCGATTACGGTGACCGCGAGCGCGGCGACCGTGTCCCGGTAGCCGAGCCAGTAGGCATACGCCCAGATCGCGGTGCCGCCAAGGTAGATGGGAACCAGCGAGATCACGACCTCGCGCTGCCGCATGGTCCGGCTGAGCTCCCGCAGCGCGAGCACTACCGCGACGCCGGTGAGGGCCAGGAAGCTGACCTTCGCCGTGAGCAGGGTGACAAGCGCCAGCCCGCCGAGGCCCAGGCCTACCGCGATCGCAATAGGGAGATTGCGGCCGGTCCGCCGAGTCCGTTCCGGCTTAGCGTCGTCGAGGTTCAAGCTAGACCTCGAGAAGCTCGGTTTCCTTGTGTTTCAGCAGCTCATCTACCTGCGTGACATAGGAATGCGTGAGCTCGTCGAGTTCGCGTACCGCACGGTGCACGTCGTCCTCGCCCGCATCGCCATTCTTGGCGAGCTTGTCGAGCGCGTCCTTGGAATGCCGCCTGATATTGCGGATGGCAACCCGGCCGTCTTCGGCCTTGTGCCGCGCGATCTTGACGTACTCCTTGCGCCGCTCCTCGGAGAGCTCGGGAAGGATCACCCGGATGATGGCGCCGTCGTTCGACGGGTTCACGCCGAGATCGCTGTTGCGGATCGCCTTCTCGATCGCGCCCAGCGACGACTTGTCGAACGGCTGGATCACGATCATGCGGGGCTCGGGTATGTGGAACGAGGCGAGCTGGTTCACGGGAGTCTGCGCGCCGTAATACTCGGCCGTGATCTTGGCGAACATGGCGGGATGAGCCCGGCCTGTCCTGATGCCGGCGAACTCTTCCTTCGCCACCACGACGGCCTTCTCCATCTTCTCTTCGGCTTCGAAGAGTGTCTCCTCGATCACTTTCGGCTCCTTCAACGGCACGCCAGCGTGCCGATCCAGGTGGAACGGCGGGCCGGAGCCGTCAGCTCTGGCCCACCTGGAACCGCGCAAAGTTGCGCACGGTCACACCATTCTCCTCGAGCAGCTTCTTGATCGTCTTCTTGGTGTCCTTGACGAAGGTCTGCTCGGTGAGCACCACCTCGCTGTAGAAGCGGTTCACCCGCCCATCGACAATCTTGGCGATGATCTGCTCGGGCTTGCCCTCGTCCCGGGTGATCTGCTCGGCGATCCTGCGCTCGCTCTCGAGGACGTCGGCGGGCACTTCGTCGCGGCGTACGTACTGCGGGCGCATCGCGGCGACCTGCTGGGCGATGTCCCTGCCCACCTCGGCGCCGTCCTTGCCGTCGGTGTCGAGCTGGACGAGCACGCCCAGCGTCGGCGGCAGCGCCGGGTCGGAACGGTGCAGGTAGCTGGCGACGTAGCCGCCGTCGAACCGGACGAACCTGCCGAGCTCAAGCTTCTCCTTGAGCGAGACGCCGGCCTCGTCGATGAGCTGCTGCACCGTGCGGCCCGGCTGCGCCTCGGCGGACAGCAGGGCGAGCCGGTCGGCCGGCTGGGCGGCGGACGCGGCGGTGGCGATGTCGGCCGCCAGCCGCTGGAACTTCTCGGTCTTGGCCACGAAGTCGGTCTCGCAGTTGAGCTCGAACATCAGGCCGGAGCTCGTGCCGTCCAGCACCGTGGTCACCAGGCCGTTGGCCGCCGTCCGGTCGGCTCGCTTGCCCGCGTCCTTGACGCCCTTGATCCGCAGCGCCTCCACGGCGGCGGCGAAGTCGCCCTCCGACGCCTCCAGCGCCTTCTTGCAGTCGAGGATCCCTGCCCCGGTCTGCTCACGGAGCCGCTTGACATC
This sequence comes from Streptosporangiaceae bacterium, assembly GCA_036495825.1. Classification (GTDB taxonomy): domain Bacteria; phylum Actinomycetota; class Actinomycetes; order Streptosporangiales; family Streptosporangiaceae; genus PALSA-505. Next base: position 8,474 of record DASXME010000287.1, read on the forward strand.
CTCGGCGGGTACCTTGCTCATGTCCCCATCTCTCGTCTGGTGTGTCCGTACTGGCTGTGCTTCATGCTCCGGGCTTCAGGCTCCGGGTGCGGCCTCTGGCGTGGCGGCGTCGGCGTCGGTCTCGGCCGGGGCCTCGGCGACGGCCGGCTCGGCCGCGGCCGGCTCGGCAGCCGGCGCCTCGGCCGCGGTCTCAGCGGCGGCCGGGACCTCAGCGGCAACCGGGGCCTCGGCGACGGCCGGGGCCTCGGCGACCGGCTCGGCGGCCGGAGCAGCAGCGTCGTCTGGCCTGGTCAGGGTGGCTACCCCGCCGCTGACGGCCGCATCCGCGGTAGCCGCGGCATCCGCGGCGACGGCATCGTCAGCCGGGCGGCTGGGCAGCAGTTCCCGCTCCCACTCCGCCAGCGGCTCCGCCGCGGCGAGGTCCGCCGACGGCTTCTCGTCGCTGTCAGCGGCGCCAGCCCTGGCGATCAGGCCGTCCGCGACCGCGTCCGCGATCACCCTGGTCAGCAGGGCAACGCTGCGGATGGCGTCGTCATTCCCCGGGATCGGGTAGGTGACCTCATCGGGGTCGCAGTTGGTGTCCAGGATCGCGATCACCGGGATGCCGAGCTTGCGCGCCTCGGCGACGGCGATGTGCTCCTTCTTGGTGTCCACGATCCAGACCGCGCTCGGCACGCGGGACATGTGCCGGATGCCGCCGAGCGAGCGGTCGAGCTTGTCGTGCTCCCGCTTGAGGTGAAGCAGTTCCTTCTTGGTCAGGGTCGAGCCGGCCACGTCGTCGAAGTCGACCTCTTCCAGCTCCTTGAGCCGCTGCAGCCGCTTGAAGACCGTGCCGAAGTTGGTCAGCATGCCGCCGAGCCAGCGCTGGTTCACGAACGGCATGCCCACCCGGCGCGCCTGCTCGGCGATGGCCTCCTGGGCCTGCTTCTTGGTCCCGACGTACAGGATCGTGCCGCCGTGGGCGACCGTTTCCCTGATGAACTCGTACGCGCGGTCGATGTAGTCCAGCGACTGCTGCAGGTCGATGATGTAGATGCCGTTGCGCTCGGTGAAGATGAACCGCTTCATCTTCGGGTTCCACCGACGGGTCTGGTGCCCGAAGTGGACGCCGCTCTCCAGGAGCTGCCTCATGGTGACGACCGCGGTCATGGCGGTTGTCCCTTCTCTCGTGCGCCGCGCCACAGCGGGCGGGCGCGCTTCGGTTGTTGCCTGGCACCCGTGCGCACCCCGCCGCGGATCTCATCGGTTCCGCGGACCGAAGGGCGCGCCCCGCCGGAAGCCCAACCGGTTCCGGTCGGCGAAGCGGGCGCGCGAATTTGGCCAGTGAGCGCGCGGCAGTTGCCGCGCACTTCAGCGACCGACTCGCAGTCTACCGCTACAGGCTTTCTTGTCAGTCCGTCCGTCAGGCTCTCGGGTGCGCCTGACGGTAGCTGGAGCGCAGCCGCTCGATGGAGACGTGGGTGTAGACCTGCGTGGTCGCCAGCGACGAGTGGCCGAGAAACTCCTGGACGCTGCGCAGGTCGGCGCCGCCCTCCAGCAGGTGGGTGGCCGCGGTATGGCGCAGCGCGTGCGGTCCCCCGTCCGATCCGCCCGGCACGGCCGTCAGGCGCTGATGGACTATCCGGCGGGCGGCCCGCGGGTCCAGCCTGCCGCCGCGGGCGCCGAGGAAGAGCGCCTGCCCGCTGCGGTCGGTCGTCAGCAGCGGGCGCCCGTCCCGGCTCCAGCCGTCCAGCATGCGGTGCGCCGGAAGCCCCATCGGGACGGTGCGCTCCTTGCTGCCCTTGCCGAGCACCCGCAGGCAGCGGCGGCCGTGATCGATGTCGCCGAGGTCGAGGCCGCACAGCTCGCTCACCCTGATGCCGGTCGCGTAGATCAGCTCGACGACGGCCAGGTCGCGCAGCGCGACGGCCAGCGCTTCGGGGCGGTCCTGGGCCGCCACCGCCCCGGCGTCGTCGCGGGCAGCTTCGAGCACGGCCCTCATCTCGTCCTGGCGCAGCACGTGCGGCAGCGTCCGGTGCGGCCTGGGCATGCCCAGCAGCGGGCCGGGATCGCGGGGCATCCAGCCGCGCCCGCTGGCGAAGGCGGTGAACGTCCTGGCCGCAGCGCCGCGGCGGGCCAGCGTGGCCCGGGCCTGGCCGGCTGACCGCTGGCAGGCGAGCCAGCTGCGCAGCACCCCGACGTCCAGCTCCGCGAGATCGCTGATCCCACAGCGGTGAGCATGGCCCAGCAGCGAGCGGACGTCGCCGAGGTAGGCCCGGACCGTATGCGGGGACAGGCCGCGTTCGGCCGCCAGGTGGCGCCGGAACTCCGTCCAGGCACGGAGCAGCGCGGCGGGGAGCTCCTCCTGGGTCATGTCCCCAGTCTCGCACCGAGGTCAGCAGGTTCGGCGGATTCGCCAGCCGCGGTCGTGGCGGTCCACGTAGCCGCCGGCCGCGAGCTCGCCCAGGCAGCGGATCGCGGTGTCGGTGTCTACCCCGGCCGCGACGGCGATCTCGGTCGTGCTCAAGCCGGCCCGGGCGGGGACGGCCTCAAGAACCAGGGCGGTCAGCGGGTCAAGTTCATCCAATGGCAGGACGGGACCGTGGCGACGTTCGGAAAAAAAATCGCCGGTCATGGCCACTTGATCGAGCACGTCCCCGGCGTCTGTCACGCAGACCGCTCCCCATTCGCGGATGATCTCGTGACAGCCCGCCGAGGCGGCGGAGGTGACCGGGCCCGGCACCGCCATCAGCTGACGGCAGAGGTCGCGGGCGTGCCGCGCCGTGCTCAGCGCGCCGCTGCGCAGGCTGGCCTCGATCACCACGGTCCCCCGGGTGAGCGCGGCGATCACGCGGTTGCGGACCAGGAAGCCGTGCCGGGTCGGCATCGTGCCCGGCGGCCACTCGCTGACCAGCGCGCCATGCGCCGTGATCGCGTCGAAGAGCGCGGCGTGCCCGGCGGGATAGCTGCGGTCGACCCCGCAGGCGAGCACCGCGATGGTCAGGCCTTCCGCGGCCAGTGCGCCGCGGTGCGCGCTGCCGTCGATGCCGTAAGCACCGCCGGAAACGGTCGTCCAGCCGCGTTCGCCGAGTGCCGCCGCCATCCCGGTGGCGACATGAGAGCCGTACGCGGTGGCCGCCCTGGAACCGACCAGCGATACCGAACGCAGGCAGCTGAACCGAAGGTCAGCGCCGCCGCGCAGCCACAGGGCGTAGGGGCCGGCGTCGCCCAGCGATTCGAGCTGCGTCGGCCACTCGGCGTCGCCCGGGCACAGCAGCCTGATGTCCTGCTTGCGCCACGCGGCGAGGTCGGCCGCCTCGGGCAGGTGGCCGGCCCTGGCCGCCCAGCGCTTGACGGCGCGGCTGAAGGCCCGGGCGCTGATCCCGTCGGGCCGGTCGGGCGGCGGGCCGGCCGTGATGGCCGCGACCACCTCGGCGGGCTCACGGTCGCGCAGCAGCGTCCCGAGCAGCTGGTCACCGGGCTCGGCCAGGTAGGTCAGGGCGGCGCGCGCCAGCCGCTGCGCCGTCATGTGCCCACCCCCAGCCACAGGCCGAGCGCGTAGCAGGTGTCCTTGTCGTCCGGCCGCGGTTTGCCGACCAGGTCGGCCAGCGTCCACGAGACCCGCAGCACGCGATCGACGCCGCGGGCGCTGATCTGGCCGAGTTCCATGGCCCGCTCGAGCGGGCGCAGGGCGGCCGGGGCCGGCGCGAAGTGCCGGCGCAGCTCGCTGCCGGGCAGCTGGGCGTTCAGCCGCCACGGGGTGCCCGCCAGCCGCGCCGCCGCGCGCTGGCGCGCGGCGGCCACCCGGCCGGCCACGACGCAGCTCGACTCGGCGGACCTGCCGTCGCTGAGCAACTCGGCCCGGCCCACCGGCAGCACCTCTACTTTCACATCCACCCGGTCGAGCAGCGGACCGGACAGCCGACCCATGTAGCGGCGCTTGGCGATGGGCGTGCAGGTGCACGCGGCGCTGGCGCCCCCGCCGTTGGCGCACGGGCACGGGTTGGCCGCGAGCACCAGGGTGAACCTGGCCGGGAAGCGGGCCGTGACCCCGGACCGGGCCAGCACCACCTGGCCGGACTCGAGCGGCTGGCGGAGCGCGTCGAGCACGTCGCGGGCGAACTCCGGTGCCTCGTCGAGCAGCAGGATGCCCTTGTGCGCGAGGGAGGCCGCGCCGGGGCGGATCGTGCCGCTGCCGCCGCCGACTATCGCGGCCTTGGTCGCGGTGTGATGCGGGCCGCAGAACGGCGGGTCGCTGATCAGCGGGCAGCCGGGCGGCAGCGTGCCCGCGATCGAGTGGATCGACGTCACCTCCAGGGCCTCGGCCCGGTCGAGGGCCGGCAGGATCGTGGGGATGCGTTCGGCGATCATCGTCTTGCCCGCTCCCGGCGGGCCGAGCAGCAGCAGGTGGTGGCCGCCCGCGGCGCAGATCTCGGCGGCGCGCCTGGCCAGGGGCTGGCCGAGCACGTCGGCGAGGTCGATCGCGCTCCGGTCGCGGGCCGCGGGCGCGGGCCTGCTGCCGTCCGGGGGGAAGAGCCGGGCCGCATCCGGGCCTGCGGCGCAGGTGTCGCCGCGGAGCCAGCGCAGCGCGGCGGCCAGGCTGGGGGCGCCGATGACCCGCATGCGCGGCACGAGCGCCGCTTCCGGCGCGTTGGCCCACGGCACCATCACCGTGCCGAACCCGGCGGCGGATGCGGCCGACACCGCGGGCAGCACGCCGCGGATCGGGTGCAGCCGGCCGTCCAGGCCCAGCTCGCCGAGGAACATGGTCCGGTCGGAGGCGGCCGGTCCCGTGCTGGCTGGCACTGTCCCCGCCGCCATCAGGATCGCGACCGCGATGCCCAGGTCGAATCCGCTGCCGCGCTTGGGCAGGCTGGCCGGCGACAGGCCCACGGTGATCCTGCGCTGCGGCCAGGTCTCATGGCTGTTGACGATGGCCGCGCGGATCCTGTCCCTGGCCTCGCGCAGCGCGGTGTCGGGCAGCCCGACCAGCAGCAGCCCGACCAGGCCGTTGGCGATATCGGCCTCGATCTCGACCTGATGGCCTTCGACGCCCACGATGGCGACCGAGTGCGTGCGGGCGAACGGCATCAGCCCACCCCGCGAACGTGATCGATCGTGAAGCCGCCGCCCGGGCTGCGGATCAGGCCGATGATGTCGATCCGCACCTCGTCGAACAGCACGCCGTGCGCGGTGAGCCAGCGCACGGCGAGTCGCCTGAGCCTGCGCTGCTTCTGCCGGGTGATCGCCTCCAGGGGCGTCCCGCGCGTGGCGTCGGACCTGGTCTTCACCTCGCACACCACGAGCACCCTGCGCTCGGCGGCCACGATGTCGATCTCGCCCTCGGAGCAGCGCCAGTTGCGGGCGAGTATCCGCAGGCCGCTGCGCTCGAGATATTCGGCGGCCAGCTGTTCGCCCTGCTTGCCGAGTGCGTCCTTGGCGCGCATCGCCACCACCTCCGCCTTCGACGATGGCGGGATCGGCGAGGCGGCGTGGGACGCGATGCGGAGCTGTGGAGAGCGGCGAGCCGTCAGCGAAAGTGTGGACAGGCGCGGAGGATTGTCGGTGGCCGCTGCTTCAATGAGCGGGGAGGATCAGGCTTCGAATCCGGGCTTGTTCTCCGGCAGCTCCAGGTCGCTCTTGGCGAGTTCCTCGACGTTGACGTCCTTGAAGGTGACGACCCGGACGTTCTTGACGAACCGGGCTGGCCGGTACATGTCCCAGACCCAGGCGTCCTGCATGGTGACCTCGAAGAACACCTCGCCGTTCTCGGCGGTGCGGACGTTCAGCTCGACCTCATTGGTCAGGTAGAACCGGCGTTCGGTCTCCACCACATGGCTGAACAGCCCCACGACGTCCCGATATTCGCGGTACAGCTGCAGTTCCATCTCGGTCTCGTACTTTTCGAGATCTTCTGCGCTCATGATCACCACCCCAACCGCAGGTCCATTGTGCTCCCCGTCAAACTACGCCGACCACATGAGCGCTCGGTGCAGTGACATCAGGTGCAGTGACATCAGGTGCAGGCACATCAGGTGCAGGCACGTCAGGTGCAGCGACGTCAGCGAACCGCCCGGCGGCGTGCGCCCGCTGCGCCTCGATCACGTTCACGTACGAGAACCGGTGCGACCGGCAGGGCCCGTGGCTCATCAGCGCCTCGGCGTGATCCGCGGTGCAGTAGCCCTTGTGCCGGGCAAAGCCGTACTCCGGATGGCGGCAGTCCAGGTCGGTCATGATCCGGTCCCTGGTCACCTTGGCGAGGATCGACGCCGCGGCCACGCACCCCGCCACCTGGTCACCCTTCCACATGGCGAGCGAGGGAACGCCGAGGCCGCGGACCGGGAAACCGTCGGTGAGCACGTATCCCGGCTGGCACCGAAGGCCGGCCAGGGCGCGGCGCATGCCGGTGATGTTGCACACATGCAGGCCGAGCCGGTCGATGTCCGCGGCCGGGATGACCACCACGTGCCAGGCGAACGCGGTCCGGACCAGGTGCCGGTAGACATCCTCCCGGGCGGCCGCGGTGAGCTCCTTGGAGTCGGCCAGGCCGGGCACTGGCGCCCGGCCGAGCACGGCGGCCGCCACCACCAGCGGGCCCGCGCACGCGCCGCGACCTGCCTCGTCGATCCCGGCCACCGGCGACAGGCCGGCCCGGGTCAGCACCCGCTCGTATCCGGCCAGCCCGGCAGAGCTGCGCGGCGTGTAGCCGGGAGGCCGGAGCACTGCTGTCATCGGGCAATTCGCAGGGGTGTAGGAGAGGGTCAGGGTGAGCGGCGCCGGGCGATCCTGCGCCGGACGCTGCCGCGCAGCCGCCGCTGTCCCCAGGTCAGCGGCACGGCGCCGATGAGGCCCGCGGCGAGCGGCACGGCCGGGGTGACCGGAACGGCGGGGACCGCCGAGGCCGAGGTCAGCTGGGGCGCGGCTGCCGAGCCTGCCGCCTTGCTGGCGTTCAGGGCCGACTGCTCGAAGGTGGCCGGGATGGGCAGCACCCGCCACCTGCTCGGCGGCCAGACGATCCAGAACGCGCGGCCCACCACCTCGTTCTCCGGGATGGTCCCGCCGCCGGGGAAGCCGACGTGGTCCCGCGAGTCGTCGGACACCGCGCGGTGGTCGCCCATCACCCAGAGGTGGCCGGCCGGGACGATGGCGCTGAACGGGGCGGCCGACGGCACGTTCCCCGGGTAGAGGTAGGACTTCTCGCTCAGCGGGACGCTGTTGACCGTGACCTGCCCTTGAGCGTTGCAGCATTGCACGTGGTCGCCGGGAACGCCGATGACGCGCTTGATGTAGTCGGTCTGGCCCGGCGCCGCGCCGAACAGGCCGATGATCGCGCGGTAGAGGCGGTCGAACGGGTTGGGCGGCGGCGGCGCGTTCTGGTCCCAGGATCCTGCGCCGTTGAACACCACGATGTCACCGCGGTGAATCGACCGCAGATGGTAGACGATCTTGTTGACGAGAACCTTGTCGCCGATCGCCAGGGTGTTCTGCATCGAGCCGGACGGGATGAAGTACGCCTGGAACGCATAGGTCTTGATGACCAGCGCGAGGGCGAGGGCGATCACCACGAGGACAGGAAGCTCGCGCAGCAGCGACCCGCGCTTCTTGCCCTTGCCCTTGGCCTTGCCGTCGGGCTTGGCGTCACCGGTGGCGCCGGCGTCACCGGCAGCACCTGTGGCGCCGGCAGCATCGCTGGTCGCCGCCTTCTCGTCCCTGTCCGCCTGCGGGATCTGACCGTCGTGCGGAGTAACGCCGTCGTCCACGGGAGCCTCCGGGTGCGCCGGGGAGGCCGCGCCCATTTCTTCGTCCATCATCGATGTGAGCCTAGCGCCTATCCCTGAAGGGCCGCGCTCAGCGCCGGCTGCTCGAACGTGGCGGGGATCGGCACCACGCCCAGCTGTGCCGGCGGCCAGACGATGGCGAACGCCCGCCCGACCACGGCGCCCTCGGGCACCGCCCCGCCGCCGGGGTCGTTCGCGTGGAACCTGGAGTCCGCCGAGTCGTCTCTGTGGTCGCCCATCACCCAGATGTGGCCGGTCGGCACGACCACGCTGAAGCGTTCGGCGGAAGGAAAGTTGCCCGGGTAAACGTAGGAAGCCTCGTTCAGCGGCACGCCGTTCACGGTCAGCCGGCCCCGGGCGTCGCAGCACGCCACGCGGTCGCCGGGCAGCCCGATGACGCGCTTGACGTAGTCGGTGCCGTTACTCTGCAGCCCGACCGCGCGCAGCGTGTCCTGATACAGCCTGACCAGCGGGTCGCTGGACACCGGGGGCGACGAGGGTCCCCACGAGCCCTGGCCGCCGAACACCACGATGTCGCCGCGGTGGATGCCGCGCAGGTGATACACGAGCTTGTTCACCAGGACGCGGTCGCCGACCAGCAGCGTGTCTTCCATGGATCCGGAGGGGATCCGGAAGGCCTGCACCACGAACGCCTTGAGCAGCAGCGCGAGCACGCCCGCGATCGTGACCATGACCAGCAGGTCCCTGGTCAGATGCCGGCGGCTCTTCCCGGGCCGGCCGGCCGGCTCCGGTGCTGGTGACGCGGCAGGCTCGGCGGTCACGGCCTAGCGCGGGTTGACGCGGCGTTCCTTGATCCGGGCGGCCTTGCCGCGCAGCTCGCGGAGGTAGTACAGCTTGGCCCGGCGGACCTTGCCGTGGGTGACAACCTCGATCTTGTCGATGGACGGGCTGTGCACCGGGAAGGTGCGCTCGACGCCCACGCCGTAGCTGATCTTGCGCACGGTGAAGGTCTCACGCACGCTGCCGCCCTGACGGCGGATGACCACGCCCTGGAAGATCTGGATCCGCGATCGGCTGCCTTCCTTGACGCGAACGTGCACCTTCAGGGTGTCGCCGGGACGAAATCCCGGGATGTCGTTGCGAACCTGAGCCAGCTCAAGGTCGGCGATCGCGGTGTCCATGGCGGCAATTCCTCAGTGATAGCTACGCGTGCGCGGGCGTGCCGCGGGCGGCGACGGTCGTATCGGGGCTCGGGACTTTCGTCCCAGCGTGCACCCCGGCGGGACTGCTGCATGAGCTGCATGAGCCAGGGGTCGTGTTTCAGTGTGCCATATCCTGGCCGTGGACAGTACCGCAAGGCGGCGGCTCGGCCGCTTCGGCCTCGCTGACCAGCCGTTCCATCAGATCCGGGCGGTTGGCCGCGGTCTGGCGCAGCGCCGCCTCCCTGCGCCAGCGGGCGATTTCCGCGTGATCTCCGGACAGCAGCACGGGCGGCACTTCGCGCCCCCGCCAGACGCGCGGCCTGGTGTAGCGCGGCCCCTCCAGCAGCCCGGCCATCCCGCCGCTGCCGGATCCGCCGCCGAACGAGTCATCGACCGCCGATTCGGCGTTGCCCAGCACGCCGGGCAGCAGCCGGCAGACCGACTCGATCATGACGAGCGCGGCGGACTCGCCGCCGGCCAGCACGTAGTCGCCGATGCTCACCTCGTCGACCGGCACCCGGGTCCTGGCGTCCTCGATGACCCGGGAGTCGATTCCCTCGTAGCGCCCGCAGGCGAAGACCAGATGATCCTGCCGGGCATAGTCGATCGCCATGTCCTGGGTGAACAGCGCGCCGCTGGGCACCGGCACTACAAGCCGGGCCGACGACCCGGCCGGCCGCAGTACAGCGTCGAGCGCCTCGCCCCACGGCTCCGGCTTCATCACCATCCCGGGCCCGCCGCCGTAAGGAGTGTCGTCCACGGTGTGGTGAATATCGCGCGTCCAGGCCCGCAGATCGTGGATCGCGAACTCGATATCGCCGCGCTCGGCCGCCTTGCCGATCAGGGACACCCCGAGCGGCCCGAAGTAATCGGGGAAGATCGTGATGATGTCGATGCGCATCGCTGGTTACCGTCCGGCTGCCGGTCAGGGATCGAGCAGGCCGGGCGGCGGGTCGATCACCATCCGGCCCGCCGCCACGTCCACCTCGGGCACGAGCGGCGCGACGAACGGAACCAGCAGCTCCTCGAGGCCGTCCCGCTCGATCACGAGCAGATCCTGCCCATGATGAAGCACGTCGGTGACCACGCCCAGCCGATCGCCGCCGGCGCTGAACGCGGCCAGGCCGATCAGCTCGTGGTCGTGGAACTCGTCCGGGTCGCCGGTCGGGCCGAGCTCGCTGGAGTCGAGCACCAGCAAGGTGCCGCGCAGCGCCTCGGCCGCCGACCGGTCGGCAACCTGCGCGAAAGCGACGATCAGCAGCCCGGAATGCTGGCGTGACGATGCGACGGTCAGCGGGCCGCGGTCAGCCGGCTCAGTGCTCAGCTGCGCACCGGCGGCGAACCTGCGGCCTGGCGTGTCCGTCCGTACCTCGACGAGCACGTCGCCGCGGACTCCGTGCGGCCGCGCGATCCGGCCGACGACCAGCTGCATGCCGGCTAGCGGATCTCGCTGGTGTCCAGGAGATCCACGCGCACGTAGTTGCGGCCCGCCAGCGAGCCGATCACCGTGCGCAGCGCCCGCGCGGTCCGGCCGCCGCGGCCGATGACCTTCCCGAGGTCATCCGGATGCACCCGGACCTCGAGAACCCGGCCGCGGCGCAGCCCGCGACTGCCCACCTGGACGTCATCGGGGTGCTCGACGATTCCCTTGACCAGGTGCTCGAGGGCTTCCTCGAGCACGTTAGGCCCCGCTTCCCGACTCGGCAGCCGGCTCGGCAACGGTCTCGGCAGCCGGCTCGGCCTTGGCGGCGGTCTCAGCAGCCGGCTCGGCAACGGTCTCGGCGGCCGGCTTGGCCTCAGCAGCGGCCTTGGCGGCGGGCTTCTTCTTGGCGGCGGGCTTGGTGTCAGCCTTAGCCTTGGTGTCAGCCTTAGCCTCGGCCTTGTCCGCAGAGTCGGCCTTGCTGCGGCCCTTGCCCTTAGGAGCCGCATCGACGCCCTTGTGCGCTCCCACGACCTCGGCGAAGATCTCGCTCTTGCTGACCTTGGGCGCGGCCGTGCGCAGCGTTCCTTCGCTGCCAGGCTCGCCGCGGAACTTCTGCCAGTCGCCGGTGATCTCCAGCAGGCGGCGGACCGGGTCGGTCGGCTGAGCGCCCACCGAGAGCCAGTACTGAGCCCGCTCGGACTGCACCTCGATGAACGAGGGCTCAGCCTTCGGGTGGTACTTGCCGATCTCCTCGATCGCCCGACCGTCCCGCTTGGTGCGCGAGTCGGCGACGACGATCCGGTAGTACGGCGCATGGATCTTGCCCAGGCGCTTCAGCTTGATCTTGACAGCCACGGGTGCGGTCTTCTCCCCAGAAACTCGGTGTGGTCGGCAGCCTTCGTGCCGGGTGGGGTCCGGCGGCGCTCGATGGTCAGGCCTGGCGAGGGAGAGAGGGCCTCGCGAGACCGTGCAGTCGCGAGCATAGTGTAGTGGGTGTTACCTCTTGTCGCCGCGTTTCGACCGGCGCAGGAACCCGGCGGGCACGCTGCCGGGCGCCGGAGCGGCCGGATCGTCAGCAGACGGCAGGTTCAGCTTGCGCAGCAGGTCCGCGGGCGGCAGGCCGGCCGGCGGCAGTCCCCCGGCCGCCCCTGGCGGGCCAGGCAGCGCGGCGGGACGGGCGGGATTTCCACCCGGCCGCCCGCCCTTGGGCTTCTTCTTCTTGGCCTGCTGCCTGCCCTTGGCCGCCTTGGTCGCGGAGCGCTTCATCCCCGGAATCGGCGGCATCCCCGGCATGCCGCCGCCCATCATCTGGCGCATCATCTTCTGGCCCTCGAAGAACCTCGTCACGAGGGAGTTCACTTCGCCGACGGTGACGCCGGATCCCGCGGCGATCCTGGCCCGGCGCGAGCCATTAATGATCTTGGGAGTACGCCGCTCCGTCGGAGTCATCGAATTGACAATGGCCGCCGCCCGGTCCAGATCCTTGTCCGAAATCTGGCTCAGCAGCTCACGGTTCTGCCCCGCGCCCGGCAGCATGCCGAGCAGGTTGCCGATCGGCCCCAGCTTGCGGACCATGTTCAGCTGCTCGACGAAATCCTCGAGGGTGAACCCCTCCCCCGACGCCAGCTTGCCGGCCATCGCGGCGGTCTGGTCGGCGTCGAAGGTGCGCTCGGCCTGCTCGATAAGGGTGAGCATGTCGCCCATGTCGAGGATGCGGGACGCCATCCGGTCGGGGTGGAAGAGGTCGAAGTCCTCGAGCTTCTCGCCGTTGGAGGCGAACATCACCGGCTGCCCGGTGAGCTGGGCGATCGACAGCGCCGCGCCGCCGCGCGCGTCACCGTCGAGCTTGGTGAGCACCACCCCGTCGTAGCCGACGCCGTCCAGGAACGCCTGGGCGGTGACCACCGCGTCCTGGCCGATCATCGCGTCGACCACGAACAGGATCTCGTCCGGGTTGACGGCGTCCCTGATCGAGGCGGCCTGCCGCATCAGCTCCTCGTCGACGCCGAGGCGCCCGGCCGTGTCGATGATGACCACGGTCTGCTGGCGGCGCCTGGCCTCCTCGACCGACTCCCGCGCCACCGCGACCGGATCGCCGACGCCGTTGCCGGGCGAGGGGGCGAACACCGGCACGCCGGCCTGCTCGCCGAGCACCTGGAGCTGCTGCACCGCGTTGGGCCGCTGCAGGTCGGCGGCGACCAGCATCGGGGTGTTGCCCTGCTCGCGCAGCCAGCGGGCCAGCTTGGCCGCCAGCGAGGTCTTACCCGAACCCTGCAGCCCGGCCAGCATGATCACGGTGGGCGGGGTCTTGGCGAACCTGAGCCTGCGCTCCTCGCCGCCCAGGATCGTGATCAGCTCGTCGTGGACGATCTTGATCACCTGCTGGGCGGGGTTCAGCGCGGCGGATACCTCCTCGCCGCTCGCGCGCTCCTTCACCCGGGCGATGAACTGCCTGGCCACGGGCAGGGCGACATCCGCCTCGAGCAGGGCAATGCGGATCTCGCGGCAGGTCGCGTCGATGTCGGCCGGGGACAGCCGTCCTCTGCTGCGCAGCGACGAGAACGCCTGGGTCAGCCGGTCGGAGAGAGTTTCAAACACGCTCCCAGGCTATCCGGTCAGCGCTACTCGAACTGGGCTACCCCGTGAGGGCCTCTAGTATCCGCGCGGCAATCATCCCGCGCAGCCCCAGGTCGCGGACCGGCCGGCCGGATCCGTCCACGACGTAGAAGACATCCACGGCCTCGGCGCCGAGCGTTGCGACCCTGGCCGCCCGCACGTCCAGGCCGCAGTCGCCGAGCGCGCGCCCCATCCGCCACAGCAGCCCGGGCTCGTCGTGCGCCCTGACCTCGACGACCGTGGCCGTGCGCGACGCGTCGTCGATCAGCGTGACCTTCGGCGGCGCCGCGCCGGGCAGGCGGGCGGCTGACGCCCGCGGCCGCCGCCGCAGCCGGTCCGCCACGTCCAGCCGCCCGTCCAGCATCCGGCGCAGATCGCCTTCGACGACGGCGGCGTCCGGCTGGTCGCCGTATTCGGGTGCCACCCGCAGCACGGTGACCGCCGTCGCCCCGAGCGCGGACACGTTCGCCGAGCGGACCATCAGCCGGTGCGAGGCGAGCACCCCGGCCGCCTGCCACAGGATGCCCGGGCGATCCGGCGCCACCACGGTGACTTCGCCGCCGCGGACCAGCGCGGCCGGGCCGCCGCTCGCGGCCAGCTCACGCTGTTCACGCCCTGGCGGCAACGGCGAAGGCGGCGGCTCGCCCGCCAGCTCGGCCGACACCCGGCGGACCAGGTCGGCGACCAGCCCGGCCTTCCAGTCGGTCCAGGCGGCGGTCCCCGTCGCCAGGCCGTCCGCGATCGCCAGCGCGTGCAGCAGCTCGAGCAGCACCCGTCCGCCGACCGCATCCGCGACCTGAGCCACGGTCACCGGGTCTTCCAGGTCACGGCGAGTCGCGGCACGCGGCAGAAGAAGATGATTCCGAACGGCTGCGGCCACGAGCTCCGCATCGACGGGACGCAATCCGACACGCCGGGCGACGTCACGGGCCACGACTTCGCCGGCCACGCTGTGGTCGCCGGGCCAGCCCTTCCCTATGTCGTGCAGGAACGCGGCGAGCAGCAGCAGGTCGGGGCGGGCCACCTCGCGGGTCAGCGCGGCGGCCCTGGCCGCGGTCTCCACCAGGTGCCGGTCCACCGTGTACTTGTGCAGCGGGTTGCGCTGCGGCCGGTTCCTGACCCGCTCCCAGTCCGGCAGCAGGCGGGTCACCAGGCCCTCCTGGTCCAGCGCCTCCCAGACTCCGACGGCCGGCGGCCCGGCGCCGAGCAGCGTCAGCAGCGCGTCGCGCGCCGCCAGCGGCCACGGGACGGGCAGCGGCGGGCAGCTGGCCAGCCGGTCCAGCGTGCGCGGCGCGAGCGGCAGCCCGGCCTGCGCGGCGGCCGCCGCCGCCCTCAGCACCAGCCCCGGGTCGGCCTGCGGGTCGGCCGTCCTGGCCAGCACGACCTCGCCGTCCTGCTCGACCACGCCGTCGGCCAGCGGCCTGCGCTCGGGCGGCCCCCGGCGCTGGCGCCGCCGCGGGCCGGCCTGGCCCCGCTCGGCCTGCCGGAACGCATGGTCGGTCGCGTAGGCCACGGTCCGCGCCGCGCCGGCCAGCACGCGCAGCAGCGCGTCGCCGTCGAGCAGGCCGGCCACCTTCGCGACCTCGTCCTGCTCCTGGAACACCAGCCGGTCCGATGGCCTGCCGGTCACCTCGTGCAGCGCGTGCCTGACGTCGAGGATGGTCTCGTAGGCGGCGCGCACCCGCGGGCCGGGCGCGGGCGCCACCCAGGCCGCGGCGATCGCCGCGATGGCGTGCACGTCGCGCAGGCCGCCCCTCGCGTCCTTGAGGTCGGGCTCGAGCAGGAACGCCAGCTCGCCCAGCCGCTGCTCGCGCTCGGCCCCGGCCGCCTTCAGCTCGGCCAGCCTGGTGCCCGCCGCGCCGCGCCAGTCCTCCAGGGTCAGCTCGCGCAGCCGGGCGGACAGCGCGCGGTCGCCCGCGATGTGCCGCGCGTACAGCAGCCCGAGCGCCACCCGCAGATCGCCCGCCGCGGCCTGGCGCGCCTGCGCGAGCGTGCGCACCGAATGGTCAAGCCGGGCGCCCGAGTCCCACACCGGGTACCAGATCCGGTCGGCGACGGCGGCGATGCCGCGGACCCCGTCGTGCAGCAGCAGCACGTCGAGGTCGCTGCCGGGCAGCAGCTCACGGCGGCCGAACCCGCCGACCGCGATCAGCGCTACGCCCGGCTCGGCGGGCTCGGCGGGGGGCCGGGCCGCGCCCGGCTCGGCCGCCAGCAGGCTGGCCAGCCAGCGGTCGGCGTCCGCGGTGCGGCGCGCGCGGTCCGCCGCGAACGAGGTGACGACGCTCATGCCGGGGCTCCCTTGGCCTCCTTGACGCCTCCTTGACGACAGCTCAGATCGCGCCCGGGCCGCGTTCTCCGGTGCGAACCCTGACGACGGTCTCGACCGCCACGCACCAGACCTTGCCGTCACCGATCCGGCCGGACTGGGCCGCCTTGACCATCACCCCGATCAGGTCGTCGGCGTCCTCGTCTTCGCAAAGGACCTCGATCCTGACCTTGGGCACCATGTCGATCCGGTACTCGGCACCGCGGTAGACCTCGGTGTGGCCGCGCTGCCTGCCGTAGCCGGTCGCCTCGGTCACGGTCATCCCGTGCACCCCGAACGCCTGCAGCGCGGCCTTCACGTCGTCCAGCTTGAACGGCTTGATCACCGCCGTGATGAGCTTCATGCGACCACCTCTCCCGCATCGACCCTCCGCCGGCGCGGTTTCCTGCGACTCCCCCGGGTGTTTCCGCCCGGTGAACGCCCCCGCCGCGTGTTACGCCCATGTTTCAGCCGGGCATGCGCGGCTGCGGAAAATGGTTCGGCGGGTTGCCGGGGCCCTGGCACAGTGGTCTGCGTGGCTGACTTCGATCTCGTTACGGCCGAGGACATGCAGCTCATGCAGGGCCTGGCCCAGCGTGTCACGGCTGTCCGTCCCGATCTGGTCAACACCGACGCGTCGTTCGGGGAGCTGGCCTGGATCTGGGGCAAGGGGCATGCCTCCGACGGCGGGACCTGGCCGTGCCGCCTGTGGTTTTCCGGCGGCGAGCTGATCGCGTGGGCGTGGGCCTATCTGCCGCACCAGGTGCGGCGAAGCGACGGGTCAGTGAAGGAGGTCACGCACGCCTACCTGGGCTACCAGGTCCATCCCGGCCGGGCGGAGATGGTTGACGACGTGATCGGCTGGTACGACCGCGTCGCGGCGGGCCTGGAGCGCACGGTGATGCCGGGGATGGCCGACGACTTCGCGCTGAAGCGGTGGGCGGCGCACGGATACCAGACCGACCCGGCGTCGCTCGGCGCCACCGGATCCTGGAGCCAGCTCAATGAGCGGGATCTCACCGATGTCGAGCAGCCGGCGCTGCCGGACGGATACAGGTTCCGCAGCGCGGGCGAGGCCGGGCCGCGGGCCGCGGTGCAGGCGCACGTGGATGCCTGGGCTCCCTCGACGTACACGGCCGAGGGTTACGCAGGCGTCAGGCGGACGGCGGCGTACCGCGGCGACCTGCACATCCTGGTGGAGGCACCGGACGGAACCATGGCCGCGTCGACGATCATGTGGCTGGATGAGGCCAACAAGACCGCCGAGTTCGAGCCCGTAGGGACGCATCCGGGCTACCGGCGCCTGGGACTCGGCCGTGCGATGCTGCTGCACGGGATGCACCGCGCGCG
The DNA here is from genome assembly GCA_036495825.1 of Streptosporangiaceae bacterium. GTDB lineage: Bacteria > Actinomycetota > Actinomycetes > Streptosporangiales > Streptosporangiaceae > PALSA-505. The sequence continues at coordinate 25,088 of DASXME010000287.1, forward strand.
GGACGCCGGAGCCACGCACATCACCGTCGCGTGCCTGGGCGCGCCCGGGCATCCGAGCGCGCGCGGGCTGTACTACGGAGTCGGGTTCCGCCCGCTCAGCCGGGACGTCCCGCTCATCAAGCCCGCGGGCTGACAAGCCGGTGCTCTGCGTTCCCGCGGGAACGTCTCACGCAATTGCGTCCGGCGTTCCCGCGGGAACGCCGGACGTGGTGATCACGGAGACTTCGGCGCGCTACCTGAGCGGCGCTCTAGCCGCCGATGATCGCGTCCACGAACGCGGCGGGCTCGAACGGCGCTATGTCGTCCGGGCCCTCGCCCAGGCCGACCAGCTTGACCGGCACGCCGAGCTCGCGCTGCACGGCGATCACGATGCCGCCCTTGGCGGTGCCGTCCAGCTTGGTCAGCACGATGCCGGTGACGTCCAC
>DASXME010000288.1:0-21961 GCA_036495825.1 Streptosporangiaceae bacterium
CCGGACCGCGTTCACACGAAACTTGCAGATTTCTCGCACACTTCGTTCACCGCCGTATGCTGCGATGACGTGATGACACAGGACGACGGGACCCTGCTCGTGGTGGACGACGAGCTCTTCTTGAGGGAGGCCGTCGCCACGTCGCTGCGCTTTCTCGGCTTCGAGGTGACCGCCGCGGAGAGCGGGATGGACGCACTGCACCTGGCCAGGAACCGTCCCTTCGACCTGCTCATCCTGGACGTGATGCTGCCCGACATGGACGGTTTCGAGATCGTCCGCAGGCTGCGCCGGGACGGCAACCGGGTCCCGGTGATCTTCCTGACCGCGAAGGACACTCAGGAGGACAAGGTCACCGGGCTCACCATCGGCGGCGACGACTACATGACCAAGCCGTTCGGGCTGGAGGAGCTGGCCGCCAGGGTCCGCACCGTGCTGCGCCGCACCCGCCCCGCCGCCGCCGAGCCGGTCCTGTCGTTTGCCGACCTCACGCTCGACCAGGACGCCTACGAGGTCCGCCGCGGCGGCCGCATCATCGAGCTGTCGCCCACCGAGTTCCGGCTGCTGCGCTACTTCATGCTCAACCCCGGCCGGGTGCTCAGCCGCGCTCAGCTGCTCGACCACGTGTGGGACTACGACTTCGGCGGATCCAGCACGGTCGTGTCTACCTACGTCACCTACCTGCGGCGCAAGCTGGCCAGCGACGGGCCGGACCTGATCCACACCCAGCGTGCCGTCGGCTACTGCCTGCGCCTGCCCCGCCCCGGCGACCCAGTCCCAGAGGCCAGTGACCCAGTCCCAGAGGCCAGTTCCAGAGGAATGCCAGGTGAGTTCCGATGAGTCACAGCCGAGCTTTCTCTGTCTGGGCGCTGCTCAGACGGCTGCTGCGCGTTCAGCTGCGCCTCAAGGTGATGGTCGGCGTCATGGTGGTGACGCTGATCGCGCTGGTAGCGTTCGACATCGGCGCGGTCACCACCATGCGCCGCTACCTGCTCAACCAGACCGACAACAGCCTGAACGTGGCGCTGGCGCTGACCGTGCCGAGGCTGGACGCGCTGCTTTCCGGTGGCTCTTTCGCCAGCCCTCACACGAAAATATCCCCTAGGCCCAGGGAATTCGGGCCGCTGCCCGGAACCAGGTTTCCGTCGCTCCCCGGCGCTTTCGACATAGCCCTCCTGCCGTCCCGCGGCAAGCAGGTGACGTTGCAGACAAACGTAGGCGGCGGCGCGCGCATCGTCAGGTGGGCAATGTCGCCCAGGACGGCCAGACAGATCGCCCGGCCCGGCCCGCATACCGTCGTCCTGCGCGGAAATACGCAGCTTCGTGTCCAGGCGCTCCGGGTCAGGGGCGGACTGCTGGTGGACGGCGCCAGCCTCGGACAGGTGAACAAGACCATCGATCAGGTTGAGGTCATCGTCACGGTGGGTTCGATCGCTGTGGTCCTGCTGATCGGCTTCGGCGTCTTCTTCATGCTGCGCCGCGGCCTGCGCCCGATCGAGACGATGGCCAGCCAGGCCGACCGGATCACCGGCGGCGACCTTACCGACCGGGTAGCTCCGCACCACCCCCGCAGCGAGGTGGGCAGACTCGGCGCGGCGCTGAACGGCATGCTGACCAGGATCGAGACCGACGTGCACGAGCGCGAGGCCAGCCAGCAGCAGATGCGCCGGTTCTTCGCCGACGCGAGCCATGAGCTGCGCACCCCGCTGGCGTCGCTGCGGGCCAACGCCGAGCTCTACCAGCAGGGCGCCCTGCGCAGCTCCGACGAGGTCGACGAGGTGATGGACCGGATCGTGCTGGAGACCCGGCGGATGGGCCGGCTGGTCGACGACATGCTCCGGCTCGCCCGGCTCGGCCAGCATCCCGGCCAGTCCCAGGAGCCGGTCGACGTGACCGCCGTGGTCGCCGGCTGCGCCGAACGGGTGCAGGTCGCCGACCCGGCACGCACCTGGCGGGTGCGGGCCGCCGAGGGCCTGACGACGATCGGCGACGACGAACTGCTGCGCCGCGCCGTCGACAACCTGCTCATGAACGTGCTCGTGCACACCCCGCCCGGCACCGCGGGCACGATCAGCGCGTCCGCCGCCGGCGATCGCGTCACGATCGAGGTCAGCGACGACGGCCCCGGCGTCCCGCCGGACAAGCTCCCGCACATCTTCGAGCGCTTCTACCGCGCCGGAGCCAGCTCGAGCCGCCCCGGCTCCGGCCTAGGCCTCGCCATCGCCGCCGAGATCGCATCCGCGCACGGCGGCACCGCAGCGGCCGAGCCGGTCAGCCCGCACGGCCTCCGGATCACCCTGACCCTCCCGGCCCGCCGGCCGTCCCCGCTCGCGCCCCGCGAGCTAGCCGCCTCCGCCACCTAAGCCCGCCATTTCCGCATCACCCTGACCCTCGCGGCCCGCCGGCCGTCCCCGCTCGCGGCCCGCGAGCTAGCCGCCTCCGGCACCTAATGCCCGCCATTACGGCGAAGAGTTAGGTGCGCTGGTTCGTACCTTTCAGTGGGGGAGGATCAGCTTCCAGCCAAGCGCGGGCCCCGTGGGCCCGGCTGGATGTTGACAGGCACCTGTGGTTACGTTGAAATCAATTAACAGGAAAGTTTCCTAATAGTTTTAAGGTGAAAACGTATGTTATGCCGGGTGCCCATCCGGAACGCCGATGGCGATGGCGGTCAGACCGCGCATCGCTGCCCACCGGTGGGCAGCGAACCGCACATCGACGCCCCTTCGGGCAGCGCCGAGCCGCTTGTCGGCAGACAGGCTGAGTGCGCGGTCCTCGACAGGATGCTCACCCGGCTGGCCGGCGGGTCGGCACAGGTGCTCGAGGTCACTGGTGATCCAGGGATCGGCAAGACCCGCTTACTGGCCGAGCTGGCGCGCCGTGCCCGCGACCGTGGCTTTCTCGTGCTGGTCGGGCAGGCGAGGTACTCCGGGGGGCAGCAGCCGTTCGAGGCGCTGATCGACGCGGTCGATGAGCATCTCGCCGGATTCGGCGAGGATCATGATGGCCTCGACCTGCCCTCACTGGCGTCGGTCTTTCCCTCGCTGCGCGGACAGGACGGCACCGGGGCCAAGGCCAAGGTAGAACGGCACCGCCTGTTCCGCGAGGTGCGAACGCTGCTGGCGGCGCTGGCCTCACCCGGGCTCGTCCTCATTCTCGATGACCTGCACCGCGCCGATGACGACACGGTCGAATGGCTCGTCGAGTTGCTGCACAGGCCGCCGCGGCGTCCTGTCCTCCTGGCGCTGGCCCATCGATGGCGGCAGGCTCCGGCGCGGCTGCTGGCCGCGGTGAAGATGGCCAGGACACACGAACCACCTGCATCGCTGCACCTTGGCCCGCTCACCGAGGACGCGGCGGACGTGCTGCTGGCTGGAACGGGCAGCCGGTCCTCGCGCCGCGCACTCTACCGGGAGAGTCAAGGCAACCCCTTCTACCTGGATGCGCTCATACGTTCGGCGGGCAGGGGGCTTCCGGTACCGGACGGCACGCCGCCGCACTGGGCCGACGTCGAAGGAGAGCTCCCGCCCGCGGTCATCGGGGCGCTGATGGCCGAGTTCGAGTGGCTGTCGCCGGCCGGGCAACTGGCCGCGAGATCGGCAGCCGTGATCGGCGACCCGTTCTCTGTCGAAACCGTCAGCATCGTGGCCGGCGCTGATGGCGACAGCACGGCGGCTGCGGTGGCCGAGATGGCCACCGCGGATCTGGTCCGTCCGGTTGAGCGCTCCCGGCTGTTCGCGTTCCGGCACGGCCTGGTGCGGTCGGCGATCTATGAGAGCGTCAATCCGGCCTGGCGAGGACCCGCCCACGCGCGGGCCGCTCAGGCGCTTCGCGACAGCGGTGCACCGCTGACGTCGCAGGCGCATCATGTCGAGCGCGCCGCCAGCCCCGGCGAGTTCACCGCGGTCGAGACGTTGACCCAGGCGGCGAGCACCGTTCATGCGCACGCGCCGGCCACGGCCGCGCGGTGGCTGCAGGCGGCGCTGAAGTTACTTCCCGAGACACCCGAGGCGTCGCCGCAACGGACATCACTGCTCCTGCGTTTAGCCTTCGCACTCGGTGTGGCCGGCCATCCGAAGGCCAGCCGGGACACCCTGCACGATCTCCTGCAGCCGCTTCGCGGCGACCCCGAGCGGCGCATCCCCGCGGTTGCCTTCTGCGCTGTCATGGAGCGGCTGCTGTGCCGGCACGCCGAAGGGCACGCATTGCTGCTGGCCGAGCTGCCGAAAGTGGGCGACGAAGAAAGCCTGACCGCGGCCACGCTCAAGTTCGAGCTGGGATGCAGCGCGCTGACCGGTGGCGATCCCATGGCCGGCCGGATGTGGGCGCAGGAGGCGCTGACCGCGGCCCGGGCATCTGGCCACACCCCGCTGCGCGCCGCTGTGCTCGGCCTCATCGCCACCGCCTGCGGCATCTCGGGTGATGTCCAGGCCGCTGGTGAGCACCTGGACCCGGCGGTGCGGCTGCTGGACGGAATGCTGGACGGCGAGCTGGCCCGCCGACCGGACGCCGCCGTGTGGATCGGCTGGAGTGAGTTCTTCCTCGAGCGGCCTGGCGAAGCGTTGCGGCATTTCGACCGGGCGCTCACGATTGCCCGCGAGCGGGGACGGGTGCTCGTGCTGCCGCCGCTGCTGACCGGGAAAATCCTGGTGCTCCGCGGCATCGGCAGGCTGGCCGACGCCAGCTTGGCCGCGGAGGAGGCGGTCGACGTGGCGCTGCTTTCGGGCAGCGACGAGCAGCGGGCGGCGGCGCTGGCCATGCGGTGCTGGGTGGCCACCTGGACCGGCGATTTCGACCTCGCCAGCCGGGCTGGCGCGGCAGCTGTCGAGCATCGCCCGCGTCCGGCCACCGGGTGGATCGCCGCCCTCGCCACCAGGATGCTCGCCGAAGCCCACCTGGCCATGGGCGACCATCAAGGGTGCCTGGACCTGGTCGACCTGGCCGGCGGGCCGCAGCTGAGCACCGCTGACGCGCACACCAGGATCGGCTGGTACGAGTTGCTCACCAGGGCGGAGCTAGCCGCTGGGCGGCAGGACGCGGCCAGCATATGGGCGGAGGCGGCGGTCGGCGCGGCTCGTGGCTTCGGCCAGGCTGGCCGCCAGGGACTGGCCATGCTGGCCCGGGCCCAGGCGCTGGCCGCTACCGAGCCGGCGGCGGCCCTCCGCCTGGCCACCGCTGCCCGTGACGCGATGGAGAAGCGCGGCATGGTGCTCGACGCGGCCCGCGCGGCCGTCGTGGCCGGGCAGGCGCACGCTGCCTGTGGTGACCCCGAGGCGGCAGCGGCGGAGCTGCAGGCGGCTAAGTCGGTGTTCGACGTGGCGGGCGCCGGGCCACTCGCCAGGAACGCGGCCGCCTGCCAGCGGCGCGTCGCGGTCCGCGCCTCCCACGGCCCGGTCTTGCCGCGGCAGAGGCGGCCCGGCGTTCTGCCCGCCTTGACCCGCCGGGAGAGCCAGGTTGCCCTTCTGGTCAGCGGGGGGCTCACGAACCGCCGGATAGCACGGCAGCTGAAGGTCGCGGAGAAGACGGTCGAGATGCACCTGGCCAACGTCTTCACCAAGTTCGGCGTCGGCTCTCGCACCGAGGTCGCTGCCGCGGTCATCAGGGCTGAAGAGCCCGGCCCGGCTGACTGGGGGTGAGGAAATCAGGTCGCACGCTGGTAGAGGCGCAGGGCACGAACCGCGAGGGCGCAGCAGACGAGCGCGAACGCCAGCAGGCCGGCGGCCCGCTCGCCGATCAGCACCCAGTCCGACGGCGCCGCCAGGGCCGCCCGGCCTGCCTCCACGGTCCAGTTGACCGGATTGACGTGGGCGAGGGCCTGGATCCAGCCGGGGGCCAGGTCTTGCTTGATGAAGATCGACGAGAGGAACGTCAGCGGCAGCAGCAGGAAGTTACCGGCCGCGATCACGCTCTGGCCCTTGCGCAAGACCAGGGCCAGCGCGCTGGACAGGCCGCCGACGCCGATCCCGAGCAGCACCGCGCAGGCAGTCAGCGCCAGCAAGCCCGGCACGCCGCCGGGGAACCTGGCCCCGAGCGCGAGCCCGAGAATGATCAAGATCGCGGACTGGATCACGGTGGATAGCGCACTGTGGATGAGCCTGCCGACGATCAGCGCGCTGCGCGGAATCGGGGTGATGAGAAACCGGTCGAAGACGCCGCGGCTCACGTCGTCGATGACGTCCATGCCGCTCCAGCCGCTGGCGAAGAACGCGTTCATCACCACGATGCCCGGCGTGAGGAACGTCAGGTAAGAATCGCTCCCGAACCCGGGAATCTCCACGATCTTGCGCAGCAGCGCGCCGTAGAGCAGCAGCCACACGACCGGCTGGGAAAGCCCGATGACGATCCAGGCCGGCTGGCGGTAGAGGTTGCGCATCTGGCGTACCGCCACGGCCCACGATCCGGCTAGCGCGACCGGGAGCCCCCCGGCTCGCACCGGCAGCCGCTCAGTGATCATCGGGTACCTCCGGAGTCTGCCGCGCGGAACGACCGGCCCGCGTGGCGCAGGTAGACGTCGTCGAGGGAGGGCCTGGCCACAGTGACCGAGGCGACGGCTAGGCCGGCCGCGTCGAGCGCGGCCAGCACCAGCGGGACCGCGGTGGCGCCGCTGTCGGCCCGGCCGCTGACCGACCGGCCTTCCACGGCGATGCCGTGCAGGCCGCCAAGTCCCGACAGCGCGCGGAACACGAGATGCTCGCCGGCCGGCTCGGCCAGTTCCACCTGAACGGTGTCGCCGCGCAGCTCACCGCGTAGCTGCTGCGGGCTGCCCTCGGCGACTACCCGTCCCTGGTCCACGATCGCGAGCCTGGCGGCTAGCCGATCCGCCTCCTCCATGTGGTGGGTGGTCAGCAGGACCGTGAGGCCTTCGTCGGCGGCCAGCCGCTCGATCTCGGCCCACAGCCCGGTGCGCGCCTCGGGGTCGAGGCCGGCGGTCGGCTCGTCGAGGAACAGCACACTCGGCCGGTGGATCAGGCCCAGCGCCACGTCGAGCCTGCGCTGCATGCCGCCGGAGTAGGTTCGGACCAGGCGGTCGGCGGCATCGGCCAGCCCCATGGCCTCGAGCAGCGCAGGCGCCCGGGCGCGCAGCTCTCGGCGGCCAAGCCGGTAGAGCCTGCCTTGCAGCACTAGGTTCTCCCGGCCGGTCGCCGCGAAGTCGGCGCTGGTCCGCTGCGGTACGCAGCCGATCAGCTGGCGGACCGCCGACGGGTTGGCGGTCACGTCCACTCCAGCGACCCGTGCCGTCCCCGACGTAGCCCGGCAGAGCGTCGTCAGGATCTTCACCGTGGTCGTCTTGCCCGCGCCGTTCGGGCCGAGCAATCCGAACACGGTGCCTGCCTCGACCGTGAAGCTCAGGCCGGACAGGGCTTGCACTCCGCCCGGGTAGACCTTGACCAGGCCGCGAACGTCAATCCCGGTCGTCGGCGGTGCAGTGACGGTGCCGATTGTCATCCCTCACGCCCTTGGTATGCGGATCCGTGTGCGGATCTATCGGGAGGTGGCCTTGACCGGGCGCCGCTGTGCCGCCTCGACGGCCGCACGTACCGGCCCGGCCCACTGCGGCTTGGTGTAAAGCCGGTCACCGATGATCACCACGTCCAGTGCGGACGAAGTGAACGTCCTGAACGCTTCCGAGCCGTCCCTGGCCGTCGGCTGGCCCTTCACGTTGAGCGAGGTGTTCACCACCATCGGGATGCCGGTGAGCTGCTCGAAATGGTCGAGGATCCGCCACAGCCTGGGCGCCTCAGCGGCGTGCACGGCCTGGATGCGGGAGGTCCCGTCGCCGTGGATCACGGCCGGAATGTCGGCCCGGCGAGATGGCCTGGCCGGGACGGCGACCGTCATGTGCCGCATGTTCACTCCCGCCGGGACCTCGAAGTAGTCATTCGTGCGCTCCGCCTTGACCGCCGGTGCGAGCGGCCGGAATCCCTCGCGGAACTTCACCGCCGCGTTCACCCGGTCGCGGGTCTCCGCCCGCCGGGGGTCGGCCAGGATGCTGCGGTTACCCAGTGCCCGCGGGCCGAACTCGAGGCGGCCCTGCGCCCAGCCGACGATGCAGCCGTCGGCCAGCAGTTCTGCGACGGCAACCTCGGCGATGCCGGGCGCGAGTGCCCAGCTCTCGAACTGATGTCCGGCACCCGGCCCCGCCGAACCGACCTCCGGGCCGAGGTAGGTCATGGCGGGGAGGGCGGCCGCGGCGCGCCGCGGATCGGCGGCGGACAGCGCCGCGCCGATGGCGGTGCCCTCGTCGCCCGCTGACGGCTGAACGTAGACGGCATCGACCAGGCCGGATCCGGCGAGCTTGCCGACCGCGACGCAGTTAAGCGCGACGCCGCCCGCCAGCGCCAGGCTGCGCAAGCCCGTCTGAGCTGCCCAGTGCGAGACCAGGTGGAATACTGCCTGCTCCAGCCTGCGCTGTGCGGCCGCGGCGAGGTCGGCGTGCCCGGCTTCGACCGGGTCACCCGGCTGACGGCCGGCACAGCCGCTGGCCTGCAGCCAGTCACGCGCCCCGGAGAAGGTCTCCCGGCTGCGGGCATCGGTATTGCGGGCGAGGACCGGGACAGTGATCTTGCCGTCGGAGCCGAGCAGGACAGCCTCGTCCAGAGCGGGTCCGAACCGATCCGGGTCGCCGGCGGCGGCGAGCGCCATCACCTTGTACTCGTCGCTGTTGGGCAGGAAGCCAAGATGCATGGTGATCAGGGCGTAGAACAGGCCGAGGCTGCTGCGGAAGTCCAGAGCAGCCAGCCGGCGCAGCTTCCAGTCCTGCCAGGCCCAGACGGTGATCGCCTCGAGCTCGCCCATGCCGTCGATGACCACGACGAGCGCATCGGTGAAGCCGGAGGGTATCGCCGCGCTGAGCGCGTGCGCCCGGTGGTGCCGCACTGCGGTGACCGCAAGCCGTCTGGCCAGCTCGGGGTAATGCCGCCACAGATGATCGGTCTGCCGCTGCGGTGCGTAGACCGCCTCGAACCGTCGGCGGGCGTAGGGCTCTCCGGCCGACATCGGCGCCAGCCTGGTGTAGTCAAAGTTGTGGGTGATCACGTCAACGTCGGTGATGGCCAGGCCCGCGTGGGCCAGGCAGAAGTCGATCGCCTCGCGCGGAAAGGCGTGATCGAACTTCCGCCCGGAGTAGCGCTCCTGCTGGACCGCCGCGACCAGCTCGCCGTCGACGAGCAGCGCGGCGGCCGAGTCCAGGCCCTGGCACAGCCGCCGTTCCCGCTCGTCGAGGCCGGGGAAGCAGCCGGCCTTGAGCTCGCAGCTACCGTCCAGGCCGCTATAGCCGAGTACGACCGGAGGGAACGCTGAGGTCGTCATCACGGTGCCTTCCAGCCGAACGCGACAGCGGCGATCATGTCGCGGGAGTGGGTGATGGACACGGTCAGGTGGCTGATCCCCGCGGCGGTCGCCGCACGCTCAGCGCTTCCGCACAGCGCGGTCCGCGGCGCGCCGGACTCGCTGCGAACCACCGCGATGTCCCTGGGGGTCACGCCGCGTAGCAGCCCGGTCCCGATGACCTTGAGCACGGCCTCCTTCGCGGCGAACCGCCCGGCCAGGTACTCCTTGCGCCGCGATCCGGTCATCGCGTTCGCCTCGGCGAGCTCGGCGGGCGCGTAGATGTAGCGGGTGAACCAGCCACGGCTGTGCAGCCGGTCGAGGCTGTCCACCGGGAGCAGGTCAACGCCGATCCGCATGACTGCTCCCGTTCGCCCTGCCGGGGGTGGCACTAGGCAGGAAGTCGTTCTTCAGCATTCCCTGGAACACCGACAGGCGATGGATGTTGCTGGTGCCTTCCATGAGCTCGAAGGCGCGCACATCGCGGTGGGCCTTCTCCAGCCACGGGTGCTCGATCAGCGAGGCCGGCCCGAGCAGTTCGGCGGCGAGCAGCGTGGTCTGCTCAGCCAGGCGGGCGGCACGCATCTTGACGCCGCCGATCCGGTGCGGGTTTATCGTGCCGCGGTCGATGTCGGCGGCCACCTCGTAGGTCAGCCGCCTGGTGGCCGCCGTCCGGTCGATGAGCTCGTCCAGGCGCCACTGGTCGTGGCGGGACGGGGCGGGACGTTGTTCACCCACGTAGTCCAGCACGGCCTGGGTGACCCCGAGCGCCATCGTCGCGATCGTCGGCCTGGCCCGCATCAAGGTCTGCAGCGCGCCGTACAGGCCACGCCTGCTCGGCGGCCTGCGGTAACCGAGCACGCGCTCCGGCGGCACCTGGATGCCGGTGAAGGTGAGCTGGCTGATCCCGGCGCCGCGCAGCCCCAGCGACGGCAGCATCTCGCCACCGAAGCCGGGCTCGGCGGTATCGACCAGGACCGCCTCGATCCCCCATGGACCGGGGGCGCGGCGGCAGAAGGCCACGCCGATCTGGGCGCGCGAGCCGTTGCCCACGTAGCGCTTGCGCCCGTCCAGCCGCCAGCCGCCGTCGGCGGCCGAGGTGAGCTTGGTCTCAAGCTCGATGACCGCCGACCCCTTGGCCGGCTCGGTGAGTCCGAAGAAGGTCCAGGTCGGGGCCTCAACCAGGCGACCGAAGAACCAGTCGCGCTGTGCGTCGTCGCCCAGGGTGAGCACCGCACCGCCGGACAGCGACGCGCCGGGACTGGCCAGCACCACGCCGGGGTCACCGTAGGACAGGCGTTCCATCACGATCGCCCATTCGACGCACCAGGCACCGGAGGCGACGTTACCCGCCGGGAGGTAGCTGCCGCCCCGGTACTCCGGCGGGAGGAAGGTGTTCTGCAGCAACTGGACGGCGGGCAGGCCCAGCAGATGCCCGGTCGCGGCCGGATCCTGGTCCAGCCGCAGGCCCGCCTCGCGCAGGCCGCCGGCTGCCTCGCGGCAGTGCCGGTCGAACTCGAGCAGGTGGTCGTCGAAGAGGCCGTCGACAGCCCGGTCAACGGTTTTCGTCATGGTCATCGTGCCGCTCCGCTCCTGAGTGCGTTCCCGGGTGGAGGTAGACGTTTCCGGCGATCTCCGCCATGTGCACCTCGCCGCCGGTGCCGTCGGCGAGGAAGCCGGCGGCGCCCAGCAGCCGCAACAGCGAACGCCCCGCCACGGTCAGCCGCTGGGTGGCCTGCCACCGCCGGCGCGTGCCCTCGCCGTCGGGGGCGCCGGCATCCCGCCTCAGCGCCTCGCACTCGCGCAGTTCCATGGCGATGTCAGCGATCGTGCACTGCACCTTCTGCTTGGCCAGCAGCGTGGTGCCCTGCGCCGACCTCGCTTCCAGGTGCGTCATGGCGTGGTCGAGCCCCTGCCGCAGAACATCGGCGTGCAGCTCGACCAGCCCATCGGCGAAGGCCGCGGCGGCGGCCGACCCGGGCGCCGCCACCTGCGAGCCATCGGCACCAGCCGGGACGCTGGCGCAGGCCAGGCCGAGGCGGGCGAGGGACGGCGGGCCTGGCGCCCAGCTCACCGCGCCGGGTGAGCCGAGGACGTGCCCGGACGGCGAGGCCACCAGCCCGCCACCCGCGCACCGGCGGTGCAGGGCGTCCAGACGCTGTGGATATCGGTCGTCAATGCTGGTCATGGCGCTCCTTCCTGAGCGCGCGGGCCGCCGGCGCTAGCCGGAGCACTGCGCAGTGGCTGCGGCCGGTACGGGGATCGGTGTCGGCGAGGATGATCGCGTCGTGCTCGCGCGCCCAGTTCTCGTGGTGACGGGCGAGGTCAAGCCAGACACTCGTGCAGTACGAGCCGGCCACGACCCGGTGCACGGACCGCCCGTGGCGGCCGGCGGCCCGCGGATCCGTCCACGGGCCGGCCACCACCAGCGTCGACCGCGGCAGGCCAGCGCCGGCCGCGGCCGTCAGCAGGCTGGTCAGCTCTCCGTCAGACCAGGCCAGGCCGGAGATTTCCCAGCCGCCGCCGACGTCGAAAACAAGCAGGGCGGCGGAGTCAGCCAGCGATGCGGTGTCGCGTCCGAGCGGGTCGGCGTACGGGAAGGTCGTCTGCTCCAGGACGAACAGCGCGAGCCGCTCGCAGCGCCCCGAGGCAGCGTAGGCAGAGGCGATCCGCAGCGCGGTGAACGGCGCGCCGAGCCCCTGCTCGGACACGGCGAAACTGCGGCAGCCGCCGCCGAGCAGATAGTCAAGGTGGGAGGAGACGGTCTTGAGCGGCTGGCAGTCCGGCAGCCCATAGGTCACGATCACCATGTCCGGGTGCGGCACCGCGGCGGGTGCGCCGCGCAGCACGTGCTCGGCGAGCTCGACGAAGTTGATGTTGCTCCCGGCCTGCAGCAGGTCCTCACGGAACTCGACACCGAACGGGGCGAGCAGGTCCCGCTGGTAGCCCATCAGCTCCTCATCCCGGCTATAGGGATTGCGGTGGCTGGCGACGAACGCCGAGGCGAGCCGCAGTCCCAGCGCCGGGGCAGGCACGGCCCAGGCGGTGACCGGGGCGGCAGCCGACACCGATGGCATCGTCAGGCCGTGACGCCGAGGTGGCTGCCGACGTAGGCGGCCAGTGTGCCGACCGTCTGGAAGTCGTCCATGTTGAGCCGCTCCGGGTCCACCTCGATGTCGACCCGGTCCTCCACGGCCATCAGCAACTCGAGGATCGACGTGGAGTCCAGATGCAGGTCCTCGAACAGCCGGGTGTCCGGGGTGAGCCCGCGGACCTCACGCTTGGTCACTTCGGCCAGGCATTCGGTCACCGCTTGGATGATTTCGGTGCTGTTCACAGTGGTTGTCCTTTCGTGGGTGAGGACAGCAGCGGGACGAGGCGTTGCGTGCTGAGCAGGTCTTCCACCGTGTCGCGGCGGCGCACCAGATGCGCCTCGCCGTCGAGGACCAGCACCTCGGCGGGATGGCCGTGACTGAGGAACAGTCCGGGCGACGCGGTCGGGCCGTAGGCGCCGGACCGCTCGACGCCCAGCAGGTCGCCGGGCGTGATCTCGGGGAGTTCGGCGGCGGAGGCGATCACATCACCGGGCGTGCACAGCGGCCCGGTGATCGTGTAACGGCGGGCCGTCGGCTCGCCCACCCTGGACAGGCAGCGAACGGGGAAGTTGCGCTTGACGAAGCTGCCGATTCCGACCGCCGCCAGGTGGTGGTTGGTGCCGCCGTCCGCGACGATGAACGACTCGCCCCGTGACCGTTTGACGTAGCGGGCGGTCACCATGTAAATGCCGCTCCAGCCGGTCAGGTAACGGCCCAGCTCCATGATCAGCCGGCAGCCAGGGTTGCCCTGCAGGAACTCTTCCGCCGCGTCGTTGACCCCGGCGGCCAGTTCCTCTACGTTGAGGTCCTTCTCACCGTCGAAGTAAGGAACGCCGAGGCCGCCGCCGACGTCGACCGTCTCCAGCGGCACGCCGAGTTCTCCCGACAGTTCCTGCGCCAGGGCGAGGATGCCCCGGGTGTTCTGCACGATCCCGGCGGCGTCCAGGATGCGAGTGCCCATGTAGGCGTGGAAGCCAGTGACGCGTACCCGCCGCAGCCGGGCCAGCGTGGGGCCGCACTCGCGCAACTGCTCGGCATCGATGCCGAACTGCCGTGGCTTGCCGCCCATCGCCAGCCTGGAGCCGGTGCCGGTGAACTCGGGATTGACCCTCAGCAGCACGCTGATACCGTCCGGCGGAGCCATGGCCTCCAGCCGGGTCAGCTCATCGATCGACTCACAGACGATCGCGCGGATCCGCTGATCAACGCAGGCTTGCAGCTCCTGCGCCGACTTGCCGGGACCGAGGAAGATGATGTCGCCAGGCGCGGCGCCGGCCCAGCGGGCGGTCATCAGCTCGGCCAGCGACGAGACCTCTAGGCCCGCGCCCAGCGAGCGCAGCAGCGCGCAGACGCTGACGTTCGGGTTGGCCTTGGCGGAGTAGAAGATTCCGATCGCGGGATGCAGCAGCCGGCGCAGGCCGTCGTAGACGTCGCGCAGGACATCGCCGTCGTAGACGTACAGGGGCGTGCCGAAGCTCTCGGCGAGCTCGCCGACCGGCAGGCCCTGGATGCGATGATCGGTCATCTCACTCTCCCGCCGGTTCCGGTGCGGACGGCGCGGCCAGCCGTGAAAGCGCGGCCTGCGCGGCGTTGTCGAGCGCGGCCAGCCGCTCCCGGTCAGCCGCGACGAGCATGGTGTACAGGCGCCCCTCGAACGGGACCCGGCCGCCGCTGGCGGCGTTGACCGTGCCGAAGCAGGTCACCACCACCCGGCCCAGGCCGGATGCCGCATCGTCTAGCGCGTGCCTTACCGCGCTGAACTCGGCCGGCCTGGCCAGCCGCATCGGGTAGTGCCTGGCCAGCGCCACATGCCCGGGCGGCTGGAACAACTCGGTCACGGCGCCCTGGTAGCTCGACATGTTCAGCCGGGCGTTGATCTCCAGCACCGGGTACACGGCGCCGTCCGTGCCGACGATCGCGTCGCACGCGGCCACGCCGTGGAACCCGTCGGCATGCAGCCGGGCGCCGACCACCTGGGCCGCGGCTTCGACCTCGGCCCGCTGGGCTGGGGTAAGTCCGGCCGGGCTGAGATGACCCTTGTGCACGCCGTGCTCGGTCAGCAGCTCCTTGACGAAGTCGAGCCTGACGTGGCCAGAGGGGGCGACGGTGAACTGGTAGTTGAGGTCGCAGCGCTTGTCCAGCCACTGCTCGACGACCACCTCGAGGCGGTCGTCGCCGGTGCGCCGGGCCCGGCGTTCGGCCATCCGCAGCAGCCGGTCCATCTTCGGCGGTGTGTCCAGGACGATCATGCCCTTGCCGGAGACCCCATAGGAGTCCTTGACCACCAGGCGCAGCCCGCTGATCAGCATGAGCCGGGACCCGTGCAGCATGCCGGCCAGGTCGCCGAGGGTTTCGCAGACGGCACCGGGGACGGCCCGCAGCCCGGCCTCCTCGGTGATCCGCCTGCTGTAGGACTTGGGGTTGACCCGCTCAAAGGTGGCGGCATCCGCCACGGCCAGCGGGATGCCGCACACGTCGGCCAGCTTCTCCTCCAGCGCGGTGGTGCCCATCGGCATCAGGAGGGCGCCCCCGGCAGCCAGGGTGCGCAGCCGGGCCATCAGACGCGGCGAATCGAGCACGTCGGCGGTGGTGCTCCGGTCCGGCCGGACGTTCTCGGGGACGGCCACAGCGGGCAGCGCCATGCCAAGGCCCTGCGCGTACCGTCGGTATCGCTCGTCCAGCGGCTGCTTGAGCACGAGCAGGTCGCGTGGGCCGGCCAGCAGTGCGCCGAGTTCCTCCATGCGCTGGACCACCGGGGCCTTCGGCGTCGGCGGCAGCCCCGGCAGCCCGATGTGTCCCCTGCCCCACTCGCCCTCCGCCTCGAAGTTGCAGATGAATACCAGGGAAGCGTCCGGGTCCCCGAGCAGGGCGGTCTTCATCTCGCGCAGGTATCGGGTGCTTTGCTGGCTCATGTCACGTCTCCTGCCGCCTAGTGCTCGATCACCATGGCGGCGTAGGCGCCGCCGATGCCGACCGAAGTCAGCACGTAGATCCCGCCCGGCACGAGCCGTCCCTCATCGCGGATCGTGACCAGGTTGAGGAACGGGTCGGTGCAGTAGCAGTGACTGAACCGGGGAAGGTTGTCCAGGTAGAGGAGGCCCGGGTCGAGGCCGAGAATCGTCATCGTCTTCCGCCACACCAGGCGGCTGATGTTGTGCGGGACGATCATCGTGATGTCGGCCAGGCTGAGCCCGGCGGCACCGATGGCTTGCCTGATCACCGCGACGATGCTGCCTGGGTTGACGTCACCGAACATCCTGATGGCGTCGGCGGAGAGCAGTACGCCCTCGGAGTGGACGCTCATCGGCACGGTCGCGTAGCCACGCACCCGGTTGACCGGCCCGCCCAGGCTGACCAGCGACGCGGACGAGGCCTCGCCGATCATCGTGGTGGCCGCGATCGGCCTGGTCATCGACCTGAACGCCTTCTCCCCGGTGAGCACCAGGGCACGTGCGCCCTGATCGCCGCCGCTGCGGAGCAGCTCCCCGGCGACGTCTATGGCGGCCAGCCCGCTCGCGCAGTACTGGCTGGTCACGGCGAACGACTCGACCCCGGCCAGGCCCAGCCGGCCAGCGAGCACTCCGGCGGCGTCGACGTGCGCCGGCGTCACCTCGATGACCGTGTGCGCGAAGATCACATACTTGATCGCGGCCGGGTCAGCGAGGCGGCGCAGGACCGCCGACGCCGCGGCGAGCACCAGCTCGATCACGCCGAGCCCCGGGTCCTGGCGGGCGGTGCGGAAACCGTGGATGCGGCGCAGCACCCGGGCCTGGTATCTGCCCATGCCGAGGCCAGCGGCATTGTCATCGACGTCGATGAGCCGCTGGGGCGCGAACGCCTCGATGTGGTCAAGGGTGACCGGGGCCGGACTCATCGGATCCCGTCCGCATGGTGCGGATCGTCCTGCCGGTGCTCGATCACCATGGCCGCATACGTGGCGCCGAGCCCAACCGAGGTGAGCAGGTAGTAGGCGCCCTCGGAAAGCTGTCCCGCATCACGCAGCGCGACCAGGTTGAGAAACGGGTCGGTGCAGTAGCAGTGGCTGTAGCAGGGAATGTTGTCGAGATAGATCCGGTCCCGGCCGACCCCGAGCTGATCGATCGTGCGCAGCCACAGCAGCCGGTTGACGTTATGCGGGATGATCATCGTGATGTCGGACATCTCCAGGCCTGCCCGTGCCACCGCGTCGACGATGACGTCGGTCAGGCTGGCCGTGTAGGTGTCGTTGAACCTCTTCAGCTCCTCCGGGCAGAGTCTCGGGCCATCGGAGTAGCGGCCCTCAGTTACCGCGGTGTAGGAACAGACCCGCTCGCCCGGCCCTGACAGCGCGACCAGGCAAGCCGAGGACGCTTCGCCCATCACCGTGGTGTTGGCGATGAGCTGGGCCAGCGGGGTGAACGGCTTCTCCCCGGTCAGCACCAGGGCCCGGGCCTGCGGATCGCCGTCGGCACGGAGCAACTCCCCGGCGATGTCGATGGCCGCCAGCCCGCTCGCGCAGTTCTGCTGGGTCAGCGCGAACGCGTTGACCCCGGCCAGCCCGAGCCGCTGCGCGAACACCCTGGAGGCGTCGAGATGCGCCGGCGTGACCTCGATGACCGTGTGCGCGAAGAGCAGGTACTTGATGACACCCGGGTCGGCCAGCCGGGCGAGCAGCGACCGGGCGGAGCCGAGTATCAGGTCAAACAGGTCGATCGCTGGATCGATACGCAGCGCTCCCATGCCGTGGAAGCGGCGGAACATCCTGGCCTGATAGCGCGTGAGCCCAAGGCTGGCCGCGGCGTCCTCGACCTGGACGGACCGGGCGGGCGTGAATGCCTCGACCCATTCCAGCGTGGTGGCCAGCGTCATCCGCGTGACTCCCTTTCGACTCGTCACGACAGTTCGAAGCAATCACGCGGCTCAGCCCAGGGATAGCTGGGGAAACTCCGGTATCGGCCGCCCGTCCCTACCCTGGGGATTCCCCTACTACCCAGTCGGCTTTGTAGGTGTTCTCATGGGGCCTGCCTCGCCTCGTGATGGGAGACGCCATGGGATCGGGAGCGACGCGCCGGGTTCGAGTGAGCTTTCACGGTGAGCGGGCCGCCTCGGGGCCGCTCACCCTTGGCCAGCTCAACGTGCTGCTGTGGGCCCAGGGCGAAACGGCGGGCGGCGCCGTGCTGTGCCAGGACGTGGACGTCGCCGGCCGGTCGCTGGACGAGGTGACCACGGCCATCGGCCAGCTCGTCGGTCGGCACGAGTCCCTGCGCACCCGGTTCGCGGTGAACTCGTCCGGCGAGTGGAAACAGCTCGTTTCCGCGTCTGGGGAGCTACTCGCGGAGATCTGCGCGGCCGATGACCTGCCGGGCAGCACCGTAGCCCTGGCGCTGGACTCGATGCGGCAGCGGCTGGGCGGCAAGCCGTTCACGCTGGACAGCGAATGGCCGCTGCGGGTAGCGGTCATCACGTCCGGCGGCGCCCCGGTCAAGGTGCTGCTGGCCGTCACCCACATGGTGGCCGATTTCGCCTCGCTTGGCATCGTCGCGCGTGAGATCGGGCAGCTCCTCGCCTTCGGTTCCGGTCAGGCGCTGGAACCCGCGACCTGCCAGCCGCTCGATCAGGCCGAGCTCGAGGCCGCGCCGAGCCGGAAACGCCGGGCCGAGACCGCGCTGCGGCATTGGGAATCCGTGCTGCGCAGCACGCCGCAGTGCATGTTCGCGGTGCCCGAGCGCACTGCCCCGGCGGACCCGCCGCAACTCGCCGTCATGTACTCGCGGGCTGCGTCCATCGCGCTGGCCGGGATCGCGGAACGGACCCAGGCGAGCCAGTCGTCGGCGATCGTCGCCGCCATCGCGACGCTGCTTGGCATCTACACCGCTAACGACCGGTGCCAGATCACCGCCATCTGCGCCAACCGGTTTTCCCCGGCTAGCCGCGACTTCGTCGGCACGATCGCGCAGGACGCGATCGTCGCCCTCGACCTGAACGCGGGCACGTTCGACGAGGTCATCCGCGGATCGCGCGGCGCCACGCTGACCGCCTACCGGTGTGCACAGTACGACGCGGCCAAGCTCTGGGCGACCATCGACCAGGTCAACGAGGACCGCGGCACCAAATTCCACCGGGATTGCATCCTCAACGACGTGTTCATCGTCGACAGCCCCGCGATGTCGGCCCAGATGGACGTGTCAGGCCGGGCACCCGCTCCTGGCGACACGGTCAGCGCCATGCGCGACACGGAGTTGATCTGGGTCGATGTGGAACCCTGGCCGGTGCTGTTCTACTTCGTCGTGCGCAAGATGGGCGAGCGCGATGTCGGGTTGTCGCTGTGGGCCGATCCGCTGCGGATGCCGCGGGCCGAGGTAGAGCGCTTCCTGCGCGGCATCGAGCGGCTGCTCGTCGCCGCCGCCCAGCGGGATATTCCGGTGGGCGAGGTCAGCGAACTGACCGGGATCGAGCCGGTGAGCCGCGATCCGGCGTGGCTGCGGATCGACCGCTGCTGGGTCGAGCTGCCGGCCGTCCAGCGGCTGGTGGACGACGCGGTCGCCGCGGTGTCCGGCCTGGGTGCGGGGCGGGTGTTCAGCGTCCGCGACGCCGACGGCGCCGAGACGCTCGTGGCCTACGCTGCGATACCGGGCGGCGCGGGACCCGAGCGACTGCACGCGGAATGTATGCAGCGGTTGCCCGGCCGCTTCACGGCGATGACGCCCGCTCGTTACGTGATCTGCGACCGCCTGCCGGAAGATCCGGACCGGATCGAGTCCTGGCAGCGCCTGCCCTTCCTGGCCGAGGGCTCCGGCAGATCGCCTGCGTCCGTCCTGGCCACGGTAGGCGGGGCGGTCAAGGCGGGAGCCGGTAACTGATCCCCCCTGCAGGGATGCCAGACCCAGGACAACGACAACCAACCACACGTCAGCCCCGACAAGTACGCCCGAGCATAGTAATGGTGGTGTCCCTCGATTTAGGTCCCGTCCGGGCAAGAGCCGGTAGAGAGCCAACCTTTTGGCCCGCCGCGTCGTGAATATCTATGTGGCTACCTATGCGAGGTCGGCGATGAGCCAGGCCGAGCGGCCCGACAGTATTGGTCACGGCGACACCTCTTTCGAGGAGTTCGTTGCTGGCTCTTCGTCGCACCTGCTCGGCTTGGCGCGGCTACTGACCGACGGGCACCGGGCCGAGGCCGAGGATCTGCTGCAGGGCGCTCTGGAGCGTGCCTACCGGCACTGGAGACGTATCTCCCGGCGTGAGGATCCTGAGCGGTACGTGCGGCAGATACTGGTCAACGCATCGGTCGACAGGTGGCGGCGGTTGCGGCGTCGGCCCGAAGGGCCGATGTGGTTCCCGGGCGGTGATCCGCCGGTTGCCGATCGGTCCGCCGAAGTCGCGGACCGGGATCTGCTGCTGCGCGGGCTCGCCGCGCTCCCCGTCCGGCAGCGGGCTGTCCTGGTGCTGCGCTATTTCGAGGACCTTTCGGAGGCTCAGACAGCCGCGATGCTGGGCTGCAGCGTCGGCACTGTCAAGAGCCAGGCAGCGCGCGCCCTGGCTCGGCTGCGCGAGCTCACCGGCGAGGCCGGCGAACGCAATGAAACCTCCCCGGAGGGAACGGTGCGCCATGAATGATTTCGAACGCCGGCTCCGTGCCGCCATGTCCTCTGCCGTCGACCCGCCGCCGGCCGGGCTGATGGAGGGCATCCGCCGCCGGCGGCGGCGTCACCTCATGCGCGCCGGTGCCGGGTGCGTGGCTGTCATCGCGGTGCTCGCTGCGGCGGTGCCGGTGACACATGCGCTGCGGCCGGCGGCAAGCGGCGGCCACGGTCGCGGGGGCAGCGGTCCCGTCACCGGGCAGTCCGCGGGTCCCAGCGCGGTCACCTCATCGCTGCCGCAGGCCTGCCCGCCGTCCTGCGGGCCGCCGGCCTCGCTGGTCAGAGCCGCGGCAGGCACGGTGCTACGTGACTGCCAGTCAGAGAACGGCGGGGGGCAGGAAATGACGGGCTATCGCGCGCAGAGCGTGCGGGCTGGCCCGGTGTGGTTCGTCTGGGCGCGTGACAAGGGATACTGGTCGGCCAGCCGGCCGCTCGGCAAGGGTCAGATGCAGGCCGTGGGCGTGTCCGTGGCGGTGCAGGCGGGCGCCACGGCTGTCGTGCGGGTCGAGCCGGCCGCGCGGTCACGGTTCCGGTTCCTGGACGGCTTCAATGGCAGCGACCGCTACAGCCTGCGCGACGGGAAGGACGGGGTGACGTTTGCCGCCTGCCCGGCGTCCTACCTAGGCCCAGTCACCGTTTTCTGGGTCGGCTACCTGAACGGCGGCCTGGGCTGTGTCCCGTTCGAGGTGTCGGTGGCCGGGCAACGGCCGATCCGGGTGGCGCTATCCGTCAACGGCGGGATCTGCACCGCCTAATGGGCGATCAAGATCCACGGGGGCAGGGGTAGAAGAGGGTGGCGTTGAGGTCGGCGGTGAACTTGACGGCGGTGAAGCCGTAGAGGGGGGCGTAGACGGTGCGGCAGAAGGCGGCGAAGTTCCGCTTGCCGGTGCAGTGTCGGCGGCCGGGGTCGCAGACGTAGTGGTCCTGGGCGTACTCGGCCTCGCCGACCCATTTGCCGGTCGGCTGGTTCGCGGTGACGTCGGTGCTGAAGTCGTCCCAGCCGCACGGGGTGCTGCCGGTCAGGGCGGTGCAGGTGATCCCGTACTGGCTGCTGCCGTCCAGCGAGGATGCAAAGCAGGCGTGGAAGCGGTAACACTCCTCCACGACGGCGCCGTCGGTGTAGCTGCGACTCCACCAGCTCAGGTACGGGGAGTTCTTCCACAGGCCGGTCATCCCTAGCTTGTGGATCTCGTTGAAGGCGAACGCTAGGTAGTTCTGCGCGTCGCCCGGGGTCAGGCGGAAGCCGGTGGTGGACGGCGGGTCGAAGCTGTCGATGTCGTCGAGTTCGACCGCGTCGAATCCCTTGCGCGCGCACGTCGTGAGGCGCTCGATCAGCATCGGCTTGAGCGCGTCTAGCTGGCGGAAGTCCACCCAGCGCTCCTGCGGGAAGCCGAAGTAGATGTTGCCGAGCGCGCCGGCCGGGAAGTATGGGCCGCGCGGGCTCGGGGTCGCGTCGGGCCGGTAGTCCTCCCAGGCCAGATCCAGGTAGCAGATGGCCCGCGGGTGCGCGAGCGTGCTGGCCTGCCAGGTCGTGTGGATCGCGTGCACCTGCGCCTTGGTGGTCAGGAAGCCGTCGATGTCGTAGATGTCCACGGCCTGGTCGCCGGTCCGCTGCAGCGGGGCGACCCGGCCGATCTGCCAGTCCCAGCGCATCGGATTGCCGTTTGCGGCCAGGTGCTGGGGATACCAGCAGGACTTGCCATGCCGTGGACGGCAGGCGACGGGCCGGGGCATCGGCGTCACCCGCCAGCTGAACCGCAGCGTCGTGGCCCCCGCCGAATTGGCCGTCCGAACCCGGACCTCATGCCGGCCGACACGCAGCTTCCCCGTGTAGCTCGCGAGAGCATGCTACCTCCCGCTGTCGATCCGGTAACGCTGCCCAGGCACGCCGTCGGCCGACAGCGGGAGGTAGCATGCTCTCGCGAG
>DASXME010000289.1:0-4387 GCA_036495825.1 Streptosporangiaceae bacterium
TGGGGCGCCGCGCTGCAGTACTTCACCGGGTCCCAGGCGCACAACGTGCGCACCCGCGAGATCGCGGTCAGGCGCAAGCTCAAGCTCTCCGAGTACGGCCTGTTCAGCGTGGAGTCCAGCGAGCTGATCGTCTCGAAGACCGAGGAGGAGATCTACCAGGCACTCGGCATGAGCTGGGTGCCGCCGTGCCTGCGCGAGGACGGCGGCGAGATCGAGGCGGCGCTGCGCGGCGAGCTGCCCGACCTAGTCGGCGAGCGCGACCTGCGCGGCGACCTGCATACGCACACCGACCTCACCGACGGGGTCTCTTCGCTGGCCGACATGGTGACCGCCGCGGCCGGCCGCGGCTACGAGTACTACGCGATCACCGATCACGCGCCCGATCTGATCATGCACCGGATGACCGACGAGAAGATGCTCGCCCAGCGGGAGCAGGTCCGCACGCTCGGCGAAACGCTGGCCGGCCGGATGACGCTGCTGCACGGCTCGGAGCTGAACATCGGGCCGGACGGCGGCGTGGACTGGCCCGCCGGGTTCCTGGCCGGCTTCGACATCTGCGTGGCCTCGGTGCATTCGCACTTCGGCCAGCCGCGGGATGAGATGACCCGCCGGTTCGTCCGCGCCTGCGAGAACCCGCACGTGAATGTCATCGGCCACCCGCTGACCAGGATCATCGGCCGCCGGGGACCGGTGGACGTCGATCTGGACGAGCTATTCGCCGCGTGCGCCCGCACCGGGACCGCGCTGGAGATCAACGGATCACCGCACCGGCGGGACTTGCCGGACGAGCACTTGCGCCGGGCCAAGGAGGCCGGGGTCAAGTTCGCCATCGACAGCGATGCGCACTCCACCGTCGAGCTCGGCTACCCGCGATACGGGGTGGGCTCGGCCCAGCGAGGCTGGCTCACCGCCGACGATGTGATCAATACCTGGCCGCTGTACCGGCTGCGCGCCTTCTTGCGCAAGGGCCGTTAGCTTCCGGGGGGGCTGTGGCGGCCGGGACGGGGGCACGGTCCCGGCCTGCTGGCCGCTGGCGCTTGCGCCAGCCGAGGTCAGCAGCCGTCGTAGGGCGCCCAGTTGCCCTCGCCGCCGCGGGCGAGCGCGTTGGCGAATACCTGGTTCTGCTCGGCCACGCTGGCGTGGCCGAAGTCGGCTGCGTTGCCGCCGTACGTCACCCAGGTGGCTTCGCTGAACTGGTAGAGGCCGTAGTGCCCGCTGGCGTTCATGACCTGCGAGTTGCCGCCCGACTCGCGGGCGACCACGCACTCGCCGAAGGCGCCGCCCGGGTAGGCGCCCGAGTAGAAGCTGTCGGTCACGGTATGGACCGGAGCGGCCGGAGCAGCCGGAGCAGCCGAGGCCGCGTGCCGGGGCGCGTAGCTCGTGTGGACCACCAGCGGCTCAAGCTGCGTCGGCGGCCCGGGGATGCGGGCCGGCTTCGCCGGGACGCGGAGGACCTGCCCGACCTTGATGTCGTCCGCCCAGCGGACCTTGTCCTTGTTGCCCCAGTACAGCACCGGCCAGGCGGCCGGATCGCGGTAGACCCGGCCCGCGATCGCGGACAGCGAGTCACCGGACCGGACCGTGTACCAGGCCGGCTGCTGCTTGGTGGCCTGGCTGGACGCGGCCTGGCTGGACGCGGCCTGCCTGGCCGCGGCCAGCAGTTCCGCGGGCGTGGACTCCCGCTGATAGGCCAGCGGAACCGCAACCTCATGCGTGGCGGTCGAGGCACCTGCCGTGGACGACGGCGTCGTTGTCGTAGCCGCCAGCGCAGACGCCTGCGGTGTCAAGCAGAAAGCCGCAGCCACGCCAGCCAACGTGAGCGTAGGTGCGGCAGCACTCGTTGCTCCCTGCGGGATCCGAATGCGTGCGGGTTTACTGTGGGCGCCCAAGGGGCTCCTCTCCGCGGAGGGCGCGCTCGCCGGGAAGCGGCTCGGGGAATGCTGGTCCGCTTCGGAGCGCCTGACATCGAGGGAGCCTAGCGAGACCTGTCCCGCCTTATCAGGGAAATCCGTCACTACAGGTCAAACCCGCCAACGGCTGCTAAACTCCGCCCGTTCGATAGCGGAGCGGCAGCGAACGAGCGCGTTTTGCGACGTCAGGCGGGTGTGACGAGCGCCCCGGGAACCGCGGCAACGTCAGGCCACGACGGCCTGGACGCTGCGGATCGCGTCCGCGACCGGCGCCAGCGCCGCCTCCGTCGGCAACCCTTCCGCCGCGGGCTGGGCGGCCTGGGGAGAACCGTCGGCCGGGGGAGCAGGGGCCCCTGGGGAAGCACCCTCGGCCGCGGGAGTACCGCCCTCCTGGGGGGCACCGTCGGCCAAGGAAGCAGGAGCTGCCGGGGGAGTGCCGCCAGCCGGGGGAGCAGGGCCGGCCTGGACGGCGCCGGCGATCCGGTCGAGCGCATCGGTCAGCTGCCTGACCCCGGCCGCGGTGGGCGCGGGCGCCCCGTGATCGACGGCCACCGCCGTCGCGGTCACCGCGTCCACCACCTGCTCGAGCCCGACCAGCGCGGGCCACCAGGCGGTAGCCTGCCGGCTGATCGCACACGGCTGGGACATGGAGCGCTGGAATTCGGCCAGCAGGTCGGACAGGCAGCGATAGGTCTGCCGCCGAAGACGCGAGCGGTCGGGCGAAGGACTGGCCAGTCCCCGTTCGGAATAATAGGAAACCCTGCGCACCGCATCGGCGAACTGCCCGGGCAGGTGGGCCTGCCAGCTAGCGGGCCACGGAGCGTAGCCCACGCCTAGGGCGACAGCGCAACCCAGCAGCGTGTCGATCAGCCGGGCCTCGGCCAGCCGCCAGCCGCCCCGGTCGAGCAGGTCGATGAGCACGACCACCAGCGGGGTCAGGAACGTCGACAGCAGGCCGTAGTTGACGCTGCGGCCGTACGGGAGCAGCGCGGCGAGCACCGCGAGCGGGATCAGCAGCCACGGGCCGTACGGCACCACCGCCAGGATGATCGCGCCCGCCACGGCGCCGACGATCGTCCCGATCCCGCGCTGCAGCGCCCGGGCGAACACCGAGCCGAAGTCCGGCTTCAGCACGATCGCGACGGTCAGGACGACCCAGTAGGAACGCTGCAGCGGCAGGATGTCGCTCAGCACTGCGGCCACCCCGATGCTGGCCATCAGCCGGACGGCGAACATCCGGATCAGCCGGCCGCCGCGGATCTTCTCCAGCATCGCGCCGAGGCGCTCGCGGCGGTTGCGGGCCGGAGGCTGCTGCCCTGCCTGTATCCGGCGCCCGGCCAGCAGCCGGGCCGCGCCGGTCAGCGCGTCGTACAGCGCGCGGGCGCCGGGAGTATCGCTCCAGAGCGGCGGGATCGACGGCGGCGGCGTTCCGTACTCGATCGAGTCGGCCAGCGCGCCGAGGGCGTCGACCACGCGGGCGGGCGGCGCGGCGCCCTCCAGCGCGAGCGTGGTGATCGCCTCGGTCACCAGGTGGCTGTGGTTGAGCAGCGCCACCAGGCGCATCAGCCGGGGGTTGGCCCCGCCGAGCCCGGATCGCGTGGTCAGCAGCTGGTCGTAGGCGACGTTGAGCGCGGCCGTCACGGCGCGCCTGCTCGCCGCGTACCCGCCGGCGCCGGCGGCTTCGGTGCCGGCGGGTACGGTGCCGGCCGCGCGCAGGCCGTCGGCGAGCGAGCGGTACACGGCCGCGACGCTGTGCTGCTCGGCCGCCCGCGGGTACAGAATCCAGCCGGGGATGATCAAGATCATCGCCCAGGCCACGCCGATCAGGAACTCAACCGGGCCGCTCCACCACGGCCGCAGGCCGCCCAGCGGCCCGAAGCCGAAGGCCGCGTACACCAGCAGCTGCAGGCCGGTGACCGACCCCGTGCTGCCCAGCTCGCTGATCAGCACCGACAGGCCGGCCACGCCGATGAGCACGACGACCGCGACCCAGCCGCGGCCGTGGATCACCGTCCCGATCGTCAGCCCCACCGCCCCGCCGAATACGGTGGCCGATCCCACCCGCCGGGCCCGCGCCCGGTACGGGCCGCCGACGTCCACCACCACCGCGATCAGCCCGCCGATGGCCGGCAGCAGGCCGAACGCGATCCTGTGAGCCGCCATCCCGGCGGCCAGCGGCACGCAGATGGCCAGCGCGGCGCGCACCATCAGCGGCCAGGGCAGCTCGGCCGGGCGCGGCCGCACGATGTCGATCAGCCATTGCGGCGCGATCGCGTCGCGGACCCTGGCGGCGCGTTGCGGCAACTCCCGCAGTGCGCCGCCTCGCGGTCCGGCGCCCGCGGCCTGGCTCCCCCGCCAGCGTGCGGTCATGCCGGCCTACGGCCGGCGCCGGCCCGCCCGGGCCAGCGCATCGGCGGCCTGCGCCGCGAGGGTGCCGACCAGGTCGGCCGCCGGGGCCAGCTCGGTGATGAGATCAA
>DASXME010000290.1:0-19189 GCA_036495825.1 Streptosporangiaceae bacterium
GGCTCGCGGCCAGTACGTAGCCGGTAACGTCAGTATTTACAGGCTATGGGCGCCATGCCACCATTTCCCTGAGCAGGGCGAATAACCGGATCTTGCTTGCTTATTTCAATCCTTCATGAGGATGCGGCCGTGGAACGACCCAGGTTGAAGGCGAATTTTACCCCGCGCGTCGATGCCGACCGTATCTTCCTGGTCGGAGAAGGCCGACACGTCGTGATCGAGGGCCGGGGTCCCGTCGCCGTACTGCCGTTACTCGACGGCCGCCACACGATCGGGCAGATCGCGCAGGCCGTCGGCGGCGAGCTTTCGCTGCCGCAGGTCTTCGCCGCCATCCGCAAGTTCGCGGCGTTCGGCCAGCTCGCGGAGGGCCGCCCGGATCTGCCCGAGCACGAGATCGCGCACTGGGACACGATCGGCGTCGATCCAGGCCAGGCGAAGGCGACGCTGCGCGACACCACGATCTGCGTGCTGGCGCTTGACCCTTCGCCGGAGCCGAGCGTGGTGGCGGCGCTGGCCGCGGAAGGCATGACGATCCGGCAGTGCGGCCTGGAGGATGCCGCCCGGCACGAAGCCGCGCTGATCGTGGTCACCGTGGACGATTACATGGATCCGCGGCTGGACGAGCTGGACCGGGTGCTCGCCGCCCCGCCGAGGCCCTGGCTGCTGGCCCGGGCCTCGGGCCGGGCCATCTGGCTGGGGCCGCTGATCGAGCACGGGCGAACCGGCTGCTGGCGCTGCATGGCCCAGCGGATGAAGGCCAACCGGCAGGTCGAGCGCTACCTGATGCGACGGCGCGAGACCACGCACATCCCGACTCCGCATACCCACCCGGTAGCCGCACCGGCCGTGATGGCCGGCCTGCTCGCGACAGAGGTCGCGCGGCTAGCGGTCGCGGGCAGCTCGCCGAACCTTGACAGCCGGATAGTCACGCTGGATCTGGAGGAGCTGGCCACCGATGAGCACGTGCTCGTGCGCAGGCCGCAGTGCGAGCGCTGCGGTGACCCGACGCTGATCAGCGCGCGGGACCCGAAAGTCACGCTAACCTCCCGGCCGCTGGCCCGGGATGTCGAGGGTGGCCTGCGCGCCAGGCCGACCGGCGAGACCTACCAGCTCCTTCGCCGTCACGTAAGCCCGATCATTGGCGCCGTGACCTGGCTAGTGCCGTTCTCCGACGTGGACAACGGGCTCAGCTACAGTTACCGGGCCGGCCACAACTTCGCCATGATCAGGGACCGGGTCGACATGTTGCGCCGGAACCTGCGCGGCCAGAGCGGCGGAAAGGGCCGCACCGACCTGCAGGCGCGGGTCAGTGCCCTGGCCGAGGCCATCGAGCGGTACAGAGGCCTGTGGCGGGGCGACGAGCCGGTGCGGCACGCCCGGTACGCGGAGCTGGGCCCGGGCCAGGCGGTGCACCCCAACGACCTGATGCTCTACTCCGACCAGCAGTATGAGCAGCGGCTGGCCTGGAACGCCGATCCGCTCAACCGGCTGCACATCGTGCCCAACCGGCTTCCCGACGACCGGCCGGTCGACTGGTCGGCCTGCTGGTCGCTGACCCGGGATCAGGTCCGGTACGTGCCGGCGGCGTACACCTGGTTCGGCCACCCCGACCTGGAGAACGAGTTCTACTGCTTCTCCGACTCCAACGGCAACGCCGCGGGCACCACCCGCGAGGACGCGATCCTGCAAGGGTTCCTCGAACTGGTGGAGCGGGACGCGGTGGCGATGTGGTGGTACAACCGCATCCAGCGACCCGGATTCGACCTGGACGCGCTCGGTGACCCCTACGTCGACCGGCTCCGCGCCTACTACGCCGACCTCGGCCGCAACCTGTGGATGCTCGACATCACCACGGACTTCGGCATCCCGGTGATGGTCGCGGTCTCGCACCGCCCCGGCCATCAGGTCCAGGACGTCCTCATCGGTTTCGGGGCGCACTTCGACCCGGCCATCGCCGCGGCCAGGGCGCTGACCGAGGTCAACCAGTTCCTGCCCCAGGTGCTCACCCGGGACGCCGCCGGGGAGACGGTGTACTTCGACAACGACCCGGCGATGATGGCCTGGCTGCGCGAGGCGACGGTCGATGCCGAGCCCTGGCTGGCCCCCGCGCCCGGCCCGGCGACCGGCCCGGCCAGCTACCACTGGCCCGAGTTCGGCGACCTGGCCGACGCGGTGGCGCAGTGCGTGGACCTCACGTCCAAGGCCGGGCTCGAGTTCATCGTGCTCGACCAGACCCAGCCCGACCTGGATCTGAGCGTGGTCAAGGTGCTGGTCCCCGGCCTGCGGCACTTCTGGCGCCGGCTGCGCCCCGGGCGGCTCTACACCGTTCCCGCTCAACTCGGCTGGCTGGACCGGCCGAGCCGGGAGGAGGAGCTGAACCCGAGGAGCGTGTTCTTCTAGCAACCGAGGTACGTCATGGAAGCACCGACCGCATACCCGGCACG
Source organism: Streptosporangiaceae bacterium (assembly GCA_036495825.1). GTDB lineage: Bacteria > Actinomycetota > Actinomycetes > Streptosporangiales > Streptosporangiaceae > PALSA-505. Next base: position 2,445 of record DASXME010000290.1, read on the forward strand.
CGCGATCAGGCTCCGCAACGGCGCCTCGGTGGCGGCAGGCGCCGACGGCCACGTGACCGTCACCTTCGGCGACGCGTCGATGCAGGTGCCTGCCCTGCCCCCCGACGGCGACGCGATACTCGCCGCGCTGGCGCGCGAGGATCTGGCCGAGGCCGGCATCCAGCGGCAGGTGACCGCGTCCGGCGGCATGCCCGGGCTGCTGCGCTGGCAGGCTGCGGTCACCCGGCTAGACACGACCGGGCTACTCGAGCGCAGCGTGCTGACCGAGGCGGGACCGGTCGCCCGGCTGCGCCAGACCGCGATCGGCCGCGGTCCCGGCACGATAGCCCGGGCGCCGTCAGCGGCCAAGCTGTCCCGGTTCACCGTGGCGCGTGCGGAAGGCGGCAGGCTGGTCGCTGAGCGGCCCGGCGGCCGCGCGGCCGTCGAACTCGAGCCCGGCATGGCCGTCCTGCTGGCCGGGCTCGCCCGGTGGACCAGCGTCGGCGACGGCGTCGGGGGGCTCTCCGCCGAGCTGTCGCGAGCCGTGATCGACTTGTTTGCCGCCGCCGGGCTGCTCGCTCCCGGCAGCCCCGACGACGATCAGGAAGAAGCCGATTACTCGCTCGCCCAGTGGCATCCGGCGGACCTGTGGGTGCACGCCAGGAGCCGCGGTACCCGGCTGGTCGCCGGCTACGGCGGCAGCTATCCGCTGGCCGGACGGTTTCCCCCGAGACCGGCCGTCCCCGACCCGCGGCCAGGACCGCACGTCGAGCTGCCCCGGCCCGACCTCCAGGTGACCGCGAAGGCCGACCCGCCGCTCACCGAGGTGCTCGAGCGGCGCCGGTCGGTCCGGACACATGACGCGGCCGCGCCGATCACGATCGGCCAGCTCGGCGAGCTGCTGTACCGGTCGGCCCGGATCCGGAGCGTACGCACCAGCAGCGACGGTCAGGAGGCCGTCGACCGGCCCTACCCAGCCGGCGGATCCCTGCACGAGCTGGAGATCTACCCGCTCGTCACGCAATGCCAGGGCGCGGGGGCCGGCCTGTGGCACTATGCCGCGGCCAGCCACCGGCTCGAGCACCTGGCCGGGCCCGGCCCGGCAACGGCCGCCCTGGTGGCCGCCGCCCGCGCCGCGTCCATCATGACCACGGACCCGCAGGTGGTGCTCATCGTCACGGCCAGGTTCGGCCGCGTGATGTGGAAGTACCACGGCATGGCCTACTCGCTAATCCTCAAGCATGTCGGCGTGCTCTATCAGACGATCTACCTGGTCGGGACCGCGATGGGCCTGGGCGTGTGCGGGCTAGGCGGCGGCGACGCCGCAGACTTCGCCGCGGCGTCTGGCCTGGCCTACCACGCCGAGGGAAGCGTCGGCGAGCTGGTGATCGGCACGCCAGGCCGCGACGCCTGAGGCCGGCGATGCAATTCCGGTTCAAGGCGCTGGCGAGGCTGCGCCAGCCTGACGAGCTCGACACCCCGGCCGTCCTGACCTCGCCGCGTGGCTGGATCGCGCTGCTCGCGGTGGCCGCCGTCACCGTCGCCGCGCTCGCCTGGGCGGTGTTCGGGCGACTGCCGCAGACGGTGAGCGCGGCCGGCCTGATCACCCGGCCCTACGGCACAGCCCAGGTGCAGAGCCTCTACTCCGGGCAGGTGACCGAGATCAGCGCACGGGCTGGCGGCGAGGTCAGAGCCGGCCAGAGCCTGGCGGTCATCCGGGACACGCGCGGAGCCAGCCACGAGATCACCAGCCTGTTCGCCGGCCAGGTGGTCGGCGTCGAGGCCGCCCTCGGTCAGGTCATCACGGCCGGCCTCCCGGTCGTCACGATCGAGCGCGGCGGCCTGACGGGCAGGCCGGTGGCCCTGCTGTTCGTCTCGCCCGGCCAGGCGGCGGGAATCACGCCAGGGCAGAGCGCCGGGCTGGCGGTGGCGGCCGCGCCGTCCGCGGCGTTCGGGCTGCTGCTCGGGCGGGTGCTGGCCGTCGGCCGGTACCCGCTGACCGGAGCCGAGGAGGCGGCGCTGACCGGCGGGGGGCTGCCCGCAGCCACGCTCGCCGCCGACGCGGGGAAGCTCCTGGTCACGGTGAGCCTGCGCCGCGACCGCCGGACCGTCTCCGGCTACGGCTGGACCACGAGGGCCGGGCCGCCGCAGGCGCTGCCCGCCGTGACGCCGGCCACCGGCACGATAACGCTCGGCGAGCAATCGCCCATCACGCTGCTGTTCGGCCCGTGACCGCCACCGAGCGCGCCGCGCCCGCGGGCCCCGCCCGGCCCTCCCGGCCGCACGGGCGGCACAAGGTCCGCCGCGGGCGGCGATCCACACCGACCGTCATCCAGATGGAGGCGGTCGAGTGCGGAGCCGCGGCGCTGGCCATCATCCTCGGCCACTACGGCCGGTTCGTTCCGCTGGAGGAGCTGCGCACCGCGTGCGGGGTATCGCGCGACGGCGCCAAGGCGTCCAGCGTGATGGCGGCGGCCCGGCATTACGGGCTGATCGCCCGGGGCTTCACGATGGAGGCGGAGCGGCTGGCCGGCCTGGGCCAGCCCGTGATCATCTACTGGGCGTTCCAGCACTTCATGGTCGTGGAGGGCGTCAGCAAGCGATTCGGCCGGACCACGGTGGCGGTCAACGACCCGGCCACCGGGCCGCGCCGGATCGACTGGGACGAGTTCGACTCCGGCTTCACCGGCATCGTGCTCACGTTCCGGCCAGGCCCGGATTTCCGCCCCGGGGGCCGCCGGACCAGTCCGGCCGAGGCGCTCCTCGCCCGCAGGCAGCCGACCGGCGGGGCGCTGCTGCTCGCCCTGCTGGCCAGCCTGCTGCTCGTCGTGCCCGGACTGGTCACCCCCGCCTTCAGCAAGGTCTTCATCGACGACATCCTCAGCGGCAGATCACCGGGCTATCTCTCGCCGCTGCTGATCGCGATGACCGCGACGGTAGCGGTGGCCTGCGGGCTCACCGTGCTGCAGCGGCACTACATGCTGCGCATCGAAACCCGGATGGCGCTCGCCACCGGCGCCCGGTTCCTGCGCCACCTGCTCCGGCTGCCGGTCGAGTTCTTCCTGTACCGCCAGTCGGCCGAAGTGGAGGGCAGGGTCAGGGCCAACGATGTCGTGGCCGAGATCCTGTCCAGGGACCTGGCCATCAACGCGGTCAACCTGGGGCTCGTCGTGTTCTACGCGGCGCTGCTGGTCCGCTATGACGTGCTGCTCGGGATCGTCGGCGTGGCCATGGCGCTGCTCAACGTGGCCGTGCTGAGCTGGGTGGCCAGGGCCAGGACCGACGCCGTGCACGCCACCCGCGCCGACTACGGAAAGCTGAGCGGGACGACGTTCAACACGATCCGGCTGATCGAGACGGTCAAGGCCACCGGCGCGGAGCCCGACGCGTTCGCGGGCTGGGCCGGATTCCTGGCCAAGGTGGTCACCGCGCGGCAGCGACTCGGCGTCCCCACCGCCGTCGTCACGGTCGTGCCGCCGCTGACCGCCATGGCCAGCACCGGCCTGATCTTGCTCATCGGGGGCCTGCAGGTGACCACCGGCGCACTCAGCCTCGGCGTGCTGGTGGCCGTCCAGAGCCTGGTCGTCTCGCTCAACGCCCCGGTCACCCAGCTCACCAATCTCGGCGCGCGGCTGCAGGACATCGCGGCGGACCTGACCCGGCTGCGGGACGTGGAGAAGTGCCCGGCGGACCGGCGGTTCACGACGCCGGTCAGGGACACCGGCGGCAGGCTGACCGGATCGCTGGAACTGAGGCACGTCACCTTCGGCTACAGCCCGCTGGCCGCGCCGGTGGTCAAGGACGTCTCGCTCACGATCGCTCCCGGGCAGAGCGTCGCCCTGGTCGGCCGCTCGGGCAGCGGCAAGTCGACGCTTGGCCGGCTGGCCGCCGGGCTGTACCCGCCGTGGTCGGGAGAGGTCCTGCTTGACGGCATCCCGCTCGAGGAGATTCCGCGGAAGACGGCCGCCGCGTCAGTCTCCTACGTCCAGCAGGAATGCTCCTTGTTCGAGGACACGGTCCGGAACAACCTGACGCTGTGGGACGACTCGGTCAGCGACGAGGCGGTGATCCAGGCGCTGCGCGACGCGGCTGTCTACGACCTGATCAGCCAGCGCCCTGGCGGCATCCACAGCCGGGTCGCCGAGGGCGGGCGGAACTTCAGCGGCGGGCAGCGGCAGCGCCTGGAGCTGGCCCGGGCCCTGGTGTCCCGGCCCGCGCTGCTGATCCTGGACGAGGCCACCAGCGCGCTCGACCCGGGCACCGAGCGCCGTCTGGTGGACGGCCTGCGCCGCCGGGGCTGCGCGTGCCTGATCATGGCCCACCGGCTGTCCACCGTGCGGGAGGCTGACGAGATCATCGTGCTGCACGACGGCGTGCCAGTGGAGCGCGGCAGGCACCCGGACCTGCTCGCCCTCGACGGGCACTACGCCAAGCTGATCGCCGCCGGCCCGGCCGGCCAGGCGGCGGCGTGAGCAGCGCGCAGGGCGCTGCCGAGCCGCGCGAGGGAACGGAGGCCGCTGCCCTCCGCTCGGCCACGATCAGGGAATCTGCCGCCATCCGGGCCGTGGCCAGCTCGTTCGACGTGATCGCGCGCGACCGCCCCGCCCGGGTCCGGCTCGGCGACGTGGCCGCCGACCCGCCCGAGCTGGCCGCCTTCCGGCTGGTCGCGACCTATCTGGGGTTCTCGGCAGCCGACGCCGCCCCCTCCGAGCGGGACGGCCGCATGCTGGACCCGGTGCGGCGGATCGCCCTGGCCAACGGCGTCCGTACCCGGGAGATCCGGCTCGAGGGACCGTGGTGGACCAGGGACATGGGGCCGCTGCTCGGCCGGCGCCGGGCGGATGGCCAGGTGCTGGCGCTGCTGCCCGCGCGGGGCGGATATGCGGTCGCTGACCCGGCCGCCGACCGGGTGACCCGGCTCACCCGGGCCACCGCGGCCAGCTTCGAGGACCGCGCGATCGTCTTGTACCCGCCGCTGCCCGACGGTACCGACCGGATCGGCCAGGCGCTGCGGTTCGCCCTCTCCGGCTCCCGGCGGGATCTACTCCGGGTGCTGATGGCCAGCCTGGTCGTCGCGGCGATCGGGCTGCTCGCCCCGATCATGACCGGGCGGGTGCTCGGCGCCTTTGTCGCGCAGGCCCAGCGCAGCCTGATCGTGGAAGGCTCGCTGCTGGTGATCGGTGCGGCGTTCGTCGCCGCGGCCGTGGCGGTGGTGCAGAACTTCGCCGTCCTCCGGCTGGAGGGCAGCACGGTGGCGACCCTGCAGTCCGCGGTGTGGTCGAAGCTGCTGGCGCTGCCCGCCAGCTTCTTCGGCCGCCACTCGACCGGCGACCTGGCCGTGGCGGTGCTGGGCGTGAATGCAGCCCAGGAGGCGGTGTCAGGCGTCGCCACAACCGCCACGCTCGGGCTGCTGGCCGGCTCGGCCAACCTGATCCTCGTCTTCTTCTATGACGTCAGGCTCGCGCTGATCGCCGTCGGCCTGATCGGCACGTGCGCGGCCGCGGGTGCGCTGGCCGGCTACCGCGAACTGCACTGGCAGCGCCGCCTCTACGACAACAAGCGGCTGCTGTCCGCCCAGGTGTTCCAGCTCCTGAACGGCCTGCCCAAGCTGCGGGCGGCCGCCGCTGAGGACCGGGCATTCGTCAGATGGTCGGCCGCATTCACCCGGGGGCGCGTCCTGGCGGTCAGGGCGCGCCGCGTGCAGAATCGGCTGATCACATTCAACGCGGTGTTCCCGCTGGTCGGCTCGGCCGTCATCTTCGGCATCGTGGCCGGGCCGCTGCGCGGCCAGGTGCCCACGGTCGCGTTCCTGTCGTTCTACGCGGCGTTCATCCTGCTGACCACCGCGACGCTGCAGTTCACCGCCATCGCGATCACCACGCTCAACGTCGTCCCGCTGCTCGAGCGGATCACGCCGATCCTCACCGAAGCACCGGAATCCCCGCCCGGCGCGGCCAGCCCAGGTGACCTGTCCGGCCGGATCGCGCTCAGCGGGGTCAGCTTCCGCTACGGACCGGACACCCCGGTGGTGCTCGAGGACATCAGCCTCGCGATCGAGCCTGGGGAGTTCGTCGCGATCGTCGGCCCGACCGGCTGCGGCAAGTCCACCCTGCTGCGCCTGCTGCTCGGATTCGAGACGGCGACGGCGGGCTCGGTGCTGTTCGACGGGCAGGACATCACCCAGCTCGACATCGGGGCGGTGCGCCGCCACTGCGGCGTGGTGCTGCAGCATGGCGAACTGCTCTCCGGCGACATCAGGAGCAACATCATCGGCCGTTCCGGCTACACCCTGGAGGACGCCTGGGCGGCGGCCCGGCTGGCCGGCATCGACCAGGAAATCACCGCCATGCCGATGGGGATGAACACGGTCATGGCCGACGGGGGCATGACGCTGTCCGGCGGGCAGCGCCAGCGGATCATGATCGCCCGGGCGCTGGTGGCCCGGCCCCGCATCATCCTTCTCGACGAGGCAACCAGCGCGCTGGACAACCCGGCCCAGGCGGTGATCGCGGAGAACATGCGCCAGCTCCAGGCGACCAGGGTGGTCATCGCACACCGGCTGTCCAGCGTGGCCGGGGCAGACCGCATCATCGTCCTCGATCAGGGCCGGATCGTGCAGCAGGGCCGCTACGAGGAGCTGCTCGCCGACACCGGCAGCCTGTTCGCCGAGCTGGCCGGCCAGCAGCTTGCCTAGCCCGCGGCTCAGGCCAGGTGCGCGGCCAGCGAGCCGACCACCTCATCCGGGCGTTCGAGCAGGCACAGGTGGCCGGCCCGCGGCACGCGCAGGTGGCGGCAGCCCGGGATCACCGCCGCGAGCCGGGACGCGTTCGCGGCGAACGCGGGCATGTCCTGGTCGCCGGTGATGATCAGGGTGGCGGCGCCGATGCCGCCGAGCGCCTCGTCGGTGTGCACATGCGCGACGAGCGAGCGCATCGCGCCGCTGGCCAGCGCTTGCCAGCTATGCGCATCGACCACCTGGCGCACTCGGTCCCGCAGCTCGGGATGCTGCTCGGTGCCCAGGAAGATATCCGGCGGCGAGGTCATCCACAGCCTGGTCATATGCGGTCCCGGTCCGGCCATCCGGTAAAGCATGGCGAGCTGCATCTCCCGGCTCGCCGCGTCGTCCGCGGGCGCGGCGCCGGCGATGGTGGGGGCGGCCACGGCCAGCCGGCCGACCGCATCCGGGTACGCCGCGGCCATCTCCAGCGCCACGCACGACCCGAAGGAGAGCGCGACCAGGCGCCGCGCCTGCTCGGCCCGGGCGACCTCGGCGATGCGCCCGGCCAGGCCGGGCAGCGTCTCGCCCGGGCGGAACGGCCCGGACCGGCCGTGCCCGGGCAGGTCGACGCCGACGTGCCGGAACCCGGGCAGCAGATCCCACAGCGGGTACCACAGGCGCGAGTCCATGGTGTAGCCGTGGATCCACAGCACCGCGGGTCCGTGCCCCCGCCTCTCGACGTGCAGGTCCATGACGCCGCCTACCCCCCGGCCGCCGCCATCGGAGCCGGCCCCGGGCGGCTCGCCCTGTCCGGCGGCCGGGCCGCCGCGGACCGGAACGAGGCGCAGAACGCGCGGAACGCCAGCACCGGCGTATCGGCCGAGTCCAGCTGGGCCGGGGCGGCGAGGTCCAGGTGATTCCAGACCAGCAGGTCTTCCTCGAACGCGATCCGGGAACCGTCGACGAGCGCGCTGACTGTCGCCTCGGCCTCGCCTCGGCGCACCGCGAGCGCAATCCTGGCCACGCAGCCGGCGCCGGCGGGCACGGCACCTGTGATCACGAATTTGGCCGATTCTCCGGATCCGAGCTCGGAGACGACCAGGCTCGGGTTGAACGCCCGGGCGTGAAAGTGGCTGGTGAACTCGCCGTCGGCTGCCTCCCAGTCCGGCGCCCTGGTGTGGAAGGCGGTCATGAGATTCAGCTCGCCGCTGTCCCCCAGCCAGACCTTGGGCCGGTCCACCCGGGGGATCAGGTGAACCGTCGGAAAGTGGCTGAAGTCAAACGCGTTCTCGATGATCAGCTCGGGTGGAACGCCGACCGGACCGGCCACGGCCGCCACGATCTCATGCGATTCGGAGAGGTTCGCCAGCACGGCCTCGAAGCCGTAGTCGGGGGCGGGGACATCGCCGAGCCGGACGAATACCGCCCCGCCCGCGTCGATCGTCTCGTGCTCGCGCACGCACAGCCGCCCGGATCCCGCACCCAGGCCGATCCGCTTGCCGTGGAACGGGCAGGTGATGCTCTGCGGGCCGGTCACCCGGCCGCCGAAACCGAGGTGCGCGCCGCGGTGCGGGCAGGTTCCGTCGAAGACCCGGACCGCGCCCCGGCCGGCCTCTCCTCCTTCGTTCATGCGTATCGCGACCAGCGCGCGTGATCCGAGCGCCAGGCCGGTCACCGGTGCGGCCAGCTCGCTGCCCAGGGCGAGCAGTTGCCAGCCGCCCGGCGGCGCGGCCCGGGTCGCGGTCTCCCGCGGCCGGGCCTGGGCCAGTGTCTGGTCGCTCGCGCTACTCATCGTCCCCATGCCTCCACAATCTCGCTGGCCGCGCGGAGCCCGCTGCTAAGGGCGCCGTGCACGGTGGGCGGGAGCGACCCCGCGGTGGTCGCCTCCCCGGCGAAGAACAGGGTCCGGCGCAACGGCGCGGCCCAGGCCGGGCCCGCCCAGGCCGTCTGGACCTTCGGGTAGCTGAACACGCCGCCCGACCACGGATCCCGGCCCCAGTCGGCCATCCGCACACTCGTGACCTGCCCGGCCGGCCTACCGGGCAGCACCCGGGCGGTCAGCTCGGCCAGGTCGGCGGCGCGGACCGCCGCGGCCGCCCCGGCCTTGGCCACGATCAGCACCTCGGGCCGGCCGGCCCAGGCACGGACGAACCCGCTGTCACCGTCGGTGTCGAAGACCACCGCTGAGCGCGGCACCGGCCGGGACAGCGTGACCACCGCGCACAGCCCGTCGCCGGAGGGCAGGGCGGCCGCGGCCGCGGCCTTGATCGCCGGCCAGGGCGTGATGGCCAGCCGGCCGCTGGCTACCACCGGCGGCGGCGCGGTGATCACCGCCGCCCGCGCGGTGATCAGGGCCCCGTCGCCGACGGTGACCACGGCCCGGCCCGGAGTCCAGGTCAGCGACCGCACCGGGGCGCGCAGCCGGATGTCGCAGGCTGGCGCCAGCGCCTCGGTGAGCGAGGTGAAGCCGTGGTCGAACGCGTGCTCGCTGTCGCCGCAGCGGTCGCCGCGCCTGGCCGCGGCGACGCCGCCCGCGCTGAGCACCTCGGGCTCGGCGGCCCAGTTCTGCCGGAACCACTCCGCCGCGGCCAGCAGATGATCGCCGGAGACCTCCTGCTCGCGCAGCCAGGCTGCCACCGGGACGTCGCCGCCGTCAGGTCCGTCGCAGGGCAGGCCGCGGCGATCGGCGGTAAGCCGCTGCTCGGCGGCCCACGGCGGCATCCCGCCGCGGGCCAGCGCCGCCAGCGACGTGACCTGGCCGTGCAGCACGGCCCACGCGGCTGCGTCACGGGGCAGCGGCCGGGACCGCGGGGACGGGGCGGCGGGGATTCCGTGGCCGGGCAGATCAAGCAGCGGATTGCGGTCGCCGTGGATCACCTGGGCCCCCAGCTCGACCGCCGGGCCGCCGTCAGCGGGCCGGTAGCTGCGCACCCGGCCGCCAGGCGCGTCGCGCGCCTCGAAAATGACGCTGCGCACGTCGTGTTTGGCCAGGGCGGCCGCGCACGCCATGCCGCTAATACCGGCGCCCACAATGGCCACGTCACAACGCACCAGGGGCCTCCGCACGACGATAATTCCTCATTGCGATGACTATCGCCCTATGCCTAGGATGACAGTAAGAGGGATACCTTGCAATAGCCCACCGAAGGGACATGGGAGATGCCTGACCTCGCACTCCCGCCCGGTATTGCACATCCATTTTCTCCGGTCGGCCGCGTAGATCCCTATCCTGCCTACCGGTGGTTCCTTGAAAACAGCCCGGTATATTTCGACCGGGCTGCGCGCATGTGGCTGGTCACCAGCCATGCCGGGTGCACGACGGTTCTTTCCGACGGCCGCTTCTCGGCCTCGCTCGGCCAGCGGACGCGGACGCGGGACGACGAGCTGCCGGTCTCGATGCTGACTTCTGACCCGCCTGACCACTCCCGGCTTCGCGGGCCTGGCGCCCTGCTGCTCGGCCCGGCCGCGCTCCGCGGGGCGGCGGGCGACATCCGCGCCGCGGCGAGCCGCGTGCTGGACGGCCTGGACGGCCGGGACGAGGCCGACGCCGCCGCGGACATCGGCGAGCCCTTCGCCGTCGAGGTGTTCACCCTCCTGCTCCGGCTGACGCCCGGGGACAGGGCCGCCTTCGCCGACCTGGCCCGGCGGGTCTCGGTGAACCTGGACCCGCTGGCAGGCCCGGCGGCCGGGCGGGCAGGCGCGACGGCGGTCGAGGAGTTCTGCGCGTTCATGGACGCCCACATCAGGGCGCTCGAAGCGGCCGCCGTGGACTGCCCGCTGACCAGGCTCGCCGGTGACGGCAGGCTGACCAGGGCCGAGATGCTCGGCGTGCTCAGCCTGGCGGTGGTCGGCGGGTTCCTGCCGCTGGCCGACCTGGCCGGCCACGCCGTGCACCGGATCGAGGCGTCCGGGATGACGCTCGGGTTCCTGCGCGACAGCCCGCCGCAACCGCCGGCCCAGGGCCAGGGCGGCGGGACAGACGGGGCCAGGCCCGCCGCCCGGGAGGACGTGATGACCAGTCGCGTCGTCGATGAGCTGATGCGGCTGGCGACGCCCATACCGTTCGCCGCCCGGGTCACCAGGGAGGCGGTCGAGCTGGACGGCGCGGCCCTGCCGGCCGGCGCGAGCGTGCTGGTGCTCACCGCCGCCGCGAACCGGGATCCAGCCGTCTTCGACCGGCCCGACGTGTTCGATCCTGACCGCTCGCCCAACCCGCACCTCGCCTTCGGCACGGGCCCGCATCTGTGCCTGGGCGCCCCGCTCGTCCGGCTGGCCGGCGGCGCGCTGCTCGGCGAGCTCGCGGCCCGCTTCCCCCGGGTGCATCAGCTCGGCCCGGCGCAATGGGACAAGCCGCTGGTCCCCCGCCGACTGCACGGCCAGCGGCTGGCGCTGGCCTCCTGACCCCCGGGCCCGGGGGGACTGCACCCCGGGTGACCAGGCCCGGAGCAGCGGACGGACGCACGCACGCATCCCCCTCAGCGGAAAACGGCGCGGCGGCCGGGCACAGGCCCGGCCGCCGCGCAGCAGTCTGCTTAGCAGGAGCAGCAGGGGCAGCAGCAGCAGTAGACGTCGCCGGCGGCGATGCCCTCCAGCTCCCCTTCGGTCAGCTCGGAGATGTCCAGCTCCGGGGTCTCGGGGATGTGCAGGTAGAAGTGGCCGGTCTCCAGGCCGCGCTGCCACGCGTCGATCTGGATGTCGAGGCCACCCTCGTCCTGCACCTCGGGCATGTCACGGACGCGCTCGACGATCGCGCCGGCGGGCACTTCGAGTCCGCACTCGGCCAGTGCGCCGCGCATGTCTTGGTCGAGGCGCGCTGCGAACTCCACGCTCGACCAGGTGGTGATCAGCACGCGCGTGTAGGCGTCGACGAAGTCCGTCCGCTGCTGGGGGTCCATTGCCATGGGTCTCTCCGGAATTCCAGGCCAGCAAGTGGCCGGGCTGATAGATGACTCCACGGTCACATTCACGAAGCGGAAATTCTATACTAATCCCGAAAGTTCCTAGGCGTCTCTTTCCCCATACTTAGTGACGCAGCTGATTGTTCAGCACGCAATGCTGGCGTACGTATCTGGCTACGTATGACAAGGGCCTGAAGACGTACCATTAGCCGCGGGTACGTAGGCCAGGGCCGTCAGCAGCCGGGCATTACCAGCCGTCGAGCGTGCGGGTCAGGTCGATGCGGGCCGTACCGCCGCGCGCAGGAGTCAGGGGCGCGCCTCGAACACGAGGTTGAACGGCGTTTCCGCGGCGCGGCGGAAGCGCGTGAAACCGCCTGCCCCGATGACATCCGCGATCCTGGCCTCGCCCGCCTGCGCGCCGAGGGCGAGCCCGACCTCCTGAGACAGCGAGGCCGGCGTGCACAGCAGCGTGGAGAACGCATAGTAGGCACGCCCGATGGGGTTCAGGTTGCCTTCAACCCGGTCCTGGGCGCTCGGCTCCACGACCATCCAGGTGCCGTCCGGCTTGAGCGTCCTGTGCACGTGCCGCGCGGCGCCGACCGGGTCGCCCATGTCGTGCAGGCAGTCGAACATCGTGACCAGATCAAAGTCATTGCCTCCGTACGATGCGGCGGAAGCGACTTCGAACCTGACCCGGTCGGCTACGCCAGCTTCCTGGGCCCGGTGCCGGGCCGTCTCGATGGAACCGCCGTGATAGTCCGAGCCGACGAAGGTCGAGTTCGGGAAGGCCTGGGCCATCAGGACAGTCGAGGATCCGTGGCCGCAGCCGACATCGGCCACCAGCGCGCCCCGCTCCAGCTTGGCCACGACTCCGTCGAGCGCGGGCAGCCACTCGGCGGTCAGGTTCGCGTTGTACCCCGGCCGGAAGAATCGCTCGCAGCCCTCGTGAACGTCAGGCACGTGCTCGTGCCAGCCGAATCCGGCGCCGCTGCGAGCCGCCTCGACGATCTTGGGAGAGTCGGTCACGGAGCCGAGGGCGATCTGGAAGAACCCGGGCAGGTACGCGGGGCTACTCGGATCGGTGAGCGCGACGGCCTGCTCCGGCGGCAGCGTATAGCGCCCGCTGTCGGCGTCGTATTCGACGTAGCCGCCCGCCGCCTGAGCGTTCAGCCATTCGCGGACGTAGCGCTCGGCCGTCCCGGAGCGCTCGGCCAGCTCGGCCGACGACAGCGCGCCAGCTCCGGCCAGGGCCCGGTACAGGCCGAGCCTGTCACCCATCACGACAAGGGCGGTGTTCAGTGTCGCGCCCACCTCGCCCACGGCGCGGAAGACGAACTGGTGAAGCTTGTCACCGTCGATCTCGACGGGTTGCTCGGTGGTAGTCACATGGTCCCCCTTGGATCGATGTTGGGGCGAGGCTATGGTCGCCGTCACCGCTGTCGCATCCGGGGGGCACCTAGTTCTCAGCGCGCTGGCCCGGGCTCGCATCGGGTGCCTAGAATCGCGTTCATGCTCCTTGGTCGCGAGCAAGAGCGGCGGGAGATCGAGATCGCGCTGGCCAGGGCGCGATCGGGCGAGAGCGCTGCGCTCGCGCTCGTCGGAGAGCCCGGGATCGGCAAGACGGCGCTGCTCGACCATGCCGCCGAGCTCGCGGCCGGGATGCAGCTGCTGCGGGCACGCGGTATCGAGTCCGAGGCGCAGATCCCGTTCGCGTCCCTGCTAGAACTGATGCGCCCCGCGCTGGGCCTGCTCGAGCTGATCCCGGAGCCGCAGGTGGCGGCGCTTGAGGGCGCGCTCGCGCTGCGGCCCGGATCGGCTCAGGAGCGCTTCGCGGTCGGCGCTGCGACCCTGAGCCTGCTCGCGGCCTATGCCGAGCAGGGGCCGGTGGCGGTGCTGGTCGACGACGCCAACTGGCTGGACGAATCCAGCGCGCAGGCGCTGCTGTTCGCCTTCCGCCGGCTGGTGGCCGACCCGATCGCCGTCCTGGTCGCCGTCCGCGAAGGCGAGCCGTCGCTGCTGGACGGGGCCGACTTGCCCACGATACGGGTCAGCGGCCTGACCAGCAGCGAGGCCGCCCTGCTGCTGCCGGGACTGCCGGCCCAGACGGCCAGCCGCCTGCATGGCGCCACGGCCGGCAACCCGCTCGCGCTGCTTGAGCTGGGATCAGATCACCGCGACCTGGAGCTAGCTCCGCAGGGTGCTCCGGTCCTGGTCTCCGCGAAGATCTCGCGCGCGTTCCTGCGGCGAGCCGGGACACTCGACGATGACGCCCGGCAGGCCCTGGTTCTCGCGGCGAGCAGCGAAAGCGGCGATCTGCCGATGCTCGAGCGGGCCGCGGCCAAGCTCGGCATCAGCCTGTCGGGACTGGCGGTCGCGGAGAGCGCAGGGCTGGTCAGGCTGCACGCGGGCTCGGTGGAGTTCAGCCATCCGCTGGCCAGATCGGCGATCTACGCCGATGCGCCCGCCGGGCAGCGGCGTGCCGCCCACCGGGCGCTCGCCGCCGCGCTGCCCGACCGGGACGCGGACCGCCGGGCCTGGCATCTCGCCGTCTCGGCGGTCGGCACAGACGACTCGGCCTCGGCGGCACTCGAGCAGGCGGGCGACCGCAGCCGCGACCGCAGTGCTTACCCGGGTGCGTGCGCGGCCTTCGAGCGGGCCGCGCTGCTCGCGGCCGATACCGAACGGCGGGCCCGGCTGCTGTGGCAGGCGGCTGAGTCGGGATGGCTGGCCGGGCTGGCTGATCGCGCCGTCGAACTGCTCGGCCAGGCCCGCGCCGCCACCAGCGACCCCGGCCAGCTGGTCCAGATCGATCAGCTCGCCGGGCACATCGCGACCCGCCGCGGGCCCGTCATGCGCGCCCACGCGATCCTGACCGCGGCCGCGGAGCGGGCCGACCCGGAACGAGCCGTCGTCATGCTCGCCGAGGCGGCCAGCGCCTGCCTTTACGCGGGCAACGCGGCGGAGCTGCTGTCGGTCGCCGAACGAGCGCAAGCGAGACTGCCCGGTGCCCCCTCCCCCCGGGCCCGCTTCCTGGCCGCGATCGCGGTCGGGATGGGGCGAGTGCTCGGCGGAAACGCAGCCGCGGGCGCAGCGGCGATCCACGAAGCCATCACGCTCGCCGAGAACTCGGCCGAGCTGCGTTCCGACCTCAGGCTGCTGCCCTGGCTGGCCATCGGGCCGATGTTCCTGCGCGAGACCGGCGCGGGGCGCTCGCTGCTCGAGCACACGCAGCGGACCGCGCGTGCGCACGCGGCCGTCGGAGCGCTTCCGTTCGTGCTCAACCTGGTCGCCCGTGACCAGGCCACCACCGATCGCTGGGCGATCGCCGAGGCGACCTACACCGAAGCGATCGACCTGGCCCGCGAAAGCGGCCAGCGGTGCGAGCTCACCTTCGGCCTCGCGGGTCTCGCCTGGCTGCAAGCCCGCCGCGGACGAGAGCCGGAGTGCCGGGCCCACGCGGCCGAGGCGCTGGATCTCGGCGGCCAGCTCGGGATGCGGCTGCATCAGGTCTGGGTCATCGCGGCGCTAGGCGAGCTCGAGCTCGGCTGCGGCGACCCGGGCCGCGCTGCCGGGCACTTCGAGCATCAGCAGCAGCAACTGTGCGACTTGGCGATCACCGACGCCGACCTCTCGCCCGCGGCCGAGCTTGTCGATGCTTACCTCAGGCTCGGCCTGGGCGATGCGGCGCAGCGGGTGGCCGCACAGTTCGCAACGGCCGCCAGCGCCAAGGGGCAGGCATGGTCACTCGCCCGCGCGCTGCGCTGCCGCGGGCTGCTCGCGGCCGGCACCGGCTTCGCCGTGCACTTCGAGCAGGCCATGCGCCTGCACGAGCAGACACCCGATGCCTTCGAGGCCGCCCGCACCCGGCTCGCCTACGGCGAGCGCTTGCGGCGGGCCAGGAACCGGGTCCTGGCCCGCGAGCAGCTTCGCGCCGCCCTGGATGTGTTCGAGCGCCTCGACGCCAGGCCCTGGGCCGACCGCGCCCGCACCGAGCTGGCGGCGAGCGGCGAGACACGCCGGCAACGTGGCCCGAGCACGATCGACGAGCTGACCCCGCAGGAGCTGAGGATCGCGCTTCTGCTCGCCGGGGGGAAGACCACGCGGGAGACCGCGGCGGCGCTGTTCCTCAGCCCTAAGACGGTTGAGTACCACCTACGCCACGTCTATCAGAAGCTCGACATCCACTCCCGCGACGAACTCGCCGAGGCGCTCGGCGGCCCGGTCCTCCGGACGAGCGGCCAGCCCGGTGCCGCACCGCCCGCGCCGCCGCCATCAGGTTAGGCGTGTCCGGGCTGAGCCTGGCGCGTTCCTGACGCGACATCGAGCACCCCGGCGAGCCACGGCGTGTAGCTGCCGGGACGGGCGCTGATCTCGGCCCGCAGCGTGCCGGGCGCCACCCAGGCGTACTCGGACACCTCGGCCTCGTCGGGTGCCGGGACCCCGCTGATGAACGTCGCGACCAGGACGTGATCCCATTCGCGTTCGACCCGCCCGGAAGCGGGATCGGCTGCCTGATAGTGGTGCACGCCGGCCTCGGTGAGCGGCGTGCTGTGCCCCGGGATGAGCCCAAGCTCGGCGGTGATCCGCAGGCCGGCGGCTTCGGCGATGCCCTGGCCGGGCGCGGGGTGCCCGCAGCAGGTGTTGGACCAGCGGGAGGCGAACCGGCTCTTGACCGCGGCCCGCCGTTGCAGCAGCACCCGGCCGGCCTCGTCGTAGAGCAGGACCGAGAACGCCCGGTGCCGGCGGCCGGGGGCGGCGTGGGCCTCCGCGACCGAGCAGGCGCCGATGGACGCGCCGGCCTCGTCGACCAGCTCAACGAGCAGTTGCTCACGGTCCGTCATATCGCCACGATGCTTCCGCAGAGCAAGGTGTTCTCCTATCTCCTGGCCCGTGAAGGCAAAGATATGACCAAACATCGACTGCCCATGAGCATTCCCCGGCTACCGCGCTGGCGCATCGCGCCGGATACCGCGAGGTGCTGCGCGGCATCTCGTTCACGCCCGGCACCGGCAGGCACTGACGGCCGCACGTTTGGTCTAGCGCCTCGGCGGCGCCTGCCCAGGTCAGCGCGTGACGCGCAGGCATGTGCTGGCGCCGCCTGGCGTGCGATGCTAGTGCAGCCATGGGAGGGCACGATGGTGGCGCAGAGC
>DASXME010000291.1:0-19883 GCA_036495825.1 Streptosporangiaceae bacterium
CGAGACATAGCCGGGCTAGAAAGTTCGGCAGGCGAAGTATTCCAGCCATACTGCCATCTAAGCAGGATAGGGGCAGGCCGGGTGGCCGGTCAGGCCAGGGTGGCCTGCCAGCTCTGGTGCATCCGGGCGAACCTGCCCTCGCCGGCCAGCAGTTCAGCGGGCGGTCCGTCCTGCACGACCTGGCCGTGTTCCAGTACCAGCACCCGGTCGGCGATCTCCACCGTGGACAGCCGGTGCGCGATGATCAGTGCCGTGCGACCGCCCAGCATGGTACGCAAGGCCTGCTGCACGAGCCGTTCGGACGGAATATCGAGCAGCGATGTCGCCTCGTCCAGCACGAGCACGGCGGGAGCGGCCAGGAAGGCCCGGGCGAACGAAACCAGCTGCCGCTGGCCGGCCGACAGCCGGCCGCCCCGCTTGCCGACGTCGGCGTCGTACCCGCCGGGCAGCGAGGCGATGAACTCGCCCGCGCCGATGGCCTCGGCGGCGGCCTCGATCTCCGCCCGGGACGCGGCTGGCTTGCCGAGCGCGATGTTCTCCGCGATCGAGCCGCTGAACAGGAAATTCTCCTGGGTGATCATGACGACCTCGGTGCGCAGCGTCGCGTCGTCCAGGTCGCGCAGGTCCACTCCGTCCAGCAGCACCCGGCCCTCGTCCGGATCGTAGAACCGGCCCAGCAGCCGGGCGACGGTCGTCTTGCCCGCGCCGGTCGCGCCGAGCAGCGCGGTCGTCTGGCCGGCCGGAATCTCCAGGTCGAGCCCGGCGATGACGGGCGTGGTCCGGTAGCCGAAGCTGACCTCCGCGAACCGCACGCTCCGCCCGCCGCCGTTAGAATCGGGCAGCCGAACGCCGCAAGCGGGGGCCGGCACCGAGGGCGGCTCCTCGAGCACGCCGGAGATCTTCTCCAGCGCGGCGGCGGCCGACTGGAATGAGTTGTAGAACTGGGCGAGATCCTGCAGCGGGTCGAAGAAGCGGCCGAGGTAGAGCAGGAACGTGACCAGCACCCCGACCTTCATGTCGCCGTCGATCACCCGGAAGCCGCCGTAGCAGAGCACCACCCCGATGGTGATGTTGCCGATCAGCGTGATGGCCGGCGCGTACAGCGCGACCAGCTGGAAGGAGCGCAGGCTGGCCGCGGCGTAGTCGCCGTTCAGCTCGCCGAAGATCTCGTCGTTGCGCGGCTGCCGCCGGAACGCCTGGACCGCGCGGATGCCGCCCATCGTCTCGACGAACTGGACGATCACCCGCGCGATGGACTCCCTGCTGCGCCGGTAGGCGAGGGCGGACTCGCGCCTGAACCAGAGCGTCAGCCAGATCAGCGGGCCGAATCCGGCCACCGCGACCAGCCCGAGCGGCCAGTCCAGCAGCAGCATCCCGGCGCCCACGAGGACCAGCGAGAGCACGGCGGAGACCAGCGAGTCGATGCCGTCCTCGAACAGTGCGGAGATCGCGTCGATGTCCGAGGTCTGCCGGGAGATCACCCGGCCCGAGGTGTAGTGCTCGTGGAACGACAGCGACAGGTCCTGGAAGTGGCCGAACAAGCGCATCCGCAGGTTGAGCACGACCTGCTCGCCGAGCTTGCCCATCGCGGTGATGTAGCTGCGGGTCGCCACCGCCTGGACGCCGACGGCCAGCGCGAACGCCGCCACGATGAGCAGCAGCGGCCCGATGTCCCCGGACCGGGTCAGCGGCGGGATGCCGCGATCGATGCCGACGCCGACCAGCCACGGGCCGGCCAGCGCGGCCAGGCTGGCGATCACGATGAGCGTCAGCATGACGGCCACCCGGCGGCGGCTGCGCGACAGCAGGTCGCCGAGCAGCCGCCTGCTGCGCCTGCGCAGCAGGGCGGAGATGCCGGCGCTGATCTGCTCCGCCTGCTCGGCGGCGATCCCGCGCCAGGCTTCGGCGGGCGGGCCGCCCTGGGCCGTCGCGGTGCCGCCCTGGGGCGTGGTCATCGGCTGGTCACCTCCCGGTCCGGCGACATCGTCATCAGGTCCCGGTACCGGGGCTGGCTGGCCATCAGCTCGTCGTGGCGGCCGACCGCCGCGATCCTGCCCCCCTCCAGCAGCGCCACGGTGTCGGCGAGCAGCACCGTGGACGGCCGGTGCGCCACGACCAGCGCCGTGGTCTGGGTGAGCACCCGGGCCAGCGCGCGGGTCGCCCGCGCCTCGGTCTGCACGTCGACGGCGGACAGCGGGTCATCGAGCAGCAGCACCGGCGGCCGGGCCAGGATCGCGCGGGCCAGGGCGATGCGCTGGCGCTGCCCGCCGGACAGGCTCATGCCCTGCTCTCCGATCCTGGTCTCGAGCCCCCACGGCAGGTCGAAGGCGAAGCCGGCCTGCGCGGCAGTGAGCGCGGCGGCGATGTCGTCCTCGGTCGCGTCCGGCGCGCCGAACGCCACGTTCTCCCGCACGCTCGCCGAGAACAGGGTCGGCTCCTCGAACGCGCAGCCGATCTGGGCGCGCAGTTCGTCCAGCGTGAGATCCCTGATGTCGGTGCCGCCGAGCAGGATGCGGCCGGCCGTGACGTCCGCCAGCCTGGGCACCAGCCGCAGCAGCGTGGTCTTGCCCGATCCGGTGGTCCCGGCCAGCACCAGCGTCTTGCCGGGCTCAAGGTCCAGCGTGATGTCGCTGAGCACCGGCCGGACGGCGCCCGGGTAGGCGAACGCGACCCGGTCGAAGGCGAGCCGGACGCCGCCCGCCACGGGCCGGGCCGGACGGACTCGCTGGGCGACCCGGCGGGGCCGGCCGACGGCCGGCTGGTCGGTGATCTCGGGCATCGTGTCGAGCAGCTCGAAGACCCGCTGCGCGGCGGTCGCCGCCTCCTGCCCGGAGGCCAGGATGTAGCCCATCGCCTCGATCGGCCAGGCCAGCTGCAGGGCGAGCGCGATGAACGCGACGAGGCCGCCGAGGCTCATCTGATGCCGGCCGACGGCCCACGCCCCGAGCAGCAGGATCAGCCCGATCATCGCGTTCGGCAGCAGGTCGAGCAGGGCCCAGAAGCTGCCGCGCATCTTGGCCTTGTCCACCTGGGTCCGGTAGACCCCGGCCGACCCGGCGGCGTGCCGCCTGATCGCCTCGCCGCCGCGGCCCAGCGCCTTGAGCACCCTGATGCCCGCCGCCGCCTCGTCGATGAAGGTGGCCAGGTCGCCCTGCTGATCCTGGGCGCGTCGGGACAGCACCCGGTAGCGCCGCTCGAAGCGGGCGCAGACCGCGACCACCGGCGGGAAGACGGTGCCGGTGATCAGGCCCAGCCACCAGTTCAGCCGGACGAGCAGCACCACGACGGCCGCGAACGTCAGCAGGCTGGTGATGAAGAAGACGATGCCGAAGCCCGCGAACCGCCGGATGGCCGACAGGTCCGTGGTGGCGCGGGACAGCAGCTGGCCGGACTGCCACGAGTCGTGAAAGCCGGGGTGCAGCCGCTGCATGTGGGCGTACAGGTCGCGGCGCATGGACTGCTCGATGCCGGTCACCGCGCCGGACTGGACCCAGCGGCGCAGCAGGTTGCATCCGGCCTCGGCCGCGCCGAGTCCGATCGTGGCCAGCCCGAGCGGGATCAGCAGCCCGCGCCTGCCGTGCATGATCGCCCCGTCGATCACCGCCTTGACCAGCAGCGGGATGACCAGCTGGGCGGCCACGCCGCCCAGCGCGGCCGCGAGCATCACGATCAGCGGCCAGAGATAGGGCCGCAGGTAGATGCGGGTACGCCACAGCGCCGCGAATGAGCTCCCGAGGGCGGGCGCGCGGGCAGCGCGCGAGGCGCGAAGGGGGAGCATTGTCTCGACGCTAACCGTGACGCCGCGCGATGTCACGCGAGTTTCTCGGCGGCGGACACGCATAAATCTGCACAAGAGCGCAGATCTGCCTATGATTCCTGCCGCCAGGGGTGGCGGCCGGCCGGTGACTCTGGCACGCTGACGGGACGTTTGCTTGGGGAGCAAGCTGCGGGCAGGGGAGGGACCATGCAACGCACCCGCGGTGGCGGCGGCCCATGACCGGCTGGTCGCCCGACCATGCGCTGGCCGCCTATCACGACGGCGTGACCGTGATCCGCGAGCTGTCGGCCCAGTGCACGCAGGAGTCATGGCAGGCGCCGACGCCGTGCGCCGAGTGGCACGCCGCCGACCTGGCCGGCCACCTGCGCTGCATCGTCGATGACTACCACGAGTACTTGGACGACGCGCCGGCCAGCAGGCTGGCCAGGCTGATGGCCACCGGCGTGCACCCGGACACCCTCGGGCGCAAGCTGGCCCGGCAGAACGCGGCCGAGCTCGCCGTGCTGCCCGACGCGTCCGGCCCCGAGCACATCGCGGCGTTCGCCGACTCCGCGCGGATGTACGCGATGCGGATCAGGGCGGCCTGGGATCTGCCGCACCACAGGTACGGCGGCACCGACGTGACGGTCGGCAGCAGGATGGGCGTGGTCTGCGTGGAATGGCACCTGCACGCCTGGGATCTGGCCCGCGCGATGGGCAAGGACTACCGCCCCGCCGACCCCGAGGTGCTGGCGGCCGGCTGGCGGGCCGCGGTTCCCTACCTGGCGCTGGACACCGGCGCGCCGGGCGCGGACGCCTGGCACGCCCTGCTGTTCGCGTCCGGCCGCTCGCCCGACTGGGCCTGGGCCTGATGGGCTTCGATGCCGCCCGGGTGCGGGCCGCCTACCCGGCGCTGGCCGACGGGTACGCCTATCTCGACGGGGCCGCGGGCACGCAGGTCCCCGGCGCCGTCATCGAGGCGATCGCCGGTGCCTACCGGGCCGGGATGGGCAACGGCGGCGGCGCGTTCCCGGCCAGCGGGCGGTCGGACGAGCTGGAAGCCGGGTGCCGCCGGGCGGTGGCCGACCTGACCGGCGGCACGCCGGACGGGGTGATACTCGGGCCGAACATGACCACGCTGACCTACCGGCTGGCCGGCACGCTGGCCGCGGACTGGCGGCCGGGCGATGAGGTGGTCGTCTCCCGGCTCGACCATGATGCGAACGTGCGGCCGTGGGTGCAGGCGGCGCAGCGCTGCGGCGCGGTCGTGCGCTGGGCCGAGGTCGAACTGCCCGCCGGTGAGCTGCCGGCGGATCAGTACGACGAGCTGATCGGCCCGCGCACCAGGCTGGTCGCGGTGACCGCCGCGAGCAACCTGATCGGCACCCGCCCCGACGTGGCCGCGATCACCGCGAAGGCGCGGGCGGCGGGCGCGCTGAGCTACGTGGACGGCGTGCACGCGACGCCGCACGGCCCGGTGGACGTGACCGCGCTCGGCGCTGACTTCTACGCGACCAGCGCCTACAAGTGGTCAGGCCCGCACGTCGGCGCGGTCGTAGCCGACCCGGAGCTGCTGCGCGGCATGCACCCGGACAAGCTCAACCCGCAGTCGGACGCGGTGCCTGACCGGTTCGAGCGCGGCACCCCGCCGTTCGCCGACCTGGCCGGGGTAACCGCGGCCGTGGACCATCTCGCCGCCCTGGACGACGCCGCGGCCGGCTCCCGGCGGCAGCGGCTGCTGGCCTCGATGGCGGCCGCGCACGAGCACGAGCAGCGGCTGCTGCGGGTCATGCTCGACGGCCTGGCCGCGATGCCGCACGTGACCCTCTACGGCGATGCGGCCCGGCGGGCGGCGACCCTGATCTTCACCGTGGCCGGCTACCGGCCGCGGCAGGTCGCCGAGCGGCTCGCCGCCCGGCGGGTCAACGTGTGGGACGGGGACAACTACGCCTGGGAGCTGGCCGGCGCCCTCGGCATCCGCGACGCGGGCGGTGCCGTCCGGGCCGGGCTGGTGCACTACAACGACCGGTCAGACGTGGACCGGCTGCTCGCCGCCGTGGCCGAGCTCGGCGGCTGAGGCCCGGTCAGGTGATCCGGACCCGGGGGTCGAGCAGCAGGTAGCACAGATCCACGACGAGGTTGGCCACCACCACGAACACCGCGGCGATCAGCACGAAGCCGATGATCACCGGCAGGTTGCCCTGGTCGATGGCCGCGATCGAGTCCGAGCCGATGCCGCCGATGCCGAACACCGCCTCGGTGACCACCACGCCGCCCAGCAGCGTGCCGACGTCGATGCCCAGCTGGGACACGACCGGGGTCAGCGCGGACCGCAGCGCGTGCCGGAAGATCACCCGCCGCTCGGACAGCCCCTTCGAGCGGGCGGTCCTGATGTAGTCCTCGCTGAGCGTGTCCAGCAGCGAGCCGCGGGACAGCCGGGAGTACACCGCCGCCGACCCGGTGGCGAGCGTGATCCAGGGCAGGATCATGTGCCCGGCCCACCCGGTCAGGCTCTGCGTCGGCCCTACGTAGCCGTCCTGTACCCAGGTGATGCCGTGCTTGTTCAGCTGCAGGAACACCGCCCACAGCAGCAGCTCGCCGAGCACGAACGTGGGCAGCGACAGGCCGACCAGCACGCCGAACGTGGCCACCCGGTCGAACAGGCTGCGCGCCCGCGTCGCGGACAGGATGCCGACGGCGAGCCCGGCGATCAGCCAGAGCACCATCCCGCCGGCCACCACCGAGGCCGTCCGGGGCAGGTCCTGCGCGAGGATCGTGTTGACCGACTCGCCGGTCGCGTAGGAGAAGCCGAGGTTGCCGTGCAGCAGCCGGTCGAGGAAGTGCCCGTACTGCACGGCGATGGGCTGGTTCAGCCCGAGCTGCGCGGTGATCTGGTGCAACTCGGCGGCGGTCGGCTCCTTGCCGGCCATCTGCCGGGCCACCGAGATGGCCGGCCGGGTGAAGAACAGCAGGAACGTGCCCAGGCTGACCGCCAGCAGCACCACCAGGCCGGCCGCCACCCGCTTGACCAGAAAGGTGAGCAGCCGGATCAGCCCGGCCGCATCCCGCCGGGCCGGCCCGGCCGCGGGCGCCGCGGCCACCGGCTCCCAGGGCACCGGTGCGGCCGGCCCAGCCGTGCCGGCACGGGGAGCCTCGGCCGCCACCGGGACGGGCTCAGGCAGCGAAGCCCCGGCCGCCTCCGCGCTGGCCGGGCCGGGCGTGTCCTCGGCCGCCGTGCCTGTGCTGGTCGTGCCTGTGCCGGTCGTGCCTGTGCCGGTCGCATCCGTGCCGGACGACCGCCTGCGGCGCCGCCCCCTGGCCGCGAAGATGCGCTCGGTCCGCGGGTCGAGCGCATCGCGGATCCCGTCGCCGAGCAGGTTGAACGCCAGCGTGGTGATGAGCAGCGCCAGGGCCGGGAAGACCAGGTACCACCAGGCTTCGCTGTAGTAGATCTGCGCCCCGGCCAGCAGGTTGCCCCAGCTCGCCGTCGGCGGCTGCACGCCGAGGCCGAGGAAGGAGAGCGTCGCCTCGAAGATGATCGCCGACGGAACGGAGAGCGTGGCCAGGATGAGCACCGGCCCGAGCAGGTTGGGCGCGATGTCGACGAACATGATCCGCCAGGGTCCCGCGCCCAGCGACCGGGCGGCCTCGATGTACTACTTCTCCTTGATCGAGATGGTCTGGCCGCGCACCACCCGCGCGATGCCGGACCAGGCGAAGAACGAGATGACCCCGACGACCACCGGCAGGCTCGGCCCGAGCACCACCGCCAGCGCGAGCGCGAGGACGATGTAGGGGAAGGCCAGGACGGCGTCGGTGAACCGGGACAGCACCATGTCGATCCAGCCGCCGAAGTAGCCGGCCACGAGCCCGACCGACACCCCGGCGACGACGCCGATCGCCGTGGTCACGATCCCGACGAACAGCGAGATGCGGGCGCCGTACAGGATCCGGACGAACAGATCCCGGCCGAGCTCGTCGCCGCCCAGCCAGAACGCCGTGCCCGGCCCGACCGGGGCGCCGGTCGCGGAGATGCCGGTGTTGGGAAACTGCTGGGCCGGGCCGTGCCCGGTCAGCGCGGCGAACGCGAGCGCGGCCAGGGCCAGCCCGGCCATGATCACGATCACCGCCGCGCTCGCCACCGCGGCCTTGTCGCTGCGCAGCCGCTGCCAGGTGAGCCGCCACTGGCTGCGTCCCTCGATCGCCTGAGCGGGCGCGTCCCCGGCCGCCCTGGCCGCGAACTCGAGCTCGGAGACGCTCATCGGGTCACGGGGTGTTCGGGCTGAGCCAGATGCCGGTGTAGTCCCACCCCTGGATCAGCGTGGAGAAGTTCGCGGTGCCCGCGCTCGCGCTGTGCACCCGGCTGCTCGCGTAGCCGACGATCTGGGACGAGGTCAGCGGGACGATGGCCGCGTCGTTCATCACGTCCACGTCGGCCTGATGCCACAGCGGCGCGGCGGCGGCCGGCGAGGATGTCTTGAGGCCCTCGCTGATCAGGTGGTCCACCGCGGTGCTCCCGTAGCAGCCGGCGTTGACCGTGCCGAGGCTGCAGTTGGCCTGGAACAGCGGCTGGATCGTCGTGCGGCCGTTGTTGCCGAACCAGTCGGGGAACCAGCTGCCGGTGGCCATGTCCCAGGTGCCCGGCTTGTTGGTCTGCGGGGTGTTGCCCAGGTCGGTGAAGTAGGCGCCGCCGCTCGGCCGCGGCATTCCCCGCAGCGTGATGCCGCAGGCGGCCAGGCTGCCCTGGATCGACTGGAAGACGGTGCTGTCGCCGCTGTCGTTCGGGTACAGGTAGCTCAGCGTCAGCCCGTGCGGGTAGCCGGCGCCGGCCAGCAGCGTCTTGCACTTCGCCGTATTGCCCTCGTTGCCCGTGGTCGCGTAGCCGGTGTAGGGCTGGTACCCGGTGTTGCCCGGCGGGATCGCGCCGCTGAGGATCTTGTTGAGCGCCGGGCCGCCGGCCACCTTGACGATCGCCGACTTGTTCACGCCGTACTCGATGGCCTGCCGGACGGCGAGCTTGGTCATCGCGCCGCCGGCGTTGGGCGACCTCAGGTTGAGGATGATGTAGGGGTTGAGGTTGCTGCTCGGCCAGATCCGCAGCCTGCTGTCGTGGCTGGCCGCAAGCCCGGCGATGGACTGCGAGGGGATGCCCAGGTCGGCGAGGAACAGGTCCTGGCTGTCGGCCTGCAGGTCGGTGAGCACGGTCTGCTCCGAGCTGGTGCCCATCGTCACCTCGACCTTGCTGACGTACTGGTGCCGGACCGGGTCGGCGGACTGCCGCCAGGCCGGGTTGCGGGTCAGGACGATCGTCTTGTTCGGCACGTACTGCGAGATCTGGTAGGGGCCGTCCGACATCATGTGCTGGTTCAGCGCGGCGCTGCCCGGCAGGTACGCGTCGTATTCCTTCGGCCGGGCCGACACGAAGGGCAGCGCCATGATGTCGTTGAAGTCGCTGGCCGGCTGGGTGAGCCTGACCTGCAGGGTCAGCGCGCTGGGCGCGGAGAGCCCGGCGATCGGGTGGCTGTCCTGCCAGGCCGCGACGGCGGCCGGGGTCACCGCGGCGGCGCCCTTGCCGGTGAAGTGGCCGGCCTCGGCGGTGCAGTAGCTGCTGAACCCGGCGATCGTGCTGGTGAAGTACGTCGAGTTGCCGACCGGGAACTGCCCCGGGTTGCAGAACGCCTGGAACTCGCGGATGAAGTCGGCCGCGGTCACCTGGCGGGGCTGGGCCGAGTTCCAGTCCACGCCGGGGCGGATCCGGTAGGTGTACACCAGCCCGCCGTCGGTGACCCCGCCGTTGGCGGCGCTCGGCACCTGGGTGGCGGCGTCCGGCACCAGCGTGGTGGCGCTGGCCCAGGCGGTCCCCGACGTGCCGGCCGGTGACGTGCTCGGGTAGGTCAGCAGCTGCCGGGCGTAGCCCCGCTCCAGCTCATAGCCCGCGTAGTTGTACGTGGGCACCGGGTCGAGCGAGCCGGGCCCGGTGTTCGAGATGACCCGCAGCGTGCCGCCGTCGACCGGCTTGCCTGACGCAGATCCGCCGGCCGCCTTGGTGCTGCACGCGGCGAGAGCGCTGACCGCCACGATGGCTGCGGTCAGCGCGGCAAGGTCTCCAGCTCGAGGCTTCATCAGGCACTTTCCTTCCTGCTGGCCGCCGTTTACGTTGCATTCTTACCATGATGGCCAGGAAAATCGCAGGCTAGCCCGTGGTGTACCGGTAGAGCCGGGTATTGCGCTGCTCGAAGCCGAGCCGCTCGTACAGCCTGCCCGCCGCCACTCGCGACGGCCGCGACGTCAGGTCCACAGTGCGGGCCCCGGACTCGTGCGCCAGCCTGAGCGCCTCGAGCGTGAGCGCGGTCGCGGCGCCCTGACCGCGCGCCGCCTCGTCCACCACCACGTCCTCGATCCAGGCCCGGGTGCCGGTCGGGATCGGGAACACCGCCAGGGTCAGCGTGCCGACGATCTCGCCCGGTGCCGCGGTGCCCGCGGCCGGCTCGGCGCGGGCGATCAGCACGGTGTTCGACCCGGCGCCGACCACCCGGCCCAGCGCCGCGCGATCGGGCGCGGGGGCGGACCTGGACAGCTGCGGGATCAGCCGGGCGAAGGCCTTGACGGCCTCGTCTGTCGCCTCGGCAAGCACTTCGACGGTGACAGCCACGCCGGGCACCCTACCGCGCCCGCGGCGCCCCGCCGAAACCAAAGGGAAGGATTTTGGTCGCCTGGCGACCAAAATCCTTCCCGATGTTAAAGCGCGGCCTGGCTAGCTGGCGAAGTCGAGCAGGGGCTGGGCCCGGCTAGGGTGCCGCAGCTTGGACAGCGACTGCTTCTCCAGCTGCCGGATCCGCTCCCGGGTCAGGCCGAGGGCCCGGCCGATCTCGTCCAGCGTGTGCGGGTTGCCGTCGTACAGCCCGAACCGCATCGACATGATCGTCGCCTCACGCGGGGTCAGGCAGCCCAGCGCGCTCCTGAGCTGGCTGGCCATCAGCTGCCGGTCCACCAGCTCGGACGCCTCGGGGGCGTCGATGTCCTCGATCAGGTCGCCGATGCTGGTCTCGCCGTCCTCGCCGATCGTGGAGTCCAGGCTGATCGGCTGCCTGCTGGTGCGCAGCAGTTCCTCGATCTGGTCGGGCGTGCGGTCCAGCTCGACCGCGAGCTCTTCGGGGGTCGGCTCCCGGCCCAGCTTCTGGTGCATGTCGCGCTCGACCCGGCTCAGCTTGCTGAGCATCTCGAGCACGTGCACCGGCAGCCGGATCGTCCTGGCCGAGTCGGCGAAGCCGCGCTGGATGGCCTGCCGGATCCACCACATCGCGTAGGTAGAGAACTTGTAGCCCTTGGAGTAGTCGAACTTCTCGACCGCCCTGATCAGCCCGAGGTTGCCCTCCTGCACCACGTCCAGCAGGGTGAGCCCGCGGTCGCTGTACTTCTTGGCCACCGACACCACGAGCCGCAGGTTGGCCTCGAGCATGTGCGCCTTGGCCTGCCTGCCGTCCTCGGCCACCTCGGTGAGGTCGCCGCGGTACGCCGCGTCCAGGTCGGTCTCGGTCTCCAGCTTGTGCTCGGCGAACAGGCCGGCCTCGATCCGCTTGGCCAGATCCACCTCCTGCTCGGCGGTGAGCAGGCTGGTGCGGCCGATCGACTTGAGGTACGTGTGCACCGAGTCGCCCATCGCGGGCGTGTGGTCGTCGAGGTCGGCCTCTGACGGGCTCGGGGCGCTGGCCGCCATGGCCTCGGCGGTGATCGTCGCGTCGGAGTCGGCCTGCGGGCCGGACGCCTTGTCGGCGGCCTCGTTGCCGAGCCGCACGCCGGCCTCGGAAAGCTCGCGCAGGATGGAGCGCCCCTCGGCGGCGGAGATGCCGGCCTCTTCAAACGCGGTGCGGAGCTCGGGCAGCGACAGATGTCCCTGGCCCCGTCCGCGCTGGACTAGCTCGTCCACCCTCGTCATCGTGGCCTCGTCGTCCTTCGCGAGCAACGCGGCCGTTGCTGTCGGCGACATGTGACACCTCCTCCCAGGGGAAGCGCCCCGTGCTCGACTTACCGGGCACGCGCTGCTTCCCTGCGCCAGGCCGGCGCTGCTGTGTAGCGGGGGCCCGCGGCGGTCAAGCGCAAAACGCAGGCACTTACTAGTAACGCATTGCGTCCGTGATTGTTCCCGGCACGGCCGCCGTCGGCCGGCCTGCGTGCCGCAGCGTGCGTAGATCCGGCTTCCCCGACGGTAGCAGGGGAATCGCGCCGACGAGTACCAGTTCGCGCGGAGCGGCACTGGCCGGAAGTGTCTGCCGCACGTGCGAGCGGAGCGCGCCGAGGTCAGGCGGGTCCGCGGGATCGGCCGGAACCACCACGGCGGTGACCCTCTCCCCCCACTCGGGGTCAGGCCGCCCGACCACCACCGCCTGCCGCACCGCGGCGCAGGTCTCCAGCGCGGCGGCGACCTCGCTGCCGAGCACCTTCTCGCCGCCGGTGTTGATCACGTCATCCGCCCGGCCGCGGATCACCAGCCGCCCCGAACCATCTATGGCGCCGATGTCGGACGTGCGAAACCACCCCCCGGCCAGCACCTCCGCCGTCAGGTGCGGCCGCAGCCGGTAGCCGGTGAACAGCACCGGCCCGGCGATCCTGACCAGCCCTCCGGCCCCTGGCTCGGCCCGCACGCGGTCCAGCGGCACGCCGTCGTAGACGCAGCCGCCGCAGGTCTCGGTCATGCCGTACGTCGTGACGACCTGGCCGCCGGCCGCTCGGGCGCCGGCCAGCAGCCGAGGCGGCGCCCCCGCCCCGCCCAGCAGGATTTTCCCGAACGGTTCCAGGTCAACCCCGGCCTCGACGAGCCGGTGCAGCTGGGTGGGCACCATCGACACGTGCGCGCCGCCGGCCGCCGCGGCCGCGGCGGCATCCAGCCGGTCGCGGATCACCGGCGTGCTGCCCGCCACCAGCGAGCGGACCAGCACCTGGATCCCGGCGACGTGGCTGACCGGCAGGCAGCACAGCCACCGGTCGCCCGGGGCGGCGCCGAGCCGGTCCAGGCTGGCCCGCGCCGAGGCCAGCAGCGCCGTCGCGCTCAGCTCCACGCCCTTGGGCTCGCCGGTCGAGCCCGATGTGACAATCACCACGGCGGTGCTCGCGTCGACCTCGCCGCGGCCGGCGCCCGCGCCGCGCGCGGCGCGCAGGCCGCCGGCCGTGCGGATCGCGGCGGGCGCCAGCCCGGCCAGCAGTTGCTCCCTGCGCTGCGGGGGGAGTGCCGGGTCGAGGGGCAGGATCGCGGGGCCGCTGCCGTCGAGCGCCGCCGCCAGCGGGGCGAGCATGTCGGCGGGCGGCAGCAGGACCGCGTGCAGGGGACGAGTAGCCATCATCGTAAGGTTAACGACGGACCGGGCGGCCATCGTGCCAGCTGCGCGCGCCCGGCAGGGTAGGACGGCAGGTCAGGGAGGGCGAACGTGACCGACTGGCAGCGAGAAGAGCGCGGGCCGGCACCAGGCCAGGCGTACACCGACATCATCTACGAGGCCGGCGAGGGCATCGCCAAGATCACGATCAACCGGCCGGAGGTCAGGAACGCCTTCCGGCCGGCCACCCTGTTCGAGCTGTCGCACGCGTTCAACGCCGCCCGCGACGACCCGGAGACCGGCGTGATCATCCTGACCGGCGCGGGCACCCAGGCGTTCTGCTCCGGCGGCGACCAGAAGATCCGCGGCGACGACGGCTACATCGACGCCCAGGGCACCGGCCGGCTGAACGTGCTCGACCTCCAGGTGCAGATCCGCCGGACCCCCAAGCCGGTGATCGCCATGGTGGCCGGCTACGCGGTCGGCGGCGGGCACGTGCTGCACGTCTGCTGCGACCTCACGATCGCGGCCGACAACGCGATCTTCGGCCAGACCGGGCCGAAGGTCGGCTCGTTCGACGGCGGCTACGGGTCCTGGCTGCTCGCCTCGACCGTCGGGCTGAAGAAGGCCCGCGAGATCTGGTACCTGTGCCGCCAGTACGACGCCCAGGAGGCGCTGGCGATGGGCCTGGTCAACACCGTCGTGCCGCTGGACCGGCTGGAGGCCGAGACTCTTCGCTGGGCGCGCGAGCTGCTGGCCAAGTCGCCGCTCGCGCTGCGCATGCTCAAGGGCGCGCTGAACGCGGTGACCGACGGCGCGGCCGGCATGCAGCAGTTCGCCGGGGACGCGACGCTGCTGTACTACATGAGCGAGGAAGCGCAGGAAGGCCGGGACGCGTTCAAGGAGAAGCGCAGCCCCGACTTCGCCAGGTTCCCCCGCCGCCCGTGAGCGACCCCGCACCCGGGCCGCCGCTCCCGCCTGACCTCGGCGGGCTGCTGGCCGGCCTGCGCGCGTTCGCGATCCCGATGCGCACCGAGTTCCGCGGCATCACGGTGCGCGAGGGCGCGCTGATCGAGGGCCCGGCCGGCTGGGGCGAGTTCTCCCCGTTCGCCGAGTACGGCCCGCGCGAGTCCGCCCGCTGGCTCGGCTGCGCGATCGAGGCCGCGACCATCGGCTGGCCCGCGCCGGCCCGGCGCAGCATCCCGGTCAACGTGACCGTGCCCGCCGTCGGCCCGGCCGACGCGCACCGGCTGGTCCGCGCGTCCGGCTGCCGGACGGCCAAGGTCAAGGTGGCGCAGCGCGGGCAGCCGGGCGACGAGGACATCGCCCGGGTGGCGGCGGTCCGCGATGCGCTCGGCCCGGCCGGCCTGATTCGGGTGGACGCCAACGGCGCCTGGGATGTGGATCAGGCTGTGAGGATACTGACCCGGCTGGAACCGTTCGGAATCGAATATGCCGAGCAGCCCTGCGCCACGCTGGACGAGATGGCCAGGCTGCGCCGCCTGGTGGGTATCCCGCTCGCCGCCGACGAGTCGATCAGGCGGGCTGAGGACCCGCTGCGGGTGCGGGCGGCCGGTGCGGCCGACATCGTGGTGCTCAAGGCCGCGCCGCTGGGCGGGGTGCGCGCCGCGCTCGCGGTCGCGGCGGCCTGCGGGCTGCCGGTGGTGGTGTCCAGCGCGGTCGAGAGCTCGGTCGGCCTGGCCGCCGGGGTGGCGCTCGCCGCCGCGCTGCCCGAGCTGCCGTACGCCTGCGGGCTGGCCACGATGAGCCTGCTGGCCGGCGACGTCACGGCCGTTCCGCTGGCCGAGACGGCCGGCCAGCTGCCGGTCAGTCGCCCGCCGGTCGACCCCGGGCGGCTCGCGGCCTGGGAGATCGACCCTGCGCCCTGGCGGGAGCGGGCGGCGGCGGCCGCCCGGTACCTGCCCGCCGGGAGCGTGCCGGCCGCCGGGCCTGCGGCCGGGGCGCGGTGAATCCGGCCACCGCGTTCGGCACGGTCTTCGCCGACGAGCTGGCGCGCTGCGGCTTGCGCGAGGTCGTGCTCGCCCCCGGCTCGCGCAGCGCGCCGCTGGCCATGGCGTTCTTCGGCCTGGCCCGTGGCCCGCAGGGCCCGCAGGGGGCGCCGGGCCGGCTGCGGCTGCACGTGCGGATCGACGAGCGGTCCGCCGCGTTCCTCGCGCTCGGCCTGGCCAAGGCCAGCCGCCGCCCGGTCGCGGTGCTGTGCACCTCGGGCACCGCCGCGGCCAGCTTCCATCCCGCGGTGATCGAGGCGGACGAGTCCGGCGTGCCGCTGCTCGTGCTCACCGCGGACCGGCCGCCCGAGCTGCGCGGCACCGGCGCGAACCAGGCGATCGACCAGCTGAAGCTGTACGGCGGCGCGGTGCGCTGGTCGTGCGACGTGGGCGTGCCCGAGGCCAGGGAGGGCCAGGTCGGCTACTGGCGGTCGCTGGCCTGCCGCGCCTGGGCGCACGCCGCCGGGGCGGCCGGCGGCTTGGCCGGCCCGGTGCACCTGAACCTGCCGCTGCGCGACCCGCTGCTGCCCGGCCCGCCCGGCCCGCCCTCGGCCGCGGCAGCCGCCGGTCCGCCCGCTGCCGGCGCCGGGCCAGAGTCCCTGGACGGCCGCCCCGGCGGCGCCCCTTGGACCACGTTCGCCCCATCCGCACCACTACCCCCATCCGCTGCTCCGCTGGAGCTGCCGTGGCGGGAGCGCGGGGTTGTCGTCTGCGGGGACGGGGACTACGACGCGGGGGAGCTGCTGGCGCTGGCCGGGCGGGCCGGCTGGCCGGTGCTGGCCGAGCCGTCGTCCGGGGCCAGGCGCGGCCCGAACGCGCTGCGCAGCTACCAGTACCTGCTGGCGTCGCCCGAGTTCGCGGCCGCGCACGCGCCCGACGTGATCGTGTCGGCCGGCCGGCCCGGCCTATCCCGGACCCAGCTCGCGCTGCTGCGGGGCGCCGGGCCGGCCGGCCCGCCCCGGCACGTGGTGATTGCCCAGGGACCCGGCCGCTGGGCTGACCCGGCGCGGACGGCCACCGACGTCGTGCCCGCGGTCAGGCTGGCCGAGGCCGGGCCGGGACCGGGCGGCTGGCTCTCCTCCTGGCGGCGGGCGGACGCCGCGGCCGGCCGGGCGGTCGACGAGATCCTGGACGGCCTGGCCGAGCCGAGCGAGCCCCGGCTGGCCAGGGACCTGGCCGCCGCGCTGCCGGACGGCGCGCTGCTATGGGCCGCGTCCAGCCTGCCGGCCAGGGACCTGGACCAGCAGATGGCGCCGCGGGACGGGCTGCGGGTACTGGCCAGCCGGGGCGCGAGCGGCATCGACGGGCTGATCTCCTCGGCGGCCGGCGCGGCCCTCGCGCACGCCGCCGCCGGCGGCGGCCGTGCGGTCGCGCTGCTGGGCGACCTGGCGTTCCTGCACGACTCGCCCGGCCTGGTGCTCGGGCCGGACGAGCCGCGGCCTGACCTGTGCCTGGTCGTGGTCAACAACGACGGCGGCGGGATCTTCTCGACGCTGGAGCAGGCGGCGTTCGACGAGCCGTTCGAGCGGATATTCGGCACCCCGCATGGCGCCGGGATCGAGCACTACGCCCGCGCCGCAGGGATCGCGTACCTCCGGCTCGACTCGGCCGCGCAGCTGCCGTCCGCGCTGGACCTAGACTGCGCGTCGGCGCCCGGCCTGCGGATCATCGAAGTCAAGACCAGCCGCGCCGCCCAGGCCGCGCTGCGCCGGCACCTCCAGTCAGCCGCCCGCGCCGCCTTCGCCTAGGCGTCAGCTTAGCTTGACCCGCGGGTCCAGCAGTGAGTAGAGGATGTCGACGATGATGTTGGCCAGCACGATGAACAGCGAGGCGCACAGCACGACTCCCAGCACGATCGGGGTGTCGCCGCTCTGGATCGCGTTCAGCGACGCCTGGCCGATGCCGCCGAGGCCGAACACGCTCTCCACCACCACCGCGCCGCCGGCCAGCGTGCCGATGTCGATGCCCAGCTGGGAGACCACCGGCGTGAGCGCCGACCTGATCGCGTGCCGGTACAGGATGCGCCGCTCGGACAGGCCCTTGGCCCTGGCCGTGCGGATGTAATCCTCGCCGAGGGTATCGAGAAGCGAGCCGCGGATGAGGCGGGTGTAGGTGGCGGCCGAGACGGCCGCGACCGTGATCCAGGGCAGGATCATGTGCCCGGCCCAGCCGACGATGCTCTGCGAGGGTCCCTCGTAGTTGACCTGGACCCAGTGCAGCCCGGCCTCGTTGAGCTTGGCGTACACGAAGGCGATCAGCAGCAGCCCGACCACGAACGTGGGGAAGGTGATGCCGATCAGCACGCCGGTGGTGCACACCCGGTCCACCAGGCTCCGGGCCCTGGTCGCGCTGAGGATGCCGGCCGCGACCCCGACGATGAACCAGATCACCGCCCCGCCGACCATCAGCGACAGGGTCGGCGGCAGGTCCTGCTTGAGGATCGTGTTGACCGAGCTGCCGGTGAGGAAGGACGTGCCGAGGTTGAAGTGCAGCAGCCGGTCCAGGTAATGCCAGTACTGGGTGAGCAGCGGCTGGTCCAGGCCCAGCCTGCGGTTGATGGCGGCGATCTCTCCCGGGGACGGGGACTTTCCGGCGAGTTTCGCCGCCGGGTCCTGCGGCGCGACGAAGAACAGCAGGAACGTGCCGACCGTGACCACCCAGATGACCACGATGCCGAGCAGCAGCCTACGGACGAGGAAGCTCAGGAAGGCCATCTCACGCACCGCCCGCATGCGCGGCGGCATCGCGGCCGCCGTGTCTGGCCCTGCGCCGCGCGCGCCGCCGCCGGGACGCGAAGAGCCGCTCGGTCCGCGGGTCGAGCGCGTCCCGCACCCCGTCGCCGAGCAGGTTGAAGGCGAGCGTGGTGATCAGCAGGAAGACGCACGGGAACACCAGGTCCCACCAGGCCACGTTGTACGTATTCTGCGCACCGGACAGCAGGTTTCCCCAGCTTGCAGTGGGCGGCTGGATGCCGACGCCGAGGTACGACAGCGTGGCCTCGAACACGATCGCGGTGGGGATGAACAAGGTGGCCAGCACGAGCAGCGGGGCGACCAGGTTGGGCGCGATGTCGACGAACATGATCCGCAGCGGCCCGGCGCCGAGCGAGCGGGCCGCCTCGATGTACTCCTTCTGCTTGATGGACAGGGTCTGCCCCCGTACCACCCGCGCGATGGCTGCCCAGGCGAAGAACGAGATCACGCCGATCGTGACCGGCAGGCTGGGGCCGAAGACGACGGCGAGGGCGAGGGCCAGCACCACGTAGGGAAAGGCCAGCACCGAGTCGATGAAGCGGGCGAGCACCGTGTCGATGACGCCGCCGAAGTAGCCGGCCGCCATCCCGACGACGAGGCCGGCCGCGGTGCCGATGGCCGTGGTGACGATGCCGACCAGCAGCGAGACGCGGGCGCCGTAGAGGATGCGGACGAACAGGTCACGGCCGAGCTGGTCGGTGCCGAGCAGGAACTTGCCGCTTGGCGCTACCGGATCGCCGAAGCTGTTCAGGCCGCTGTTCGTGTACGGCATGTCCACCGGGTGGCCGACCCAGCTTGCCACCAGCGGCGCCATCAGCGCGAGCACCGCCAGGACGATGATGACGATGAGTGACGCGACGGCCATCTTGTCCTTGCGCAGCCGCCGCCAGGCCAGCAGCCAGGGGCTGCGGCCCTCGATGGGGCCGGCCGGCAGATCGGATGCGACGTCAGCCTGGAGGCCGACCTCGGTCAGGCTCATGATGCATCTTCTCCGTCGAGCGTGCCGTCGCCTGCCGCCGAGGCACGGGCGGCCGCGACGGCCGGAACGGTGAGGGTTTCACCGGGCTGGAGGGGATAGTGGCAGGCCGTCTGATGCTCGGCCGGGTCGCCGGGCTTGGCCTCGAGGGCCGGCTGCCGGCGCTGGCAGGTCTCCTGGGCCTTGGGGCAGCGGGGGTGGAAGCGGCAGCCGTCCGGCGGGTTGATGGGGGAGGGCACGTCACCGGTCAGGATGATCCGCTGGCGGGCGGCCGCGGCGTCCGGGTCGGCGGCGGGGGCGGCCGACAGCAGGGCGGCGGTGTAGGGGTGCCGGGGCGTGGTGTAGACGGGCTGCGCGGGTCCCTGCTCGGCGATCCGGCCCAGGTACATGACCGTGACCTGGTTGCTGACGTGCCGGACAACTTCCAGGTCGTGCGCGATGAACAGGTAGGTCAGGCCGAAGTCGCGCTGCAGGTCGGCGAGCAGGTTGAGGATCTGGGCCTGGATGGAGACGTCCAGGGCGGACACCGGCTCGTCGGCGATGATCAGCTTGGGCCGCAGCGCCAGCGCGCGGGCCAGCCCGATCCGCTGCCGCTGGCCGCCGGAGAACTCGGCCGGGAACCGGTTGTACTGCTCGGGGTTGAGGCCGACCCGCTCCATCATCTCCTGGACGGCCCGCTTGCGCTGCGCGCCGCTGGCGATCTTGTGCACCGCGTAGGGGTCGCCGATGATCGAGCCGACCCGCCGCCGCGGGTTCAGCGACCCGTACGGGTCCTGGAAGATCATCTGAATCTCGCGGCGGAACGGCTGCATCGCCCGGCGGGACAGGCCGCTGATCTGGTGCCCGTCGAAGGTGACCGTGCCGGAGGTGACCGGGATCAGCCCGGCGATGCAGCGGGCCAGGGTGGACTTGCCGCAGCCGGTCTCGCCGACCAGGCCGAGGGTCTGGCCCCGGCGCAGCTCCAGCGATACTCCGTCCACGGCCTGCACCTGGCCGATGGCCCGGGGGACCAGCCCGGCCCCGCGGACCGGGAAGTACTTGACCAGGTTGTCCACCCGGACCAGCACGTCACCGTCG
>DASXME010000292.1:0-25739 GCA_036495825.1 Streptosporangiaceae bacterium
CGGCTCGAGACCTTAAGCTCCACCTGCCGTACCCTACCGGCACCGGGGGCAGGCTACCAGTCCATCACCGAGCGTAATCGCGGATTTGGCTTCCAGTACGCTCCGTTGTGCGTCAAGCTGGGTTAGTGCACCAATTCAGCCCAGAGCGGAGCACCCCGAATGAACGCTGCGGATGACGGCGAAGTTAATCCGGAGCCCCTGAGCCCGGGCGGCGCACTGCCGCTATCCGCCCCGGTAGCAGGCGACACGCTGCAGACGCGACGGCTGGACATTCCCCGGCAAGAGACCATCGAGCCTTATGGTCCCGATCACCGCTTCCTCGCGAGCCCGACCGTGCCGGTCCCCGACGCGCCGGTCCCTGCCGCACTGCCCGACGGTCCGCGGTACGGCACACCGGTTCCCGCGGCGGAAAATCCGCGCGGTGAGAATCCCCGCGCCCAGAATTACAGCATCGACCCGCCGCAGGACCCGCACCGGGTCAAGATTCGCGGCCAGCTGGACGCGCTGCGGGTCAGGGCGGAGAACGCTTCCTCGTGGCTGGAGACGAGCGAGCACTACGCCCGGCTGGCCAACCACGACGGCGTGGTGCCGGTCACCGCCCGGTTCAGCCGCGACGACATCGAGTTCCTGGGCCAGGCCCGCGAGGAGGTGCTCGGCTTCGCCGAGCTGGGCATCCGGCTGCTGGACCTGCACGCGCCGCTTGACGCGGGCGGGATCTCGACCGACCCGGCCAACCCGATCCTGCGGTGCAAGAGCTGCATGTGGCGCTGGCCGTGCCCGACCTTCCGCATGCTCACCGACACGCTGAGCCACCTGCCGCGCTCCGATCCGCCGCCGGTCCGCTGACGACGCCGGGCCGGCCTGACAGCCGGCATGAGGCACGGTATGAAGGCACGGTGCGGGCGACGTATTGTGGAGACATGGGACGACTGATCCTGACTCTGGTCGGCGCGCTTGTCGCGGTCATGGTGGTTCTCTGGGCGATTCACGTGGTGATAGCGATCTTCTGGATCGCGATCGTCGCCGCGGTGGCGTTCGGGGTGCTCAGGGTGGCGCTCTGGGGACGCAAGTCGCGCCAGTAGCGCGACCAGGACGGCAGCGAAGGCCGCCGTCCCCTTGACGTCCCGGCGTGACCGCCGGGACATGAGTTCGATTTGACGTGGATCCCGTGACCAAGCCTCCGGCAGTGCCAGCTGCCGTCGGCCGGCTTAGCAGGTTCTGATCTGGCCCGCGGAGTCAGCGGGCGGCGAGCCGCCCGCTGCCGTTGCTGCCGTTGGCGTTCCCCCGGGTGGGCAACTCGGCCCAGACCGTCGTTCCCACCTCGTCGTCGCGCACGCCCCAGCGGCGCGAGAGGTGCTCGACGATGCTTAGCCCGCGGCCGCCAACCGAGGTCGGCGAGGAAGATACCGGATGTGGCCGGGTCAGCCCGCCGCCGTCACTCACCGTTACTTCGACGGTACCGCCGTTCAGCCGCCAGGTCACCCGGATCTGCGCGCCGGGAAGGGGCTGCGCGTGGCGGATCGAATTGCTCAGCAACTCGCTCAAGACCAGCGCCGCGTCCCCTACGGTCGGCTCGGCAATGCCGTGCGCGCGGAGGTCCGCGCCGAGCGTACGGCGCGCAACGCCAACGCTGGCCGGGATGTTCGGGAGCAATACGACGCTCGACGCACTCACCTCCCTGGTGCACCCGGGCCGGCGTGAAGATCAACCCCGTACGAGCGGAAATGCCCCGCGGAAAGCATCAGGAAACCGCTGAGGCCGCTTCGATGACAACAATTCACCGACGCGACACCCGAATCTTTAGTCACGGATAGTACACAGGCGAACGCGTGTCACTCCGATCCGGCGGGCGCAGTCCCGCCGAGGATTCCCTCCGCGACCAGGCCGCGCAGCAGGCCGCCGAGGCCGGCCACTAGGCCGGCCCGCTCCTCGTCGGTGAGCGACGCCACGATCCTGGCCTGCCGGGTCTGCCAGCCGTCCAGCAGCCGGCCGGCGATCGCGGCCCCCTCGGGCGTCAAGTAGAGCCGGACGTAGCGCTGATTGCCCTCGTCCCGGCCGCGCCGGATCCAGCCCTTGCCCTCCAGCCCGGACGCGAGCCTGCTGACCGTGCTCTTCTCCAGGCCCAGCAGCCCGGCCAGCTCTCCCTGGGCTATCCCGCGCGCGGCGAGCAGTTCCATCAGCGCTCTGGCCTCGGAGGCCGAGACGCCAGGCACGGCCGCCAGGGCCGGGGCCGCGTCGGCGGCCGGCGGGCTCACCGCCCGCAGCAACTGGATGAGAAGCCGCCCGAGATCCCCGTCACCGTCCACACCAATAGTTGTACCGCACAACTCGACCGGTGGTACGGTCTCCTGGTGATAGTTGTACAGCACAACTCAAGCGGCGAGCGCCGCAGGCTCGGCGAGCATCCGGGCCAGGCCACGCCACGGCGGCCAATAGGCTTTCCGGCATGAGTCGTGAGGGCCCGGACGATCCAGGCCAGCAGAGCCGGGCGGGCACGCTGAGCGGTCCCGGCGCGCTGACCGACGCTCCGGTAACCGGCTCGGAGTACCAGCCGGACGAGGCTTCCGGGTCGTCCGGCGAGTCGCTGGCCGCGCTGGCCAGGCAGTACGGCCTCAAGCCGAGCGCGGCACGGCCGCCGCTGGTTGACTACATCAAGCGGATCTGGCAGCGCCGGTACTTCGTCACCGGCTTCGCCACCGCGCAGAACGTGGCCATGTACACCGAGGCCAGGCTCGGCCAGATCTGGCAGGTGCTGACGCCGCTGCTCAACGTGGCCGTCTACTTCCTGATCTTCGGCGTGATCCTGGACACCAAGCGCGGGGTGCCGAACTTCCTGGCGTTCCTGGTCATCGGGGTCTTCGTCTTCAACTTCACGCAGCGGACGTTCATCACCTCGTCCCGCGTGATGATCGACAGCCTGCCGCTGATCAGGGCGCTGTACTTCCCCCGGGCCTGCCTGCCGTTCGGCTACGTGCTGATCGAGCTGCAGCAGCTGGTGATCTCGTTCGTGGTGCTCTTCGCGATCGTGCTGGCCACCGGGGAACCGCTGAGCTGGTACTGGCTGCTGATCATCCCCATCCTGATCATGCAGACCCTGTTCAACGCCGGGGCATCCTTCATCCTGGCCCGGTTTGGCGCCGGGTTCGATGACGTCAGCCAGCTGCTGCCATTCATCGTGCGGACCTGGTTCTACGCCTCCGGCGTCATGTTCAGCATCCAGACCTACAGCAACCTGGCCAAGCACCCGACGCTCGCCAAGATCCTGCAGTACAACCCGGCCTCGATCTACATCACGCTGACCCGGGAGGCGCTGATGAGGTCCCAGCGCATGAGTGCGCCGGGGGCCAGGCCGTTCAACCAGGCCAAGTGTAACTTCTACTACCATCCGGGCCAGGCTCACGGGATTCCGGTGTCCAGCCTGCAGTACTACAGCGCCTACTGCCACGAGGTGGTCAGCCAGGCCAACCTGTGGCTCTTCGGCGCGGCCTGGGCGGTCGTGATCCTGCTGGTCGGGTTCGTCTTCTTCTGGCGGGCGGAGGTGCGATACGGCCGTGGCTGATCCGATGGTGGTCGTGGACAACCTGCACGTCGTGTACCGGGTGTACGGAGCCGGCGGGGACCGAGGCACCGCCGCTACCGCCCTGATGCGGATGATGCGCAGGCAGACCCGGCCCTCGATCCGCGAGGTGCACGCGATCCGAGGCGTGTCGTTCGTGGCCTACCGCGGCGACGCGGTGGGCGTCATCGGACGCAACGGCTCGGGCAAGTCCACCCTGCTGCGGGCGATCGCCGGCCTGCTCCCGGCTGAGCGGGGGGCGGTCTACACCGACGGGCACGGCGCCCTGCTCGGCGTCAACGCCGCGCTGCTGGAAGATCTCACCGGCGAGAAGAACGTGGTGCTCGGCTGCCTGGCCATGGGCATGACCCGCCAGGAGGTCAAGGACCGCTACCCCCGCATCGTGGAGTTCTCCGGGATCGGGGACTTCGTCAACCTGCCCATGAAGACCTACTCCAGCGGCATGGGATCGCGGCTCAGGTTCGCGATCGCCTCGGCCAAGAACCACGACATCCTGCTCGTGGACGAGGCGCTGGCCACCGGGGACGCCGAGTTCAGGAAGAAGAGCCACCGCCGCATCGACGAGTTGCGGGCCGAGGCGGGCACCGTGTTCCTGGTCGCGCACAACCTGGGCGAGATCGAGGAGAACTGCAACCGGGTCATCTGGCTGGAGAAGGGCCAGATCGTGCAGGCCGGGGAGGACGTCCCCGGGATCATCGATGCCTACCTGCTGGCTTCCGGCGGCGAGCCGCGGGTACGCGAGCCCGCGTCAACCTGAGCCGGCGGCCGGGAAATGCGCTGATGAGAATCGCTGCCCCGGTCAGGGCGGCCCGAGCCGCGGCAGCCGCTGTACTGATCGCCGCCGGGCTGGCCGCGTGCTCGGCGAGCCCTCACCCGGCCCCACCCGAACGAGCGGTCGGCGGCGCGGCCGGCACGTACCTGGTCCCGGCCGGGATCCACAAGATCAAGCACGTGATCATCGTCATGCAGGAAAACCGGTCGTTCGACAGCTACTTCGGGACCTTCCCCGGAGCGGACGGCATCCCGATGCGCGATGACACGCCGGCCGTGTGCGTGCCGAACCCGGCGGGCGCGTGCACCCGGCCCTACCACGACACCGCCGACATCAACGGCGGCGGACCGCACGGGGAGGCCAACGCGATCGCCGACGTGAACGGCGGCGCGATGGACGGGTTCATCGGGCAGCGCGACCGGGCCAGGTCGACCTGCGACAACCCGGACGACCCGGCCTGCAGCGGAGGGGGCAACCCGGACGTGATGGGGTATCACACCGCCGCGGAGATACCCAACTACTGGGCGTACGCCCAGAACTTCGTGCTCGATGACCGCATGTTCGAGCCGGTCAAGTCGTGGTCGCTGCCCGAGCACCTCGACCTGGTCTCGGCCTGGTCGGCCAAGTGCCGGAATCGCTCGCCGATGAGCTGCGTCAACGACATCGTCGGGCCTTACGGGGTCAAGCAGTTCGACCGCGCCGTCCATCAGGAACTGACCGACGGCAAGACGTCGACCGACCTGGCCTGGACTGACATAACCTGGCTGCTCTACGCGCACCACGTCAGCTGGGCGTACTACGTGCAGCGCGGCACCCAGCCAGACTGTGGCGACAACTCCGCCGAGACCTGCGCCCCGGTCAAGCAGAGCGCCACGACCCCTGGTATCTGGAACCCGCTCCCGCTCTTCGGCGACGTGCAGGCCGATCATCAGCTGCACGACATCCAGGATCTCGGCAGCTACTTCAGTGCCGCCCAGGCCGGCCGCTTGCCGTCGGTCAGCTGGATCGCCCCGTCCCAGCCGGACAGCGAGCACCCGCCGGCCAGCGTGCACCAGGGCCAGGCCTACGTCACCGCGATCATCAATGCGGCGATGAAGAGCCCGGACTGGAATTCCACCGCGATCTTCCTGGCCTGGGACGACTGGGGCGGCTTCTACGACCACGTCGTCCCCCCGATGGTCGACCAGAACGGCTACGGGCTCAGGGTCCCGGCCATCGTCATCTCGCCGTACGCCAAGAGCGACTTCATCGACCACCAGACGCTCAGCAGCGACGCCTACCTGAAGTTCATCGAGGATGACTTCCTCGGTGGAGCCCGGCTCAACCCCAGCACCGACGGGCGACCCGACTCGCGGCCGGACGTTCGCGAAGATGAGCCGGTGCTCGGCAACCTGGAGGAGGACTTCGACTTCGATCAGCCGCCGCGCCTGCCGCTGCTGCTGGCGACCAACCCGCCGACCGACTCGCCGTCGATCCCCGCCTACTTCACCGGCCGGCCACCCTGCCTGGGATGCACCACAACGCCGCCAGCTAGCGCCGTATCGCTCCGCAAGTAGCCCTGTCCGCGGCCCTGCTGGCCTGTTCGCGACCCTGCTGGTCTGTTCGCGTCATACGCGGCCGACACCGCAAGCCCTGGTGAGACCTCAGAGGCGGACCGGGGGCCATAGGTCGTGCTGGGCGGCGATGGGGTCACCGGGCCACTCGCCCATGGCATCCAGGTTGTCGCGGGCGGGGTAGCGCGCGGCGGCCGGGCCGGCGGCGAAGGCGCGCAGCACGTTGGCGGTGACCCGGGCGGTGAAGGCGGCCGTGCGCCGGTCCAGGCCGAACGGGGGGTAGGGCCGGGCGAGAGACGCCACCCAGCGCATCGTGCCCGTGCTGAACACGCCGGCGCCGCCGACGTGGGTGTAGTAGGCCGAGTCCGCGTAGCTGCGGACGCCGCGGCAGGTCAGCGGGGAGTGAGACAGGATCTGGATCGGCCGCTCGACCGGGAAGTCCGGGTTGACCCGGTCGTACTCGATGCCGACCAGCCCGGTGAACCGGCTGCCGCTGGTCACACCGGTCCCGGCGAACGGCCAGGCCTGCGGGGTGGCGACGACGAAGCTCGCGTCGACCGGATTCGACTCGTACAGCGTGCCGGTCAGCGACGATTCGGGATCGGGATCGGGCGGCTCACGCCAGTCGCTGGTGACCAGCGCGTTGTCCTTGCCGTACATCGGATCGTTCAGGTAGCTGGTCTTGTAGCAGATCACCAGCCGCCAGGCGCCCTGCCTGGTGGCGGCCAGCCTGGTGCGCCGGAACATCGTGTTCGCCCCGAGGAAGGCGAGATTCGTGCCGGCGTCCCTGGCCGCCGTGACGTTCGCCCGCTCGGGCGGCGACCAGTACTCGTCATGTCCGAGCGAGAATAGTGCGCTCGCCCCGTCCAGCAGGCTCGGGTCGGCGGCAATGTCGATATTGGTCAGGTAGGCGAGCGGCAGGCCGAGGCGTTCGGCCAGGACGATGACCTTGCGCTCGTGATAGAGGAACATGTACGCGCCGCTCGCGTCGTACGGCCGGTCCAGGCTGACCGCCAGCGAGCGGTTGTTGTAGTCGGTGGTGCCGCCGGGACCGTTGTACAAGTCGTAGCCGCCCCAGGTGTTGTAAGCCTGCCAGGTCGAGACCGAGTTCTTGATCACGGTCTTGCCCGCGGTGCTCGCCGACCTGACGGTGACCGGCACGTACCGCTGAGCCCCCGCCTCGGCGTCCATGCGCAGCA
Source organism: Streptosporangiaceae bacterium (assembly GCA_036495825.1). Lineage (GTDB taxonomy): Bacteria > Actinomycetota > Actinomycetes > Streptosporangiales > Streptosporangiaceae > PALSA-505. Next base: position 7,102 of record DASXME010000292.1, read on the forward strand.
GGTAGCAGCCTTCCGGCCAGTCGTCGGTGGGGACGGACAGGACCGGATCCCAGTCGGCTTCGATCGTGTTGGTCGGCGTGACCAGGCGGGGGGCGTGCTGCCGACGGCCTGGCACGGTCGCCGACCGCCACACCAGCCGGGCCTGGTCGCCGCGGTACCAGCCCATCCGGTAGGCGTTCACGGTGAACGAGCGCGCGGTCGTCGACGCGTGCAGCGTGATCGTTTCGCCGGGCCGCACGCTGGCCTGTCCGGCGTAGCCCAGCATCGCGTCGGGGGCTCCGATGTGGCTGATCGGCCAGTCCGGATCGCCGTCGAGCGAGTTCTCCGGCGCCGGCCGGTGATGCAACGCCAGGCGCTGCCCCGCGGTAGGCGGCGGCTTATTCGGGCCGGCCGACTGCACGGCCGCGGTGACGCCAGCGGCCCCTGCGGCCGCAGCCGCAGCCGCGCCGAGGAAGGCCCGCCTTGTGTAGCGAGAGCGAGAGCGGGAGCTCACGTCATTTATCATGGCATAGGTCGGCGCGCAGTCTGCGATGGTTTGTTCACCTGCGGTGACCATCTCGCGGTTCCCGCGGCGATACCGGGGAACGGTCTGGCCGCGCCCGGTCGAATAATGGCGTAACCGAGTCTCGCCGCCGACCGACGGTGAATGATAGTCACCTCATCGCCGCAATGGAGGAGTCTGCCGTTGCTGTCCTGCGCATACCGGCGCCAGGCCAACCGCATACCGGCCCTGCTGGCCGACGGATGCGCGCGGGCGGCAGCATGAGCTCCGTGCACGATAAGGCGGACCCGTCTTTGGCAGCAGGCGGCAAAGAAGAGACCGACACAGCCAAGCCCCCGGCGGGAGTGCAGCCCGCCGAGCCGTCGGCGGCGACGCAGCCAGGCGCCGCGGCCGAGCCGCGCGGGCGGGCGCTCAGCGCCACCGAGCCCCCGGCGGCAGTGCAGCCAGACACCGCGGCCGAGCCGCGCGGACGGGCACGGGCGGCCAGGGTCAGCCGGGTGGCGATCGCGACGGTGCGTCATCACTGGCTGGTGTCCGCGCTGCTGGCCGCCGGGCTGGTGCTGCGCGTGCTTACTCAGATCGCCTACCGGCCCGCGCTGATCTACGTCGACACGCTCAAGTACCTGTACGGCGCGTCGCCCGGCGCCGATCCGCTCGGGTACCGGCTGGTGCTGAAGGCCATCCTGGTGTTCGGCGACCTGGGCGCTGTCGCCGCGATCCAGCACCTGCTCGGCCTGGCGATGGCCGTCGCGCTCTACGTCGTGCTGCTGCGCCGCGGCGCCCCCCGCTGGCTGGCGGCGCTGGCCGTCGCGCCGGTGCTGCTGGACGCTTATCAGCTCCAGATGGAGCAGATGGCCATGCCCGACGTCTGGTTCGAGGCGATGATCGTGGCCGGGCTGGCCGTGCTGCTGTGGCGGCCGGTGGCCAGCGTGCCGTTCGCGGTAGTCGCGGGCCTGATCCTCGGCTCGTCGGCGACCCTGCGGCAGGTCGGCGAGCTGCTGATCCTGCCTGCGGTGATCTTCCTGCTCGCGAGCGGCGGCGGATGGCGTCGGGCGATCACCAGCTCCGTGGCCCTGACCGTGGCCTTCGCGCTGCCGATCCTCGGCTACATGGGTATCTCCGACGTCAGGACCGGGCACTTCTGGCTGGCCCGCGGGCAGAGCAGCATCGGCAGGATGGCGTACGCGGCCGACTGCGCCACGCTCAAGCTTCCGGCCCCGGCGCGGTCGCTGTGCCCCACGCCGGCCGAGCAGGCGAACGGCCCCGACTGGCTAGAGCATTCCGGCAAGTCACCGCTGTTCGCGACCCCGGTTCAGGACCGGCAGAAGTGGCTCGCGGATCTCAGCACGGCGGTGAAGACCCAGCAGCCGGCGCGCGTGGTGGTGTCGATCCTGCGCGACTCGGTGCGGTTGTTCGCGCTGACCAGGGACGGCGTCCAGTCGGTGACGCCGATCTCGCGCTGGCAGTTCCAGACCCACTACCCGACCGCCCCGCCGTGGGTCAGCGTGAATCACAAGAACGACATCATCGTCGGAGTCCAGCCGAGGGCGTTTAAGGCATTCAAGCTCTCCAAGCTCAAGCCCGCCTACGGCGGCAAGGCGCACGTCGACCGGCCGGTGGCCTCGTTCCTGCGGTCCTACCAGCTCGATGGCGGCTACACGCCGGGACCGCTGCTGGCGCTGTGCATCCTGGCGGGCGTGGCGGCCTCGCTGCTGGTCCTGCTGCGCCGCAAGACCGGGTTCCGCAGCCGCCAGCTCGCACTGGGCTCGCTGCTGTTCACCGTTGCGGTGGCGGCGGTCCTCGTGCTGCCAGACATCCTGGAGTTCTCCTGGCGCTACCAGCTTCCCGCGGTGATCATCCTGCCGCCGGCCGGGGCGCTGGGCATCGCGGCCCTGGTGGCAGGCCGCCGGTTCACCCGGCAGAGCCAGGCCGAGGGCGCAACCGAGGCCGAGCCAAGCCAGGCCTGAGACCACCCAGCCGAGGGGCGTCAGACCGCACATCGCTGCCCACCGGTGGGCAGCAATCCGCAGATCGACGCCCTTTGGAGCTGGGCTGCGGCGCGGTCAGTCAGGCTCGCGGGCTGGCAGCCGCAGACCGGCGGCGGCTAGCACCTCGTCGGTGGGGCGCGGGCTGGTCTTTACGCCGACGGCTACGCCCTTGACCAGGGACGACCTGAGCACCCGGCGGTCGGCCGAGTTGGCGAACGTCTTGGCCCAGCGGCGCAGCGTGGAGCCGCCGTAGGTGAGGCGCTCGACCGGGCTGAGCGGCGCGCGGGTCTTGAACATCCAGATCTTGTTCCTGACCTCGTAGAAGAAACGCTCGCCGGGGTCGGCGTCGGTGCTGCCGAACGTCCGCGTCTTGTGCACGACCACGCTCGCGGGACAGAACAGGCCGACGTTGCCGCGCAGCAGCCGGGCGGTGAACTCGAAGTCGTCGTTCCACAGGAAGTAGTCGGCCACCGGCAGGCCGCGCCGCTGGCATTCGGCCGCGTCGACGAGGATCGACACGAACGACGCCGACCTGATCGGCCGGCACCCGGCCGCCGCCGCGGCGAGGCGCTCGGCCTTGCCGACAAACGGCTTGGTCCGCGGAGTGTTCATCGGGTGCTCCCGGCCGTCGGTCCAGAGCACCCGGCTGGCGACCAGGACCGGCGGCCGGGCCCGGTCATGATCGCGGGCCGCCAGCAGCTCGCGCAGCGCGTCCGGCTGCGGCACCGTGTCGTCGTCCATCAGCCAGATGAGGTCCGCGCCCGCGGCCAGGGCGCGCGCCATGCCGTAGGCGAACCCGCCCGCCCCGCCGGTGTTGTGCGCGACCTCGGCCAGCTCCGCGGCCGGGAAGCCGGCCCTGACCGCATCGGCAGTGCCGTCGGTCGAGGCGTTGTCGACCACGATGACGGCGTCCGGCGCCCGGCTCTGGGCGTAGACGGCCGCGAGCGACTCGAGCAGCAGCTCGCGCCGGTTGTAGGTGACGACGACGGCGATCACCCACGGTGGATTACGCATGCTAGGCCGGGTCCCTTGGATCGGGGGCGGTGCCTGTCGGCACGCGCCGGCGTGCCTGACCGCCTGAGGTCGATGGCTGTCACTGTATCCATCGCCGGCCGACGCGAGCAGGCCAACGGCTGTCGCGGACGATGACCGCGCACCGGACACGGGGGTCAGGCGTCTTCGCGGTGGGCGAGCACCCGGGCGATGACCTTGACCGCGCGGTCCAGGTCATCGGCGGGGCGATCTTCTCGGCGAAGCTCCACCACAGCCACCACTGGCCGTCGGCGTCCATCCCGGTCAGCACCCGGTCCGATAGCCGCGGCGCGTGCGGGTTGGTCACGTCCAGGGCCGGCTGCCGTCCCTCGTCCGCGGCGTGCAGCATGACCGCCCATCCTCCGGCGCGCAGCCGTACCGCCAGCGCCTCCAGCTTGCTTACCGCCGCCGCCGGGCCTGTTCTGCCCGCCTGCACCCCGCCCGTCCCGCTCGCCTGAACCGCGGCGCGCCATGCAGGCTCCTGCGGATCAGATACGAGTCCCGCATAGTGAGACACGGCACCCGGCTTGTCTCGCATTGTGAGACACATCCGGCACTTAGCACGCGCTGTGACCATGAAACCGGGACAAACCACTCTCGATTCTGGTCATACCGCGTGCAAAGTCGAGATGATCATGGAAGTTGTGGTGTCGGCGCGGGTGGCGGCGCGATTCGGGCGGCAGCCGACGCCCAGGACCGGCTGGCTTACGGAAGGGGGCGAGAAGTCCCGGCCGATGGCGCGGGGACATTGCGGCGCACGTCGGCCGGCAAGCCGATGCTCAGCCGCGTTTGCCGGCGCGGGTCCGTTCGAGGGCTTGCCAGGCCAGGACGCGCAGGCGGCGGACGGCGGGGTGGCGGCCGCTGAGGTCGCGCACCGTTCGCTTGAGCCACGCCGATGACGCGGCGGCCGACTCGACCCGGCCCGCGAGGCCGCGGCGCCCGGGCTGGCCGGCGGGCGGCGCGGCGGCGGGATACTCCTTGCGGTACTGGTTGACGACCAGGGCCGCCGTCGCCTGGACCGCCGCGTCGAGCACCCGGCCGGCCGGCAGCGAGGCCGGGTCGGCGCCCGGCTCGGTCACCGGACGGGGCAGCAGCTCGGCGGGGTCGCCGATCAGGTCGCAGCCGGAGGCGCGCAGCCCGGCGATGAGCGTCTCGGCCTGCTCCTTGGCCCAGGCGTCCCGGTCCGGCGGGAGGGTGAGCCGTCCGTCGCCCGGCCGCGCGGCCGAGGCCCGGTGCGCGACACCCTCCTTGACGTTCCACATGTAGAACCAGTCGGGCACGTCGGCGGGCAGCGCCTCGTTCAGCCGGCGCAGGAACTCGATCTCGGGCAGCCCGAGCGAGGCGTTCGGCCGGGCGCGGGAGATGTCCACGCTGCCCGGGTCGACGCCGAGCAGGGACGCGAACCGCTCCCAGAGCAGCGCCTGGGATGATCCGCGCGGCGGCATCGTGATCACGTGCACCCGCTCCGTGGGAACGTGCCGCGACCAGAGGTCGACGATGGCCAGCGTGTCGTGCACCCGCCAGAACCACCACTGCCGCCGGTCCGGCGACGCCGACTCGCGGTCGATGACGTCGCCGAGCCAGTCCGGCCAGCTCCGGGCGTTGCGATGCTTGACCGTCTCCTGCCACTCGGCGGGCAGCAGCGAGGCCATGTCCCGCACGGTGAGCACGACGTGCACCTCGGCCGGCGCCAGCGACGCCACGGCTCGGCCGGCCTGCCCGGCGTCGGCGGCCGAGAACAGCTCGTGGGAGATGACGGCGGCCTGCGGTGCCTGCCGGGCCTGGCGAGCCAGGATCTCCCATTCGCCGGTCCACGACCCGGCCGGGTCGCTGTCCAGCTTCTCGATGCCGCGCAGATCCTGGCTGGCGCGGAAATGGTCTTGCGCGTGATGGCCGGGCAGCACGACACCGCGGGCGGCCAGCTCGCCGCGGTTGCCCCACATGACCTGCTGCAGGAATGTCGTCCCGGTCTTCGGCTCGCCGATATGCAGGATTACCCTCGGCTGCGCCGTGCTGCCTGATGAGCCGCTCACGGCAGCCAGGGTAGACCAGTAACGCAACGGGGCCACGCAATCGCCGGCAACTGCTAGATTCGAGAAGCGCCGACGGGCTATCAGCCCCGGTCGCCTGCGCCGTCGCGGTGTGCGCGCTTTCCCCAAGGTGGAAGGAGGGTTCTGCATATGCATGAGCCCTTCTCGCTGCTCATGCCGGTGTATGACGGTGACCGGCCCGACCATCTTCGGCGGGCGTTCCGCAGCGCGGTCGACGAGCAGACCCTGCGGCCAGACCAGGTGATCATCGTCAGGGACGGGCCGGTTCGCGACGAGCTCGCCGCCTGCCTGGTGGACCTGACGACGACCAGCCCGGTGCCCGTGACGTTCCTCCCGCTAGCGCACAACTGCGGCCTCGGGCCCGCGCTTGACCAGGGGCTAGCCGTGAGCCGCTTCGACGTGGTAGCCCGGATGGACGCCGACGACGTGGCGATGCCGCACCGGTTCGAGGTCGAGCTGCCGCTGATGAAGGACGCGGACATCGTCGGATCGGGCCTGCTCGAGTTCATCGATGACGTCGGCAACGTCGTCGGGCAGCGGGTCCCGCCCACCGATCCCGACCAGATCCGGCGCTACGCGCGGATGCACGACCCGTTCAACCATCCGACCGTCGTCTACCGGCGGCAGGCGGTCATCGACGCGGGCGGCTACCGCGACCTGCCGCTGATGGAGGACTACGCGCTGTTCGCCCGGATGCTCGGCCGCGGCGCGCGGCCCGCCAACGTGGCCGAGCCGCTGGTCTACTACCGGGTGGGCGCGACGTCGTTCAAGCGGCGCGGCGGGGCGGGGCTGCTGCGCTCGGAGCTGAGGCTGCAGCGAGAGTTCCGGCGGGACGGGTTCACCTCGCCGGCGCAGTACGCGCGCAACGTGCTGATCCGCGGCGGCTACCGGCTGGTCCCGTGGTGGTTCCGGCGCCTGATGTACCGTCCGATCGTCGCCCGCTACACCGAGCTGACGGGACATGGCCAAGAATCGGTGAGCCCGTGAACATCGACCTCGTGATCGTCGGATCCGGCTTCTTCGGCCTGACCATCGCCGAGCGATGCGCGACCGACCTGGGGCTGCGCGTGCTGGTGCTGGAGCGCCGCCACCACGTCGGCGGCAATGCCTACAGCGAGGCCGAGCCGGAGACCGGCATCGAGATCCACCGCTACGGCGCGCACCTGTTCCACACCTCGAACGCCCGGGTGTGGGAGTACGCCAGCCGGTTCACCGCCTTCACCGGCTACCAGCACCGGGTGTTCTCGATCTACAAGGGCCGGGCGTACCCGCTGCCGATCAACCTGGGCACGATCTGCGAGTACTTCGGCCGGGCCATGTCACCGGACGAGGCGCGCGCCCTGGTGGCCAGCCAGTCCGCCGAGGTGCCGGCCGGACAGGCCGCCAACCTCGAGCAGCAGGCCGTCTCGCTGATCGGGCGGCCGCTGTACGAGGCGTTCGTCCGCGGCTACACCTACAAGCAATGGCAGACCGATCCGGCCGACCTGCCGGCCGAGATCATCGCCCGGCTGCCGGTGCGCTACACGTTCAACAACCGCTACTTCAGCGACACGTACGAGGGCCTGCCGGTCGACGGCTATACCGCCTGGCTGGAGCGCATGGTCGAGCACCCGAACATCGAGGTGCGGCTGAACACCGACTTCTCGCAGCTGCGGTCCGGCCTGCTGGGTAACGTGCCGGTCGTGTACACCGGCCCGCTCGACGCATACTTCGACTATGCGGCGGGCGACCTGGGCTGGCGCACCCTGGACTTCGAGCAGCAGGTGCTGCCCACCGGGGATTTCCAGGGAACGCCCGTCATGAACTACGCCGACGAGGACGTCCCGTTCACCCGTATCCATGAGTTCCGGCACTTTCATCCCGAACGTGCCTGGTACCCGGAGGACAAGACAGTGATCATGCGCGAGTACTCGCGTTTCGCCAGCCGCGGCGACGAGCCGTACTACCCGATCAACACCGCGGAGGACCGGGCGCGGCTGCTGACCTACCGGGAGATGGCGAACCGGGAACCCGGCGTGCTGTTCGGCGGGCGGCTGGGCACCTACAAGTACCTCGACATGCACATGGCGATCGGATCCGCGCTGAGCATGTACGACAACCGGCTGCGCCCGTTCTTCACCGAAGGCGCGCCGCTGAACCGCCGGGGGGCCGGGGAATGAGCAACGAGAGCAGTGCGGCCCTGACGCTGCGCGTCCTGCAGCGCGTCGTGTTCCCCGGCGAGGACCTCGACGTCGTCCCGCTGTACGTCGAGACCAACACCGAGCGCGGCTCCGCCGAGCTCACCGCGGAGCTCGCGGCCGAGTCGCTGACCGGGATCAAGGCAAACCCCCCGGCCCCGGCGGCCGCGATGGCGGCGGCCGAGACCCAGTCGAGCATCCGGTTCGGGGCGGACGTCCCGGCCCGGCTGATCGAGGAGGTCGGACCGCGGCGCAGCGCGCTGATCAGCGAGGGGCGCCGCGTCTCGTTCGCCACCTACTTCAACGCGTTCCCGGCGAGCTACTGGCGCCGCTGGACGACCGTCAACGCGGTGACGCTGCGCATCCGCCTGGCGGGCGAAGCGAAGATCATCCTGTACCGGTCCACGGCCAGGGGCCTCAGCCATCCGGTCGAGACGATCAGCATCCCGGCCGATGAGCCCGAGACAGTCGAGCGCACCCTGTCGCTCGCGCCGTTCATCGACGGCGGCTGGTACTGGTTCGACATCGTGGCCGGCCCGCGCGGGACGACCCTGATCGAGGCGGACTGGCTGGCGCTGACCGAGCCGGCCCCGGCCGGCCGGTTCAGCATCGGCATCACCACGTTCAACCGGCCCGCCTACATGCTCGACAAGCTGCGCACGCTCAGCGACGCGACCGAGGTGCACGACCTGCTCGACAAGGTCTACGTCATCGACCAGGGCACCGACCGGCTGACCGATCAGCCGGACTTCGCCGACGCGGCCAAGAAGCTCGGCGACCACCTGCAGGTCATCGAGCAGGGGAACATCGGCGGCTCCGGGGGGTTCGCCCGCGGCATGCACGAGACGGTGCGGGCCGGCCGGAGCGACTACGTGCTGCTGAGCGACGACGACGTCAAGATCGACCCCGAGAGCATCCTGCGCGCGGTCACGTTCGCCGATCTCGCCCGCAGGCCCACCCTGGTGGGCGGCCACATGTTCAGCCAGTACGACCGGTCGCTGCTGTACGCGTTCGCCGAGAGCATCGATACCGGCAAGTGGTGGTGGGGGTCGTCGCCGAACACCAGGGCCCGGCACGACTTCGGCCGCCGGAACCTGCGGAACACGCCCTGGCTGCACCGCCGCGCGGATTCGGACTACAACGGCTGGTGGATGTGCCTGATCCCGACCCGGGTGATCAAGGAGATCGGCCTCGCGCTGCCGGTCTTCATCAAGTGGGATGACGCGGAGTACGGAGTGCGGGCCCGCGAGCACGGCTACCCGACGGTGTCGCTGCCCGGCGCGGCCGCGTGGCAGGTGCCCTGGGATGACAAGGACGACGCGCGCGACTGGCAGGCGTACTACCACCTGCGCAACCGGATCGTCAGCGCGCTGCTGCACTCGCCGCACGACCACGGCGGCCGCCTGATCTCCGAAAGCCTGGAGAGGCAGCTGCAGAGCCTGCTGTCCATGCAGTACTCGACGACCGCGCTCCGGCTGCTGGCGATCGAGGACGTGCTGACCGGGCCGGCCCATATGCACCGGGATATCGCGGTCAAGATGAAGCAGCTGCGCGAACTGCGGGCGCAGTATCCCGACACGCATGACGAGGCCGACCTCGAGAGCTTCCCCCCGGCCCGCAGGAAGGCCCCGGACAACGTGAAGGCGTCCACCACCCCGACCAACAAGCTGGGCCTGCTGAAGCAGGCCGCGGCGGGGACGGCACGCCAGCTCAGGGCGCCGCGGAAGGGATCAGACAAGCGACCGCAGATGGCCCTGGCGTACCAGGATGCGGGCTGGTGGGTGCTGACCAAGCTGGACAGTGTCCTGGTGTCAAACGCCGAGGGCACGAACGCCGCCTGGTACCAGCGCGATCCGAAGCTGTTCCGCTCGCTCGGCTGGCGCAGCGTGGTCGCGCACGCGCGGCTGCGCCGGCAGTGGTCGCGGCTGGCCGCGGAGTACCGGGCGGCCGCCGCCGACTTCAACTCGCCGCAGAGGTGGCAGGAGACCTTCGACGCGTCACTCGGCGATCCGCCGGCTGGGCCGTGAGCTCGACGTCACTGCCGGACGCTTCCGCGCCGCCGGACGGCGGTGCCGACGCCGCCGCGCCGGGCCGGCCCGGCGGATGGGCGGCCGTGGCGGCGCGGTCCTGGCCGGTTGCCGGCGCGGTGGCGGGGATGGCGGCGTTCGGGCTGTGGGGCCTGGAACGCGACTCGTCCATGGGCAACGACGAGGTCGCCACCCGGTGGGCCGCCCGGCTGCCGCTGCACGGGCTCGCGCACCTGCTCAGCCACGTCGATGCCGTGCACGGGCTCTATTACCTGCTGATGCACGGCTGGATGGCGATCGGCACCAGCCCCGCGGCGATGCGTATCCCCTCGGTGATCAGCATGACGGCCGGCGCGGCGATGATCGCGGTCATCGGCCGGCGGCTCACCGGATCGGGCTGGGCGGGACTGTTCGGCGGCCTGGTCATGGCGCTGACCCCGACGATCACCTACTACGCGCAGACCGCCCGTTCCTATGCGCTGGTGGTCGCCTGCGTGCTCGGCGCGACGCTGGTCCTGCTGCACGCGCTGGCGGCCGAGGTCGCGGGCCGCCGGGCCAGCCGCTGGTGGCTAGGCTACGGCGCGCTGGTGACGCTCGGCGGGTACCTGAACGAGCTGTCGCTGCTGATGCTGGCGGCGCATGCGGTCACGGTGCTGATGGCGCGTTACGGGCGGAAAACCGTCGGGCACTGGCTGGCCGCGTCGGCGGCCGGCGCGGTGCTGGTCGTGCCGCTGCTGGCGATCAGCGCGAGACAGAGCGCGGCGGTCGGCTGGATCCCGCGTCCCGGCCTGTGGTCACTGCGGATCCTGTTTCACGACTACTTCGGAGCGACGACCACGGCCGCCGTGCTGCTGCTCGTGTGTGCCGTCGTCGCGGTGCTGCCCCCCATCCGAGGCTGGCGACGGGCCGGCGAGGGGCCGGCTGAGGCGGAGACGGAGGTCGCCTGGTGGCGTCGCGACGGGGTGTCGCTGCCGTCGGTGGCGGCGCCGTTGCTGGTGGTCCCCGGCGCGGTGCTGCTGCTCGAGTCGCTCGTCGCCCGGCCGCTGTACGTGGACCGGTACGTCCTGTACGGCGAGGCCGGCGCGGCCCTGCTGGCCGGCGCGGGCGTGTGGCGGATCGGGCGCTGGCTGGCCGACGTGGCGGGCCGGCCCCGGAGCGCGGCCGACAGTCAGGCCGCCGCGGCCGGGGCACGGTCCGGCGCAGCCGGGCGGAGTGCCCTGCTCTGGACACCGGGCGTGATCGTGTGCGCCTGCGCGCTGCTGCTGCAGCTCGCGCCGCAGCAGCGGGTCCGTACGCCGCAGAGCCGCCTGTTCGACTTCGGCGGGCCCTCGCGCTACCTGGCCACCCGCGCGGACCAGGGCGACGGGGTGCTCTTCCTCAGCTCGTTCTACCGCAAGGCACGGCTCGGCTACCCGGCCGACTTCGGCAAGGTCACGGACTTCGCGATGGCCGTGTCGCCAACGGCGGCGGGAACGTTCCAGGGCGTCGACAAGCCGGTGGCCGCCATCCGCGCGCTCATGGGCCAGCAGAACCGGATCTGGGTCTTCGGCCGGTCACCCTTCGCCCCGACGCTCGCCGGGCCGTCCCAGGCGGAAGCCATCGCGCTGCGGCAGCAGTTCACGCTGGTCAGCGAGCACCGCTTCCGCGGCATCTTCGTCACCCTGTGGCTGCCCCGCTGACCTAAGCGGGCCGCTGACCTAAGCGGGCCGCTGACCTGAGCGGCGGCGCGGTCCCGGTCAGGTGGCTGCCCAGATCTCCCCGGCCTGACCGTAGCAGTCCTCCTGGACCAGCACCGTGCCGTTCACCGTGCTGTTGCCCGGGTCGTCCAGGCACCGGCCCGAGTTCTCGTTGTACAGCTGGCCGGCCGGCCCGAGGATCCAGTGCTGATTGGCGTTGGTCGAGTTGTTGGTGCTGCAGGTAAACAGCTGGACCTCGGCTCCGTCGAGCTTGCTGCGCCCGATCACGTCCAGGCACTTGTTGTTGATCCGGATCGTATTGTCCGGCTCGACGGTCCACTTCTGGCTGCTCGACAGGTTGCAGGTCCAGATCTGGATCTTAGCGCCGTTGCTGCCGCTGTCGTTGGTGTCGTCCAGGCACTTGCCCGCGACCCCCGACTGGACCGGGCTGGCGGGAGGAATCCACGCCTGGTTGAGCGCGCCCGGCGAGCTGCAGGTGAAGATCCACAGCTGGGTGCCGTTCGTGGCGGAGCCGCCCGGGTCGGTCAGGCACTTCGCCGAGACCGGGTTGAAGAGCTGGCCGGCGCTGCCGACGATGTACCACTGCTGGTTGGCTCCGCTGTTGCACGTGAAGAGGTCGAGCAGGCTTTCGTTCGCCGTGCCCCGGTTCTTGATGTCCAGGCACTTGCCGTTGATCTTCACGGTCCCGGCGCCGCCGGGATTGCCGTCGGGCACGAACTGCCAGCGCTGCGAGGCCTTCTGGTTGCAGGTCCAGATCTGGACCTTGTTGCCGTTGGTGCTGCTGTTGTTGGCGTCGTCCATGCACTTGCCGTTGATGTCGAGCTCGAACGGGCCGACCCCCGGATGGTAGGAGGTGGCCATCGACGGGACAACCACCATGTTGAACGTCGTCGAACCGGACACGCCGGTCGTGTCGGTCGCGGTGACCTTGACCGCGCTGGTGCCTGCCGTGCTGTTCGTTATGCCGGTGATGCGGCCGGTGCTGGCGCTGATGCTGAGGCCGGCCGGCAGCCCGTGCGCGGTCCAGGTGAGCGTCTGGGCGGCGTCCGAGTCTGTACCTGCCATCTGGACGAACACCGAGCTGACGGCCATCACGTCCTGCACGCCGGGATCGGGGACGGTCACGACGTTGCCGGTGGCCGTGTTCGCGAACGCGCCGGTCCCGTCCGGAGTGCCCATGCCGGTGGGCCCGTCAAAGCCGGGCCCGGCGTTGCACAGGTACTGCCGGGCCGGCTCGCAGGCGCCGTTGGAGCCGACCGTGATGTCGTACAGATCCGCAGCGCTGCTGGCCTGGTAGGGGTAGGAGGCCGGGTAGGTCCCTGGCGTTGGGTTTCCGGCCAGCGCGTAGACCGAGGCGATGATCGGCGTCGACACACTCGTCCCGCCCGCCACCGACCAGCCGGCCGACTGCTGGTAGGTGTCATAGGTGGCGACGCCCGGATTCGGGCTCGCCACCGCGGCGACGTCGTTCTCCGTCCGGTTCAGGCAGCCATCGGGCGCGGTGTCGTCGGCGGCCTGCCAGGACGGCTTCTGGTCGGCGCCGGAGCAGCCGGACGCCGCGTTCGGCCACGCCGTCTCGTCCCAGCCGCGGGGCACGCCGGTGTCCTGGGTCAGGGTCGTGCCGCCGACCGAGGTCACGTACTGTGCCGAGGCCGGCCATCCGGTGCCGTAGCCGGAATCGTCGGCCGAGACCGTAATGGCGACGCCCGGATGGTTGTAGTAGGTGTTGTCGTAAAGGTTCTCGCCGGGGAATTCGCCGGCGTTCCAGCTGTCCGAGACAAACAGCGCGCCGCTGTGCACCGCGGTGTCGTCGGAGGTACCGAGGTCGGTGAGCGAATTCGTGGTGGCCTCGACGAGCAGGAGGTGGCAATTGGGGCAGATCGCGGACACCATATCCAGATCCAGGGATATTTCCGCGGCCCAGGCCTTGTTCGGCTGCGGCAGCGGCGACGCCGCCCCCTGCTCGTTCACCTTGGTGACGCACCCGGCGCCGGTGCTGATGCTGCAGGCGGGCAGGCCGTACTGGGCCCGGTAGACGGCCAGGTCCGACGCGGCGACCGGATCGTCGAAGGCGTCGACGACGGCGACCGTCTCGCCCGTCCCGCCTGAGGCGGACGCCGCCGTGAGGTTATAGGCGCTCTGCAGGTCGGCGGGCGCGTAGCCGGGCTCGGCCTGGCCGGGGGTGACGCCGAGGCGGTGCCTGGTGTCCGTGCGGATCAGCGACATGCACTCCGCCACGCCCGCCTTGGCCGGCGTAGGGCAGACCTGGCGCACGTCGGCGGGCAGCTTCGCCGCGCGGTTGGTGTCCAGCGGCTGCTGGGCGGCGGCCGGCGGGCGGACCTGGAGGGGCACGCGAGGCGCGGGAGAGCCTGCCGTCGAGGTGGCGGTCGAGGTGGCCATCGAGGTAGCGGAGGCTGGAGCACCCGCCAGGCCGGCCAGGGCCAGGCCCGCCGCGGTCGCCGTGGCGATCAGCGCCCCCGCGCGATGCCGGCCGGGGTAGCGGCCCAGGGGGCCGCGACGGGCGCCGGGGCGTGATGAAACGACGTGGTGCATGGATCCTCCCGTAGGCCCACCTGGATCCCCGCAAGACTGGTACGGACTACCAGGAAACACGTGGCAGCGTCCTGCCAAACTCCCCAACCCCAATTGTCGCAAGCTATACCAGCTCCCGGGAACTTGGCTATATCCAGGCGCAAATGACCAGAGATGTCACCTCTATGCCACACCGGCTATGACACACCGGCGCCGACGCCGGCTAGTCACCGGAGTCCGCGCGCCTGAGCCGGAGCAGCATGACGGTACCGCCGCCGGGCCTGGACCGCGCGGTCACGTCGCCTTCCTGGGCCCGGGCGAGGCGGCGCGCGATGTAGAGCCCGAGCCCGATGCCGCCGAACCTGCGGCGGTCACCGGTCTCGCCCTGCACGAAGCGCTCGAAGATCCTTTCGTGATCTCCCGGCGCGATGCCGATCCCCTCATCCGCCACGGTTACCTCGATCAGGCTGTCTGACACCTCCGCCCGCACGGTGACCGTGCCGCCCTCCGGCGAGTACTTCAGCGCGTTCTCCAGCAGCTGGCCGACGATGATGTCGGTGGCCAGCGCGTCGCCGTAGGCGGCCGGCATCTGCGCGGGTATCTCGGCGACCAGCGTGTGCTTCTCCGACAGCGACCTGAACGCGGCCGCCGACCCGGACAGCAGCACGGCCAGGTCGAACTCGCTGTTGCTCGTGGCCAGCTGCTCGGCCCCGGCGCGGGAGCCGAGCAGCAGCTGCTCGACCAGGCGGCCGAGCGAGCCGGCCCGCTCGGCGATCGTCTGCACCGCGGCACGGCGATCGTGATCGGGCATCTTCTCCCAGCGGTTCGCCAGCGTGCTGGCGAAGCCCTGCACGACCGTGATCGGCGTGCGCAGCTCGTGGCTGGTGGTGGCGAGAAAGAGGTCCTTGGCCTCCTCCAGCTCCTTGGCCGCCGTGACGTCGCGGAAGTCGAGCACCCGCTCGTCGCTGCCGCCCAGCCGGTTGCAGAGCACGTCCAGCCAGCGGCCGCTGTGCAGCCGGTGGGCGAGCTTCTCGCCGGGCTCGGGCAGCGGGAACGGCGGCGGCCGGCCGGTCACCTCGGGGGCGGACACGCCGGTCAGCCGGTCCGCGGCCGGATTCCACTGCCGCACGAACCCGCCGCCGTCAAGCACCGCGATGCCGTCCGCGCTGCCGTCGATGACCGCGCGCTCGTGCGCCCGCTGCCTGACCACTTCCTCGAACGCCATCGCGTTGCCGAGGGCCACGCCGGCGTGCCCGGCGAGCAGTTCCAGCAGCTCCAGCTCGACGTGCCCGACCTTGCGCCTGCTGTACAGCGCGTACAGCGCGCCGTAGGGCCGCCCGCCGACGTGCGAGAGGCTGAGCGCGATCGTGTGCAGGCCGGGCAGCGCGGACCAGACGAGGTCATCGAAGCCGCCGGACTCGCCGGTGGTCATCATCACCGTCTTGTCCGACCGCATCAGCTCGCCGACCAGGCTGTCGCGCAGCGCCGCGGTGCGGCCGCGCAGGCTGACGGGCAGCCCGTCCATACTGACCAGCCGCAGCACGCTGCCGTCGATGAGCACGAAGCCGCCCGCGTCGGCGCCGGTCAGCTCGCGCAGGCTGGCGGCGATCTTGTCGAGCACCGAGTGCAGGTCCCGCTGCGCGTTCATGTCGGCCACCACGTCGCCGAGCCGGCGGACCACCCTGGCCCGCTGGGCCATGTGGTGCCGGGCCAGCTCGTCCTCGCCGGTGCGGTGGAAGACGTTCACCCAGCCGGTGACGTGCCCGCCCGGCTCCTGCGCCCCCTTCATCGGCGAGCTGAGCGCGCTGGTGTCGATGCGGACGTCCAGCAGGCTGCCGTCCTTGCAGGCCCGGCGGGTGGCGAACGAGACCGAATCGCCGCTGCGCACCCGCTCGAGCACCGCGTTGTGCTCGGCCTTGAGCTCCTCGGGGATGAACTGCGGCTCAAACCCGGTCACCTCGGCGGCAGTCCAGCCGAACATGCGCTCGGCCGCCGGATTCCACAGCAGCACGGTGCGGTCGGTGTCGAACGCGACGATGGCATCGGGCGCCGACTCGACGACGGCCCAGGCCGTCGCGTCCACCCGCGCCGGCCGGCCGGTCATCGGCAGCATGTCAGACCCCACCGCCCCATCGTGCCATCCGGGCACGTCCCGCTGACGGCGAAAGGCTCATCCCAGCAGCACGCCGGGATTGAGCAGGAGGACGGGGTCAAGCGCCGCCTTGACCGCGCGCATGGCGGCGATGTCCGCGGCCGGGCGGCTCAGGTGCAGCAGGGCCGCCTTGGCCCGGCCGATGCCGTGCTCGGCCGAGATCGTGCCGCCGTGCGCGGTGGCCAGGCGCATGACCGCCTCGTCCACCGCGTCGTCTTCCCGGTCCGGGCCCAGCACGTTCACGTGCAGGTTTCCGGCGCCGATATGGCCGAACACGAACAGCAGCGGCGCGCCCCCCGGCGGCCCCCCTAGGCTGCGGCCGGCGGGCCGCACCGCGTCATCGAGATCGGCGCGGAACGCCGCGATCCTGCTGACCGGCACGGCGACATCCATCTTGTGCGGTATGCCCGCGGTGCCGATCACCTCGGTCTGCCGCTCGCGGTAGGCCCACAGCGCGGCCCGGCCCGCCGGGTCGGCCGCGACGGCCGCCTCGGCCAGGGCGGGGATGGCCGCGAGCCGTTCGGCGTCGTCGAGCGAGCCGGCGAACTCGGCCAGCAGGTAGGCGGGCGCGGGGCGGCTGAGCGGAGGCGGCAGGCCGGCCCGCTCGCAGACCAGCTCGACGCCGGGCGCCTCCAGGTACTCGGCGGCGCGCAGCCCGGGCACCACGGCCCGCAGCTGCGCGTGCAGGGCGACGGCCGCCGCGATGCCGCCGACGCCGGCCAGCAGCGTGACCGCGTCCGGCTCGGCGGGCCACAGCCGCAGCCTGGCCGCCGTGATCACCGCGAGCGTGCCCTCGCTGCCGGCCAGCAGCTGGGTCAGGTCGTAGCCGGCGTTGTCGGCCGGCAGCCCGGACAGCCGGGACAGCACGCTGCCGTCGGCCAGCACCGCCTCGACGCCCAGCAGCTGCGACCGGGTAGGCCCGTACCGGATCGTGTGGATCCCGCCGGCGTTGGTGGCGATCGTGCCGCCCACGGTGGCCGAGTCCCTGGACGCCAGGTCCACCCCGTACTCGAGGCCGGCCGCGGCGGCGTGCGCGTGCAGCCCGGCGATCGTCACTCCCGCCCCGGCGGTGACCTGAGCGGCCAGCTCGTCTACCGGCCCGAGCGAGCGCAGCCTGCTGGCGGACAGCACCACGGCCGGGCGGCCGTCGCCGTCACCTTTGCGGCCTGCCGGGCCGGCCGGGACCGAGCCGCCGACCAGGCCGGTGTTGCCGCCCTGCGGGACCACCGCGGCGCCGCGCGCCGCGCAGGCCCGCAGCACGGCGGCGACCTGGCCGGCCGACCCGGGGCGGACCGCGCAGAGCGCGTCGCCGTGATACCGGCGGGTCCAGTCGGTGCTGTACCCGGCCAGCATCCCGGGGTCGGCGAGCACGTGCTCATCGCCGACCTCGCGGGCGAGGTCGCGCATCAGGTCGTGCACCAGGTCAGCCTGCCATCACTTGAGCAGCCGGGAGAGGCGGCGGTCGGCGAGCGGCTTGCCGCCCGTCTGGCAGGTCGGACAGTACTGCAGCGCCGAGTCGGCGAACGAGACCTCGCGCACCGTGTCGCCGCAGACCGGGCAGGGCTGGCCGGCCCGGCCGTGCACCCTGAGCCCGGCCTTCTTCTCCGCCTTCAGGTCGCCGGCCGCCAGCCCTGCCGATCTGGCCACCGCCTCGCGCAGCGTGGTCACGATGACCTCGTGCAGCGCGGCCACGTCGTCGTCGGTCAGGCTCGCCGCCAGCCGGAACGGGGACATCCGCGCGGCGTGCAGCACCTCGTCGGAGTAGGCGTTGCCGATGCCCGCGATGACCGACTGGTCGCGCAGCAGTCCCTTGATCTGCGTCCGGCGCCCGGCCAGCAGCCCGGCCAGCGTGTCCACGGTGAAGGACGCGTCCAGCGGATCCGGCCCGAGCCTGGCCACGCCGGGAACGGCGGCCGGATCGGTGACCAGGTAGACCGCGAGCCGCTTCTTGGTGCCGGCCTCGGTGAGGTCGAACCCCGCTCCTTCGGCCCCGGCCAGCCGCACCCGCAGGGCCAGCGGACCCTTGCCCGGCCTGGCCGGCTCGTCGGGCAGGCGGTCGCGCCAGCGCAGCCAGCCGCCCCGCGCCAGGTGCATCAGCAGGTGCAGCGGGTCGGCCGCCGTGCCCACGTCCAGGTCGAGGAACTTGCCGTGCCGGCCCGCCCCGGCGACGGTGCGCCCCGACAGCGCGGTGACGTCAGGCTGATAGGTCTTGAGCACGGATATGGCCGCTACCTCGGCGCGGTCGATGACCTGGCCGACGGCCCGCTCGCGCAGGAACGACGCCAGCGCCTCTACCTCGGGAAGCTCGGGCACGAGACCGATTCTGCCCCGTCAGGGCGGCCAGGACCAACCGGCCGGCCCGGCCCAGATGGCGCACGGCAGTTACTGGATTAGTTGCTTAATACAAACTAACGTAAATATTAAAGGACAGAGTTGCGGGTAGCCACATGACAGCGCTGCTGATCCGGACTACGGTGCGG
>DASXME010000293.1:0-1608 GCA_036495825.1 Streptosporangiaceae bacterium
GAAGGCGATCTCGCGCACCGCGAGCAGCGCCCACTTCTCGCCGATCAGGTTCATGGCCGCCGCCACCGAGCAGGGACGGCCGGGAAGTTCCTCGCGCATGCCAGCCAGCGTACATCAGTTGCGAAATCAAACCCACTCGGGTTACGCTTTCGTCGATCACTGGGTTGGATTTTCAAACCAATCAAGAGGCGAGGGGTGGCGCGTGACCGGGAGCACGGCGGACGGCGGAGCGAGCGGAGTCGCCGAGGAACTACCGGAAACCGGGCTGGCCCCGGTGACGGGAGCCGCGGCGGGCACCATGACGGGGGCCGCGCCGGAAGCCGGGGAGCGCGCCGGGTCCGGCTTCGGCCTGGTATTCGCGGTGGTCTGCGCAGGTGTCGTCTGCGTCAATCTCGACATGTTCATCGTCAACGTGGCGATCCCGTCAATCGGCCGCAGCTTCGGCGGCGCGAACCTGTCCAACTTGTCCTGGGTGCTGAACGCCTACGCGATCGTGTTCGCCGCGCTGCTCGTCCCGGCCGGCCGTGCGGCCGACCTGATCGGCCGCCGGGCCGCGTTCCTCACCGGGATGATCGTCTTCGGCCTCGCGTCGGCCGCCTGCGCTGCCGCGCCGGACGTCTGGGTGCTCGTCGTGGCCCGCATCGTCCAGGCGGCGGGCGGTGCGCTGCTGATGCCGGCCTCGCTTGGCCTGCTGCTCGCGGCCGCCCGGCCGGACAAGCGGACCGGCACGATCAGGGCCTGGACCTCAGTCGGCGGTGCGGCAGCCGCGCTCGGCCCGGTGATCGGCGGCGCGCTCGTCGCGGCGAGCTGGCACTGGGTGTTCCTCGTCAACGTGCCGATCGTGGCGATCGCCGTTGTCGCCGGCCTGCGGGTTCTCCGGCCAGACCCGGCGGCGGCCGGGCGCGCCGGGCTGGCCGCCGAGCGGGCCGAGGCGCTGCCGGACACGCTGGGGGCGGCGCTCTTCACCGTCGCCGTCGGGGCGCTCGCCCTTGCCCTGGTCAAGTCCGACGACTGGGGCTGGGCCTCGCCGGCGACCATCGGCCTGATCGTGGCGGCGGCCGTCCTCCTGGCGTGGTTCGTCCGCAGGTCCGCCAGGCACCCGTCCCCGGTCATCGAGCTGCACCTGCTGCGGCGGCCCACCTTCGCCACGGCCACGGCGGCGAACGTGGTGTTCGGCACCGCCTTCGGCGCGATGCTGCTGCTTGTCACGCTCTGGTGCCAGGAGGTCTGGGGCTGGTCCGCGCTGCGCACCGGCCTCGGCGTGGCACCGGGACCACTGCTCGTGCCGTTCTGGTCGATCGCGGCGGGCCCGCTCGCCAGGAGGATCGGGCCGGGCCCGGTGGCCGCCGCCGGCTGCGCGATCTACGCGGCAGGCTGCGTGTTCTGGCGGCTGAACCTCGCCGTCACCCCCGATTACGCCGCCCGCATGCTGCCGGGCATGCTGCTGACGGGCACCGGCGTCGGCCTCACCCTGCCGACCCTGGTCAGCGCGGCGGTCTCCGCGGTGCCGCCGAACCGGTTCGCGACCGGCTCAGGCATCGTCACGATGGCCAGGCAGGTCGGCATCGTCCTCGGCGTTTCCGTCCTCGTCACGGTCCTCGGCCACCC
>DASXME010000294.1:0-6417 GCA_036495825.1 Streptosporangiaceae bacterium
CGGCGGGTCTGCGGGGCCGGCGCGCCTGACCTCTGCATACTGTTCGCATGGATCCGATTACGCCTAGTAACCGGAATGGCCTGGATGAGCCGGAGGTCTACTGGCGGCGGAGGCTGTTCGCGCTGGCGGCCGGCCTGGCCGTGCTGGGCCTGCTGGCCTGGGCGGTCGGCGGCGCAAGCTCGTCGCGGCCGACCGCGACGACGGCGTCCCTGACGGGCCAGACCCCGCCGCCCAGTATTACGCCTGCCGTCGTGTCGCCGAGCCCGTCTGCCTCGAGCCCATCGGCGAGCGCGTCGCCGAGCCCGTCGGCCACCAGCCCGTCGCCGAGCCCGGCCGCGTCCGCCACTCCGACCGGCGGAGCGAAAGGCACGCCGACGCCGGCCAAGGCGGCCGCCCGCGCCCAGAAGGCCGGTCACGCACCCGCGCGCCGGCACGGCAGCGGCTGTCCGGCGCCCGACGTGGTGATCAGCATGACCATGAACGGCGACAGCTTCGGCGCGGCCGCCCGGCCTGAGTTTGGCATCGACGTGGTGTCAACCGACCCCAGGGCTTGCACGCTCAACCTGGGCACCAAGCACCTGACCCTCGTGATCAGCTCGGGCGGGGTCAGGGCCTGGGGCTCGGGCGACTGTGCCCCCGGCGCGGGCAGCGCGGTCACCAAGCTGCCGCGCGGCGTGCCCGCCCAGCGGTCCATCACCTGGGACCGGCTGCTCTCCTCGCCCGGCTGCAAGACCGCGCACACCGCGGCCCTGCCGGGTACCTACACGGCCGTGGCTTACGACGGCAGTCTGCACAGCCAGACCCTCGTCTTTGTGCTCCGCTAACCCAGGCTCCCGAGACCTACGTCCTCGCGACCGAGGCCCGCGGGCCTCAGGTGTCCATCCCGGAGTCGCCCAAGGCCAGCGCGATAGCCGCCTGCACATCCGCGACCTCCCGGATCTCGATGCTGCCCCCGCCGCCCCGCCCCCCATCGCCGGCCTCAGCCATCGAAGGCAGCGCCGAAGGCAGGGCCGCCGAAGCAGTCGGCACGATGGCCCGCCGGAACCCCAGCCGCTGCGCCTCGGCCAGCCGCCGCCCCAGACCGGTGACCCGGCGTACCTCGCCGGCCAGCCCGATCTCGCCGATGGCGACCACATCACCGGGCACGCTCAAGCCGACCGTGGTGCTGGCGATGGCCAGCGCGACCGCCAGATCCACCGAAGGCTCCGACAGCCTGACCCCGCCGACCGTGGCCGCGTAGACCTCCTGCCCGGCCAGCTTCACGTTGGCCCGCCGCTTCAGCACGGCGACCAGCATCCCGACCCGGGCGGCGTCCAGCCCGGAGATCACCCGGCGCGGTATCTCGGCGTTGGTCGCCCCGACCAGCGCCTGCACCTCGGCCACCAGCGCGCGGCTGCCCTCGAGCGCGACCGTGACGCAGGTGCCGGGGACCGTCTGGCCGCGCTGCGAGAGAAACAGCCCGCTCGGGTCGGGCAGCCCGATCAGGCCGTACTCGCCCAGGTCAAAGCAGCCGATCTCGTCGGTCGGCCCGTACCGGTTCTTTACCGCCCGGACGATCCGCAGCTGCGAATGCCGGTCTCCCTCGAAGTAGAGCACCACGTCCACCAGGTGCTCGAGCGCCCGCGGCCCGGCCACCGTGCCGTCCTTGGTCACATGCCCGACGAGCACCGTGCTCATCATCTGCTCCTTGGCCACCGCGGCCAGAGCGGCGGCCACCTCGCGCACCTGGGTCACGCCGCCGGGCACGCCCTCGACGCCGGGCGCGGCGATGGTCTGCACGGAGTCGACGACCAGGAGCCCGGGCCGCACCGCCGCCACGTGCCCGAGCAGCGCGGGCAGTCCGGTCTCCGCGGCCAGGAACAGGTTGTCGTGCACCGCGCCGATCCGGTCGGCCCGCAGCCGCACCTGGGCGGCCGACTCCTCGCCGGTCACGTACAGCACCGGGCCGGCCGTGGCGGCCTGCGCGCAGGCCTCGAGCAGCAGCGTGGACTTGCCCACTCCCGGCTCGCCCGCCAGCAGCAGCACCGCGCCGGGGACCAGGCCGCCGCCGAGGACCCGGTCCAGCTCGTCCAGCCCGGTCCGCCGCGGCCGGGCCGCGGTGGCGTCTACCTGTCCGATCGGCACGGCTGGGGTGCTGACCGGCCCGGCGTCCACCGTGCGCAGCCCGGTCCTGGCCAGGCCGGGGACCGTGCTCTCCTCCATCGTTCCCCAGGCCTGGCACTCGCCGCACCGCCCGGCCCATTTCGCGGTGCGCCAGTCGCAGCGCGTGCACCGGAACGCCGCCACCGTCGATGACTTTGCCATGACCTGCACGCTAGCGCTCGGGTCAGACATTCACCGGGCACCGAATAAGCTAGCCGGACAGGCCCGAGACCGGCGACGAGTGGGGGGAGATACATGTGAGTGAGACCCACGCGGTCACTCAGCCCCTGGTCGCGCTGTCCACCAGCTCGGTCTACCCGGCCAGGACGCCGGACGCGTTCGAGGCGGCCGCGAAGCTCGGCTACGACGCCATCGAGGTGATGGTCTACCCGGACCCGGTCAGCCAGAACGTGGACGTGCTGCGCAGGCTGTCGGACTATCACGAGGTCCCGGTGGTGGCCATCCACGCGCCTTCGCTGCTGCTCACCCAGCGGGTCTGGGGCCGCGAGCCGTGGGAGAAGCTGCGCCGCTCGAAGGAGCTCGCCGAGGCGCTCGGTGCCCGGGTGGTGGTGCTGCACCCGCCGTTCCGCTGGCAGCGCGAGTACTCCCGGGACTTCGAGCTCGGCCTGGCCAGGATGAGCGAGGAAGGCGACGTCATCTTCGCCGTCGAGAACATGTACCCGCTGCGCGCCCGCGGCACCGAGATGGTCCCGTACGGACGGCACTGGGACCCGGTGGGCCTGGACTACCCGAACGTCACGCTCGACCTCTCGCACACGGCCGCGTCCGGCTCGGACGCGCTGGCCATGGCCGAGGCGCTCGGCGACCGGCTCGCGCACGTGCACATGGCCGACGGGACCGGGGCGGCCATACCGCCCGACGAGCACCTGGTTCCCGGCCGCGGCAGCCAGCCCTGCGCCGAGCTGCTGCACCGGCTGTCGGCCGCCGGGTACTCGGGCGTGGTTGTGCTCGAGGTGAACACCCGCCGCGCGCTGACCCGGGAGGAACGGGAGGCGGATCTGGCCGAGGCGCTGGCGTTCACCCGCAAGCACCTCGGGCCAGCGCTCACATCTCAAGGATCAGCGTCACCGGACCGTCGTTAACCAGCGATACCTGCATGTCGGCGCCGAATACGCCGGTCTGCACCCGCGCGCCGAGCCCGCGCAGCGCCGCGGTGAACTGTTCGACCAGCGGCTCGGCCACCGGGCCCGGCGCCGCCGCCTGCCAGGTCGGGCGGCGCCCCTTCCTGGTCTCGGCGTACAACGTAAACTGGCTGATGACCAGGAGCGGTGCGGCCGTATCCGCGCACGATCGCTCACCCGCAAGGATCCGAAGGTGGTAGATCTTGCGCGCAAGCCCCGCCGCCGTCTGCCGTGTGTCCGTGTGGGTCACGCCGACGAGCACCACCAGGCCGGGCTGATCGATCGTCCCCACGGTCGCGCCCGCCACGCTGACGCTCGCCTGACTAACCCGCTGAATTACAGCTCGCACGAGGATGCATTCTGCCGCTGATGACTGACAACCTGCCGCTTATGACCGACAAAACGCTCACCCAGCCCTCGCCGGCCACAGTCGGCACGCTGATCACCGTCGCCCCGACCGGCGCCGAGGCCGACAAGAAGCGCTACCCGCCGCTGCCGGTGACCATGGACGAGCTCGTCACCACCGGCCAGCAGTGCGAGGCGGCCGGCGCCTCGGTGATTCACGTGCACATCAGGGACGACCAGGCGCGCCCCACGCTCGACGTGAAGCAGCTCACCGACACGGTGCGGGCGCTGCGCGAGAACACCACCCTGATCGTGCAGCTGTCCACCGGCGGCGCGGTCACCGACGACTACGCCGACCGGCTGGCGGTGCTCGACGCCGAGCCCGACGGCTGCTCGCTCACCTGCGGCACGGTGAACTTCGGCGACGACGTCTTCATGAACCCGCTGCCGTTCATCCGGGAGCTGTACCAGCGCACCCTGGAGCGCCACGTGGTGCCCGAATTCGAGCTGTTCGACCTGGGCCAGGTGGCGACGCTGCACCGGCTGCTCGACGAATTCGGCGCGCCGTACGGCGGGCGCGTGCACTGCGACCTGGTGATGGGCGTGCCCGGCGGCATGAACGGCGACGCCGCCACGCTGGTCCGCGCGGTGGAGGCGCTGCCGGCCGGGTCATCATGGTCGGCGACCGGCATCGGGCGCACCGCGCTGCCGGTGATGCTCGCCGCGCTGTCCGCGGGCGGGCACCTGCGGGTGGGCATGGAGGACACCACCAGCTACGCCAAGGGCCGTCCGGTCACCGGCAACGCGGAGCTGGTCGAGCGGGCCGCCGCGCTCGCCGAGCTGGCCCAGCGCCCGGCCATGCGCCCGGACGCGGCCCGCGCCTTCCTCGGAGTCGGCCATTAACGCAGACAGCCCGGTCCTCGCCGAGGTCATCCGCTCCGGATTCGCCGAGTCGCAGCACCGCGGCCGCGTCGTCGCCCTCGGGGCCGACGGTGCCGCGGTGCTGGTCGCCGGCGCCGTGGATGAGCCCATATTCCCCCGCTCGTCGAACAAGCCCTTCCAGGCGGCCGCGATGGTGCGCTGCGGCCTGGAGCTGGACGGCAAGCTGCTGGCGCTGGCCGCGGCCAGCCACTCGGGCGAGGACTTCCACGTCGCCGGGGCGCGCGAGATCCTGGCCGCCGCCGGGCTGGACGAGGGCGCGCTGCAGTGCCCGCCCGCGCTGCCGATGGACGAGCCGAGCATGCGCGCGATGATCCGCCGCGGCGACCGGCCGGACCGGGTGCACATGAACTGCTCGGGCAAGCACGCGGCCATGCTGGCGACCTGCGTGGCGGCCGGCTGGCCGACCGGCAGCTACCGCGACCCGGCGCATCCGCTGCAGCTCGAGATCCGCCGGACCCTGGAGCGGCTGGCCGCCGAGCCGGTCGCGGCCGTCGGCGTGGACGGCTGCGGAGCTCCGGTATTCGCCGTGTCCACGTCCGGAGTCGCCCGGGCTTTCCGTTCGATGATGCTTTCAGACCCAGATTCTCCCGAACGGAGAGTCGCCGATGCGATGCGAGCGCACCCTGACTGGACGTCGGGCAGCAGCAGGCCGGAGCGGGGCCTGATGGAAGCGGTGCCCGGCCTGCTGCTGAAGTCGGGCGCCGAGGGAGTCGAGGGCTTCGCCCTGCCGGACGGCCGGGCCGGCGCGTTCAAGATCGAGGACGGTAGCTCCCGGGCCAGGACGCCGCTGACCGTCGCGCTGCTCCGCGCGCTCGGCGCCGACCAGGAGCCCGGAACCGACAGCGCGGCCCTGGCCGGGCTGGCCCGGGTGGACGTGCTCGGCGGCGGCCAGGTGGTCGGCGAGGTCCGGGTGCTGATCTGAGCCGCTGGCCGGCTCGGCGCCGCCGGGCCGCGAAGCGGGCCGGATGGCCGCAGCTCCTCAGGCGCCGGCGCGCCGGCCGCAGAGTAACCTGAGATCTGTGTTCAGCAACTGGAATGCGATGACGCCGCTCAACTACTTCTTCCTGGCGCTCGCCATCGCCGCGTTCGTAGTCGAGGCCTTCGCCTTCATCGACGCCTTCAGGCACCCGGCGTCTGCCTACCTGGCGGCAGGCAAGCAGACCAAGCCGCTGTGGCTGATCATTACCGGTGTCGCCGCGGTCGTCGGGCTCGGCTACGCCGCGTACGTCCGCAGCGCATCGGTGATTCAGATCCTCCCGGTCGTGGCGTTCGTCGCCGCCGCGGTCTACCTGACCGACGTCCGGCCGAAGATCAAGCAGCTCGGCGGCGGCTCGGGCTCCAGCCGCTCCGGGCCCTACGGCCCCTGGTAACCGCCGCCCGCTCTCGTGCCGGCCCGGTCTAGTTCTCGATCCTGATCCGCAGCCTGCGGAACCCCTTGCCCTTGTTCTCGATCTTGACGACCTCGATGCGGCCCACCTGACGGGTGGAGGCCACGTGCGTGCCGCCGTCAGCCTGCTGGTCCAGCCCGACGATGTCGATGATGCGCACGTCCTTGATCTCGGGCGGGACCAGGTTGGTCGCGGTCCTGATGATGTCGGGGATGGCGAACGCCTCGTCCCTGGGCAGCACCCGGACGTCGATCCGGCGGTCGGCGGCCAGCTCGGCGTTGCAGGCCGCCTGCACCGCGTCGCGGAAGCCGTCGGGCACCTGCGGCAGGTTGAAGTCCATCCGCGCCGTGAGCGGCTCCATGTTCCCGCCGGTCACCAGCGCGCCGAAGTCCCTGAACACGACCCCGCACAGCACGTGCAGCCCGGAGTGCGTGCGCATCAGCGCGGTCCTGCGGTCA
>DASXME010000295.1:0-1546 GCA_036495825.1 Streptosporangiaceae bacterium
CGGCGGTGGCGGCGCTGGTCGCCCGCACCGAAGGGTGGGCGGCGGGCCTGCAGCTGGCCGGGCTGTCGCTGCGGGGGCAGGCCGATGCGGCACGGTTCGCGGCGGCGTTCAGCGGCAGCCACCGCTTCGTGCTGGACTACCTGGCCGATGAGGTCCTCGACGGCCAGACCGAGCAGGTGCGCGCGTTCCTGCTGGAGACCTCGGTGCTGGAGCGCTTGTCGGGGGAGTTGTGCGACGCGGTCGCCGGCCGGGCCGGCAGCCAGACGATGCTGGCCGACATCGAGCGGGCGGGCCTGTTCCTGGTGCCGCTGGATGACGTGCGCGGCTGGTGGCGCTACCACCATCTGTTCGCCGATCTGCTGCGCGACCGGCTGCAGGCCGAGCAGCCCGGCCGGGTGCAGGCGCTGCACCGGGCCGCGGCCGCCTGGTACGACGAGCACGGCCTGGCCGATGACGCGGTGCGGCACGCGCTATCGGCCGGGGACACCGCCTGGGCGGCGCGGCTGGTCGAGCGGCACGTCGAGGAGCTGCTTGGCCGCAGCGAGGGCGTGACCCTGCGCCGCTGGCTGTCGGCGCTGCCGGCGGAGGCGATACGCGACCGGCCCCGGCTGTGCCTGGCCCAGGCCTTCGGCGCCGCCATGGGCTTCCAGGCCGAAGCGCTTGAGGCCCTGCTCGATGACGCCGAGCGTGGCTATGCGGCTAGCGGCGACGAGCCGTATGGGGACCCCGCCGGTCGCCCGGCGAGCGTGCTGGCCAACGTCCCCGCGGGGATCGCGTTCCTGCGCGCAACGCTCGCGCGGCTGCGCGGAGATGCCGCCCTCGCGGCCGGCTACAACCGGCAGGCCCTGGCCCAACTGGACTCAGGTGACTGGCTGATGCGCTCCTTCGTCCGCTGGAACCAGGCGGTGACGGAGTGGCTGGGCGGACGGCTCGGGCCAGCCGAGCGCGGCCTGGCGGAGATGCTCGCCGAGCGGCAGGCGGCCGATGAGTTCTTCCCCGGGTTCCTTCCCATGCGCGTCCGCTACGACCTGGGCCAGGTGCAGCGCGCCCAGGGCAACCTGGACGCGGCGCTGGCGACCGGCGGGCCGGCGCAGGAGGCCGGCCAGAGCAGCCAGGCAGCCATCACGGGCCCGTCGCACGTGAGCCTGGCCCAGGTCCTGTACGAGCGGGACGAGCTGGCCGCCGCCCTTGACCACGCCACCCGCGGGGTCACGCTGTGCC
Source organism: Streptosporangiaceae bacterium (assembly GCA_036495825.1). Classification (GTDB taxonomy): domain Bacteria; phylum Actinomycetota; class Actinomycetes; order Streptosporangiales; family Streptosporangiaceae; genus PALSA-505. Next base: position 1,222 of record DASXME010000295.1, read on the forward strand.
GGCAACTTACCTTCACCCAGTCGCTGGCCGCCGGCCTGGCGGTGCTGGCCCGGATCCGGCATGCGCAGGGTGACGCGGTCGGGGCCCTGGTGGCGATGGAGGAGGCCGGGCAGGCCGGGCTGAGCCCGCAGGTGGTCGCCCTGTTCAATCCGGTGCCGTCGCAGCGGGCGCGACTGCTGCTGGCGCGTGGCGACGTCCGCGCGGCCGCCCAGTGGACAGCGGCGGCTGGTCTTGGCCCCGACGACGAGCCGGATTACCCCCGCGAGCCTGCCTACCTGGTGCTGGCCCGGGTGCTGATCGCCCGCAACGATTGCGGCCCGGCGCT
>DASXME010000296.1:0-4620 GCA_036495825.1 Streptosporangiaceae bacterium
GCGCCGCGCAGGAAGATCTCGCCGTTGCCGCCGACCGGGTGCGGCCGGTGCGGGTAGGAGTGCGGATCCCCCCACGGCCAGTGCTCGCCGGCCACCGGAAGCTCGGCCTCGATGTCGCGGTAGTACGGCTCAAGGTGGGCGTAGCCGATCGGCCAGTCCGCGCCGACGCCATCATTGGTCTGGGTGGCGAAGTCGCTGGGGTGAAAGCGCGGGGTGTAGCCGGCGTAGTGCACCATCGAGCCGCCGACGCCGCGGCCGGAGTTGTTCGAGCCCAGCGGCACCGGGTCGGCACCGTCGATCACCCGCGGCTCGGTCCAGTACAGGTGGTGCGAGCCGGCCTCGTCGCTGACCCAGTCGGCGTCCGGGTCCCAGAACGGACCGGCGTCCAGGCCGACGATGCGCCAGCCGCGCCGGGCCAGCCGCTGCAGCAGGATGCTGCCGCCGGCGCCGCAGCCGACCACGGCGAGATCGACCTCGTCGGCGTCGTCGAACCGGCGCATGTCGCGTTTTAGGTTGTGGTTGGTGCGGGTGCCGTCGTTGGGCAGCAGCCACGCCGACTGGTTGCGGTCGCGGACCCCGGCCATCAGTACCCCTCGCGGACGGGATCGCGCGCCGGGATCACGTCGGCGATCTCGAACGGCTCGCGGGCGTCCAGGCCGGGGTGCTTGTAGCCGCGGGGATAGGCCGGGCCGGGGAAGCCGATCTCGTTCCAGGCGTGCGGGTGCGCGTAGAACGCGGTGCAGGCGTAGCGGGTCCACAGGCTCCATACGTGGCCGGCGTCCAGATCGTGCCATTGCTTGCCCGCCCGGTCCTGGACGGTCTGGATGATCGCGCGCTGGTCGGCGGTGCGGCACCGCGCGAACGGGCGGCCGCACATCTCATCGGCGTCCTGGTCCAGGTACCGCAGGGTGTCCCGCCAGGCTTGCCCGTCCTCGGGCAGGTCCGCGTACCGCCAGCCGTCGGTCTGCATCTCGGCCAGCCGCGCGTCGATCATCGCCGCCACCGGGATCTTCTGCTCACTGTCCTCCTGGCCGCCGTGCTGGTCGCCGTCTTGGCCGAGCAGGCAGTCGCACAGCGCGATCGCAGCGGCTTCCTCCGCCGGGCTGAAGAACCGCATCTCCTCAGGGATCCGGAGCCGGGCCAGCACGACGCCCGCGGTCACCGGGTCCCAGTGCCGGGCCTGCGCCGCCGCGTCGAAGCCGGGGAACCTGTCCCCCGGCGCCGTGCCGCTCACTTTTCGATGCTCACTGTTCGCGGCGCAGGATCGCGGCGAGCAGGCCTATGCCGCCGACCATGGTTACTAGCAGCGGGGCGAGCACGGGCGGGCCCATCTCCATGTTGTAGCGGGCGTTGGACCAGCCGCCCGGCTTCTGCGCGATGCCGCGGGCGTGCAGGTAGGTGCCCTGCAGGCCGTTCGCCACGATGGCAGCCGACGCGACGGGCAGGGCGGTCTTGGCCATCGTCCGGCTGAAGAACCCGGCGATGCCGGCCGCGGCGCCGACCGGTCCGAGCGCGACCGGCAGCCACATCATCTTGTTGCCGAAGCTGGCGCTGTCGTGCTCGAAGAAGATCTCGGCCGCGGTGACCAGCGCCCCGGCGGCGGTCAGGGCGGACAAGGTGCGCTCGAAGTGACCGGTCTGGATGTCGCCGATGATCCGGTCGATGCCGTGGCCTGACCGCGTGCGCTCTGACGTTCTCAGCATGGCGGGCTCCTCCCCCCTTACGGCTACGGCTACGGCTTCAGCTCGTTGATCCGGTCCCTGAGCAGCGTCGTGGCGATCGTGGCCTTGCGCGGCTGGCCGCGCAGGAACGCCTCGGTGAACTTCTTGGCCTGCTCGTACTCGACCTTGCCGGGCAGCGGCGGCTCGTCCGGGTTGACGTTCACGTCCACCAGCGCGGGGCCGGAGTGGGCGAGTGCCTGCTGCAGCGCGCCGCGGACATCGGCGGCCTGCTCGACCTTGATCCCGAGCGCGCCGTTGGCCTGCGCGATGGCCGCGTAGTTGACGAACGGCTCCGGGTAGCGCACGCCGTGCTCGGGGTAGCCGAGCACCATCTGCTCCCACAGGATCTGGCCGAGCGAGTTGTTGTTGTTGATCACGATCTTGACCGGCAGCCGGTGCTGGATGGCGGTGAGGAACTCGGCCATCAGCATGGCGAAGCCGCCGTCGCCCACGTAGCCGATGACCTGACGGCCGGGAAATGCGTGCTGGATGCCGATCGCGTAGGGCATGCCGGGCGCCATCGTGGCCAGGTTGCCGGACAGGAAGAACTCGCGCCGGTCGCGGATGTCCCAGTGCCGCGCCGCCCAGGTCGCGATCGTGCCGCTGTCGCAGGTCAGCACCGCGTCGTCGGCGGCCAGCTCGTTCAGCACGGACACGACGTACTGCGGCGAGATCGGGTTGCGCTCGGCGTCCTCCAGGGCGGCCATCTTCTTCCGCCAGCTGCCCATTTCCTTCTGGTACTTCTTCAGGAGCTTGCCGTCCCCCTGGCGCTTGAGCAGCGGCAGCAGGGCAGCCAGGCCCTCCTTGGCGTCGCCGACCACGGGCACCTCGGTGGCGATGCGGGCGCCCGCGCGGGCCGGGTCGGCCTCGATCTGGGCGACGCGCACCTTGCCTGCTGCCGGCAGGTGCTTGGTGTAGGGGAAGTTGGTGCCGACCATGAACAGCGTGTCGATCTCGTCCATGAGATCTTCGGACGGCCTGGTGCCGAGCAGGCCGATGCCGCCGGTGGTGTACGGCGAGTCGTCGGGCACGGTCGCCTTGCCGGACAGCGTCTTGACGATCGGCGCGCCGAGCGTCTCGGCCAGGGCCAGCAGTTCCTCGCGGGCGTGCAGCGCTCCCGCCCCGGCCAGGATCGCGATCTTCTTCCCGTCGTTGAGGAAGTCGGCGAGCCGCTGCAGATCTTCCTCCCGGGGCCGTCCGGGGGCCGGCAGCCGGATCGCCGCCGTCCGCGGCGGGCTGGCCGGCGCGACGTGCTGCCAGGGGTCCGCGTCCGCGTCGGCCACCTGGATGTCGTTGGGGACAGTCAGGTGGGCCACGCCGCGGCGGGCGTATGCGGTGCGGATGGCCGTGTCCACCACGCCGGGCAGCTGGGCTGGGTTGTAGATCATCTGGTCGTATTCGGCGACGTCGGCGTAAAGCTTGTCCAGCGCGACTTCCTGCTGGTAGCCGGTGCCGAGGACCGAGGTTTCCTGCATGCCGGTGATGGCCAGCACCGGCATGTGGTCGAGCTTGGCGTCATACAGCCCGTTCAGCAGGTGGATGCCGCCCGGCCCGGACGTGGCCAGGCAGACGCCGAGCTTGCCGGTGGCCTTGGCGTAGCCGGTGGCCATGAAGGCCGCGGCCTCTTCGTGATGCACGAGGACGAACCGGACCTTGTCCTGGTTTCGCCGCAGCCCTTCCATGATCCCGTTGATGCCGTCGCCCGGCAGGCCGAAGACCGTGTCCACGCCCCATGCGGCCAGCCGCTCGATCAGTGCCTCGGAAACGATCTGCCCCACGCCGCCTGACCTCCTGTTCACCGCCCGTCACCGGGCCGCGTTACCTGCTGATGTCGCTGCAAGCTGTCCGCACGCGGGCAGGCCAAACATCGGGTTGCCGTTTGGGCGCGGCTGTCGCAGGTAGACGGCGGCATGGCTGATTCGCCGCAGATCAAGGACATCGGCACCGCCGTCTACGTGATACCGACCGACGCGCCGGAGGCTGACGGCACGCTGGCCTGGGACAGCACCACGCTGGTGCTGGTGACCGCCCGCGCAGGCGGCGAGGAAGGCATCGGCTGGAGTTACGCGGCCGCCGCGGCCGCGTCGGTGGTGACGGACGTGCTGGCCGGAGTGGTGCGGGGCCGCAGCGCGCTCGATGTCGCCGGCGCGAACGAGGCGATGGCCAGGGCGGTGCGCAACATCGGCCGGCCCGGCGTCGCGGCCACGGCGATATCGGCGGTGGACATCGCGCTGTGGGACCTCAAGGCCCGGCTGCTCGGGCTGCCCGTCGCGGACCTGCTCGGCCGGGTGCACCGGCAGGTGCCCGCCTACGGCAGCGGCGGCTTCACCAGCTACGACGACCAGCAGACCCGCGAGCAGCTAGCCGGCTGGGTCGGACGTGACGGCCTGACCCGGGTCAAGATCAAGATCGGCGAGTCCTGGGGCCGCAACGAGCGCCGCGATCTCGACCGGATAGCGCTGGCCCGCGCGGTCATCGGCCCCGACGCGGAGCTGTACGTAGACGCGAACGGCGGCTACCCGACCGGCCAGGCGGTGCGGGTCGGGCAGCCGATGGCCGACCACGGCGTCACCTGGTTCGAGGAGCCGGTGTCGTCGGACGATCTGGCCGGGCTGGCCCTGGTCAGGAGCGCGGTGGCGGCCGACGTGGCCGCCGGGGAGTACAGCTGGTCGCTGGCCGGCTCGGCCCGGCTGATCGAGGCAGGCGCGGTGGACTGCCTGCAGCTCGACGTCACCCGCTGCGGCGGGATCACCGAGTTCCTCCGCGGCGCGGCGCTGGCCGCCGCGCACAACCTGCAAGTTTCGGCGCACTGCTGCCCAAGCCTGCACGCGCACGCCTGCGCCGCGGTCGTCAACCTGCGGCACGCCGAGTACTTTCACGATCACCAGCGCATCGAGCA
>DASXME010000297.1:0-1888 GCA_036495825.1 Streptosporangiaceae bacterium
TCGATCGCCGCGAGGAACGCGGTGATCGCGTCCGCGACCGCACGGGGGGCGCGCCGGGGCAGGTGATGGCCCACGCCCGCGAGTAGCAGCAGCCGGGAGTCTGGCAGCATCTCGGCCAGACGGCGTGAGGTCTGCACGGGAACGACGCGATCGGCGGGATCGGCGATCAGCAGCACCGGCACCCGGATCGACTCGGCGGCCGCCTCAAGCTCGCCAAGCTCGCGCAGCAGCGCGCGCTGCTCGATGAGGAAGGTCCGCCACAGCGGCCACCCGCCGTCACCAGGCTGCCCCCAGACCTGCAAGCTCGCGGACTCGCCCGGGTACAACGGCCGGCCGTACCGCCGCCTGAGCCAGGCGAGCCGGACCCTGGCGATCCACGGTGTCCAGCGGAAGGCGAGCAGCGAGCTGAGCGCGCCGATGCCGGGCGCGGCGAGCAGCCAGTCAAGGCTCGTGGCGCAGTCAGGCCCGACGCCGGCCAGCAGGACCACCGCCCGCACCCGGTCCGGTGCCATGCTGGCAGCCCGCAGCGCGACGCCGCCGCCCCAGGAGTGGCCCACGAGCACCGCGTCCTGCACGCCGCGGGCGCCCAGGTCATCGAGGACAACCTGGGCGTTGGCCGTGAACCCGCCGGCCGGGCTGGTGCTCGTGCCGTATCCCGGCCGGTCACCCGCCAGCGCGCGCAGTGGCGGAGGAAGCTGCTCGATCACCGCCTGCCAGTCGGCGGGAGAGCCGGGCTGCCCGTGCAGCAGGACAAGTTCGTGAGCGCCCGGCATCGCGGGCGGGTCGGACGGGGCCGCGCCCGTGGCCACAGCGGGAAGCCCCGCGAGCGGAGCAGGCTTGGGCGCCCGCAGGAGGAGCAGGGTGAGCCATCCCGCCGCGGCCACCAGCCAGAAGCTGACCACCCGGTAGAGCACCGCGGCGGCCAGCGCCTGCGGGGCGCGCAGCCCGGACGCGACCAGTGACACGCTGATTGCTCCCTCCGTGATGGCGAGCCCGCCGGGGGTGATGGCCAGGCTCTTGGCGGCGATCCCCGCCGCGTAAACGAGCAACAGGTCGCGCCACGGAACGGCGGCGCCGACCGCGAGGACGCTCACGGCCAGCACCCCGATGTCGGTCAGCCAGTTAGCGAGCGCGGCACCAGACGCCAGCGCCCAGCCGGACGCGGGCAGCCGCAGCGCTCCCATCCGCTCGGTCCACGCCCTGACGGTCAGCACGGGATTCGCGGCCGGTCGGCGCAGCAGCCGGGAGACGTGTCCCAGCGCCCACGCGCCGTGCCGTTCCAGGGCGGCGCGCAGCCGTGGCTGCCTGGTCGCGGTCGCGGCGGTGGCCACGGCGGCGACGGCGAGCAGGGCGCAGGGAACAGTGATCACCGTGGCCAGGGCGTGCCCGGAGGCCAGCCCGCCGACGGCCAGGATGAGCACCCAGGCGGCCGTGGTGATCACCCCGCCTGCCAGCAGTACCCAGCCGGCCAGCAGGCCGTCCGCGCCGCGCCTGGTGAAGCGCCGGAACAAGATGGCCGTGGCCAGTTCCGGCCCGGCGAGCGGTACCGTCACCGACACCGCGTTCGCCGCGTACACCGTAGCCAGCATCGACCCGCGGCCATGGCGGACGCGGCCGGCGGTGAGCAGGCGGCGGAACATCCCGGCGAAGGCGGCCATGGATGCCAGCTCAAGCACGATAGCGACAGGAAGCCACGACCAGCGCGCGTGACCGAGGACGCCGAGTGCCACCGCCACCCGCGACCGCTCGGTTAGCGCCGTTCCCGCCAGGACCGCCGCGGCGACGACAGCGACGCCGGCGGTGGTCTTCCCTCCCCGGGGGCGGGGCAAGGCGCTGTCGGTCACCGGTGCTGTCCTTTCCTGGTCAGCCTCCGTTGAAGTCGCTCTTT
>DASXME010000298.1:0-10570 GCA_036495825.1 Streptosporangiaceae bacterium
ACGACGACGACACCGCGCACGAGATCGCATCGGAGGCGTTCACCAGGCTGCTCGCCCGGTGGTCCTCTCTCGACAACCCGCAGAGCTATCTCTACATGATCGCAACGAACCTGATCAGGGACCACTGGCGCAAGTCGGAACGGGAGCGCCGGGCGATGCGCACCGTCACGGCGGGTGCGGCCGGCGACAGCACACCGTCGCCGGCTGACGACGTGGACGTGCGCGAGCTGATCGCGGGGCTGCCGGCCCGGCTGCGCAGCGCGTTCCTGCTGCACTATTACGCGGGGTTCCCCATCCGCGAGGTTGCGGTGATGCTCGGGCGGCCGGAAGGGACGGTCAAGGCGGACCTGTTCCAGGCCCGGGCCAAGCTGCGGGCCAGCATCGGGGGTGCAGCACGTGACTGAACCCCACGACGACCTCGACGCCTGGCTGCACACCGACGTGAACCCGCTCCCGCCGCCGCCGGGCACATTCGAGCTGATCCGCAAGCGCGCACGGCGGCGCAAAGCCCGCAGCGCGCTGGTCTCCGCCGCGTCGGCCGGCGTCGCCGCGGCTGTGATCGTGACCGCGATCGTGGCGCTGCCCAAGGTCGTGCCGTCGGTGCTGCACCAGCACCCGACCGGCAACAGCGCGGCGGCGGACAACTCTCCGTCCAGCCCGGCCAGCTCACCGCAGTCGCCGAAGCCGCTCAGCAGCGGCAGCCGCAGCGCCACGCTGGCCCTGCTGCCGCCGGTGCCCGCGCACTTCGAGGCGACCTCGGCCACGTTCGTCGGGCTGAAGACCGGCTGGGTAATCGGCCAGGCCGGCACGCCCGGCGCCTGCTACACGCAGTACTGCACGTCGATCGCGCGGACCGACAACACCGGCGTCTCCTGGTACGGCGTGCCCGCTCCGGCCACCGGCGCGCCGGACGGATCGACCGGCGTGAGCCAGCTTCGCTTCCTCGACCTGGACAACGGCTGGGCGTTCGGCCCGCAGCTGTGGGCGACGCACGACGGCGGCCACAGCTGGACGAAGATCTCCACCGGCTCGCTGCGGGTGCTGAGCCTGGCGACCGGCGGGAGCGAGGCGTTCGCCGTGCTCGGCCAGGGCTGCACCGGCGCCGGATCCGACTTCGCCGCCGGGTGCAGCCAGTACTTCCTGTGGTCCTCGCCCGCGAACAGCGACGCCTGGGCGCCGGTGCCGGGCCTGTCCGGGTTCACCGCCGCCGACCCGGCGGCCGGCTCGGCGACCGTCGTGCTCAGCAACGGCGTCGGGTACTTCTACACGCCGGCCGGCCTGCTGGAGAGCGGACCCACCGGCGGCCCGACTGGTAGCGGCGGGGCGTGGACCCAGGTCAGCGCCACCCCGCTGCCCTGCCTGCCGGGTGCGGCGCAGCCGGACGGGCAGCCTTCGGCGGGGCAGCTCGCCGCGACCACGCCGGGCAACCTGGCGCTCGCCTGCCCCGACACCCAGGTGACCGGGTCCGCCCTGCGGGACATCATCTACACGTCGGTGAACGGCGGGCAGAGCTGGCAGCAGCGGGGCACGGTCGGGCTAGGCGCCGCCGCGTACTCGCTGGCCGCGGCGAGCGGCGGCGGGCTGGTGCTCGGCACCGGAGCAGGCATCTACTACTCATCCGACTACGGCGCCAGCTGGCATCAGACGCTGACCGCGGTGTCCGGCGGGTTCAGCTACGTCGGCATGACCAGCCCAGCGCAGGGCGTCACGGTGCCCGCGCAGCCGCAGCAGCAGGCGATCTGGTTCACGCTGGACGGCGGGCAGCAGTGGCTGGTGTCGGCGATCAGGAGCTGACCGGCGCCGGGCGGGCCGCAGCGGGGCGCGGCAGGGCCGGCTGGCTAAAGGCCGTAGGCTGATTATCGTGGACTGGAGCCTGCTGGGCTGCGGGAGCGGGGGGCACGTCACCTACGCTCCGGACGAGCCTGCCCTGCGCCGCCGGATGACCGTCGCCACACCATCCGGAGAGGCGTGGCGCTGCCTTCGCTGCGGGACGTTCGTGACCGGGCCGCCGGACGCCAGCGGCCCGGCGGCGGACGCGCCGGCCGTGCGCCGCGGCAAGGAGGTGCGCAGCTCGCTCATCCTGCGCATCTTCGCCGTCGAGCGGTTCCTGCGGGCGCTGGTGTTCGGCGCGGCCGCGTTCGGCGTGTGGCGGCTGAAGTACTCGCACGCCTCGCTGCAGCAGGCGTTCAGCCACGACCTGCCCGATGTGCGCAGGCTCTACGTGGACCTCGGGTTCAACTTCCAGCACTCCAAGCTCATCGGACTGGTCCAGCACGCGCTCAAGCTCAACTCGCGCACGCTCGGCTACCTCGCGCTCGGCCTGGCCGCCTACGCGGTCATCGAGATCATCGAAGGCGTCGGCCTCTGGCTGCTGAAACGCTGGGGCGAGTACTTCGCGATGGTCGCCACCTCGGTCTTCCTGCCCTACGAGATCTACGACCTGGCCACGAAGATCACCGCGCTGCGGGTGCTGACCTTCCTGATCAACCTGGCCCTGGTGGTCTACCTGGTGTGCACCAAGCGGCTGCTCGGCGTGCGCGGCGGCCGCAAGGCCTACGAGGAGCGGCTGCGGGAGGCGAACATCCTGGACGCCGAGGCGGAAGCTGTGGAGCGGGAGGCGCCCAAGCCGGAGGCGGCCGAGGCGGAGGCGGCGCAGCGCGAGGCGGAGGGGGACGCCTCGCCACAGCAGGCTCAAGATGAAGATCAAGATTCTGCCGAACGGTACGCGCCTGAGGAAGCCACTCCGGCCGGTCAAGCGGTGGCTGATCCCGGGCTACGGCACGCTCCGGACGAAGCCGCCCCGGCCGATCAGCCGGTCGCCGACCGGGCGCCTAATCCTTCGCTGTGACCAGCGTTCCGATCAGCTGATCCGCGGCCGCGTACGGGTCGAGCTTCCCGTCGGCGACCTGGCCTGCCACCTCGTCTAGCCCGCGGCCCCCTGGCAGCCGGCCCATCCGCTGGCGCAGCGCGGCCACGGCGAGCGCGGCGACCTCCTCCCTGGCCCGGGCCAGCCGCCGGCGCTCCCGCTCGCCGGTGTCGGCCAGCCAGGACCAGTGCGCGTCAAGCCGGGCGGCGAGTTCCGGCACGCCCTCCCCGGTGGTGGCGACGGTCGCGACGATAGGCGGCTTCCACTGCGGACCTTCGGCGGCCGGGGCGAGCGCGATCATGTTGCGCAGGTCGCGCACCGTCTGCTGCGCTTGCGGCCGGTCCGCCTTGTTCACCGCGAAGACGTCGGCCACCTCCAGGATGCCGGCCTTCGCCGCCTGGATCGCGTCGCCCATGCCGGGCGCGACGAGCACGATCGTGCTGTCGGCCAGCGAGGCGATCTCCACCTCGGCCTGACCGACCCCGACGGTCTCGATCAAGATCAGGTCGAAGCCGGCCGCGTCCAGCACGCGGAGCGCCTGCGGGGTCGCGGCGGCCAGCCCGCCGAGCTGCCCCCGGCTGGCCATCGACCTGATGAATACGCTCGCGTCGGTCGCATGGTCCTGCATCCGGATCCGGTCGCCGAGCAGCGCGCCGCCGGTGAATGGGGAGCTCGGGTCGACGGCGAGCACGCCGATGCGGTGGCCTTGGCTGCGGTATTCCTTCACCAGGGCGCCGGTGATCGTCGACTTGCCCACGCCGGGGGCGCCGGTCAGCCCGATCACCCGCGCGCGGCCGGTGGCCGGGGCCAGCGCCCGCATGATCTGCCGCAGCTCCGGCGCGCCGTCCTCGATCAGCGAGACCAGCCGGGCCAGCGCCCGCAGGTCGCCGCCCCTGGCCCGCTCGACCAGCCGACCGGCGTCGCCGTCAGACACGGCCGGACGCAGCTCCTGGGGCTGGCACCTGCAGCAGCAGGGCGTCGCCCTGGCCGCCGCCGCCGCAGAGCGCGGCGGCGCCCAGGCCGCCGCCTCGCCTGCGCAGCTCGAGGGCCAGGTGCAGCGCGATCCGCGCGCCGGACGCGCCGATCGGGTGGCCCAGGGCGATCGCGCCGCCGTTGACGTTGACCTGCTCCGGCGTGACGCCCAGATCGCGCATCGACTGGATCCCGACCGCCGCGAACGCCTCGTTGATCTCGATCAGGTCCAGGTCGGCCACGGTCTTGCCGGCCTTGCGGAGCGCGTGCGCGATCGCGTTCGAAGGCTGCGAGAGCAGCGAGTTGTCCGGCCCCGCCACGTTGCCGTGCGCCCCGATCTCCGCCAGCACCGGCAGCCCGCGCAGCGCGGCCGCCTCCGCCGACATCACCACGACGGCGCAGGCCCCGTCGGAGATCGGCGACGAGGAGCCCGCCGTGATCGACCCGTCGGCGCCGAACGCCGGCCGCAGCTTGCTCAGCGACTCGGCGGTCGAGTCGGCGCGCACTCCCTCGTCCGTACCGAAGATCACCGGATCGCCGCGCCGCTGCGGCACCGGGATCGGGACGATCTCCTCGTCGAACAGCCCGTTCTTGGCTGCTTCGGCGGCGCGCTGGTGCGACCGGGCGGCAAACTCGTCCTGGTCCGCGCGGCTGATGTTCACCCGCGCGATGTGCCGGTCGGTCGCCTCGCCCATCGAGACGTGATCAAAGGCGTCGGTCAGGCCGTCGTAGGCCATCGAGTCGATCAGCTCGGCCGGGCCGTACTTGAAGCCGGACCGCGCGCCGGGCAGCAGGTGCGGGGCGCCGGTCATCGACTCCATCCCGCCCGCGACGATCACGTCGAACTCGCCCGCCCTGATCAGCTGTGCGGCGAGCGCGATGGCGTCCAGACCGGACAGGCACACCTTGTTGATCGTGATCGACGGGACCGTCATCGGGATGCCGCCCGCGAGCGCGGCCTGCCGGGACGGTATCTGCCCCGCGCCCGCCTGCAGCACCTGGCCCATGATCACGTACTCGACCTGGTCGCCCGCGATCCCGCAGCGCTCCAGCGCCGCCCTGATCGCGATGCCGCCGAGCTGCGCCCCCTTGAAGTCCTTGAGCGAGCCGAGCAGCCGCCCGAACGGGGTCCTGGCTCCACTCACGATGACCGCTTCCCGCATTCGTCCGTCCTCCGCTTTCTGCTGCACCGGCACCGGTCCCCGGCACCAGTCCCGTCATCGGCCCATCATCAGCACTGACACGGGAACAACGGGAACATCTGTCACCATACCCAGGACAGCCGGGTGGCCTACCGAGGGAGGGACGGGTGCTGACTCGCATCGATCACGTGGGGATCGCCTGCCGCGATCTGACTGAGAAGATCGCGTTCTACGAGTCCGCGTTCGGCCTGACCGTGGTGAGCCGCGAGGTGAACGAGGCGCAGGGCGTCCGCGAGGCGATGCTGCACGTCGCCGACGGACCCGCCGGGGCCTCCTACGTCCAGTTGCTCGAGCCGCTGGGCCCCGACACCCCGGTCGGCCGGTTCCTCGAGCGGCGCGGCGAGGGGCTGCACCACATCGGCTACGGCGTCGCGGATGTCCGCCAGGCCCTGGCCCTGCTGGGCGCGGGCGGCGTCCGGCTGATCGACGAGCGGCCGCGGCACGGCTCGATGGGCGCGGCCGTGGCGTTCCTGCATCCGGCCGGGATGGGCGGCGTCCTCACCGAGCTCGTCCAGGCCCGACATGCTCCTGAATAACGGTTGATAGCGCATCAATAGTAGCTAACTGTCTTCAACAGCCCCATACGTACCTGAGCTGGATATTCAGGTTGAGGAACTCCGAAGGCGCAGCCAATCCGTCACGGACGGAGTACGCTGCCAAGGACCGGGCGGGTGGCTCACAGTGATCTGCATTCGCCGGGCGCAGGGCAGGCGGCAATGCCTCTTGGCCCGGCCTGCAGATCATGGAGTCAATCGCAGACGTATCGCGTGCCCCTCTCATCTACCCCAGGATTAGGCGCCATGCAGTCCGACATTGATGCCCAGCTCAGCAACTTCTTCGAAGACGCGTCACCGCGTGAGTTCGCCAAGGTGATGCGCGGGTACGACCCGCACCAGGTCGACGAGCATCTGAAGCAGGTCGACAACGAGGTGCGGCAGCATCGTGAGCAAGTACAGGCGTTGCAGCGGGAGCTTTCCGACGCGCACCGCCAGATCCAGGAGCAGGAGCGCCCGACCTACTCCGGCCTCGGCTCGCGGATCGAGCAGCTGCTCCGGCTCGCCGAGGAGCAGGCGACGGAGATCGTCCAGGAGGCGAGATCCAGCGCGAACGAGTTCCACGCCGCGGCCAAGGTAGACGCGGCCGAGGTCAGGGCGTCGGCCGAGAACGAGGCCTCGGAGCTGCGGGCCACCGCCAAGCGGGAGACCGACGACCTGCGTTCCGGTGCGGAGCGCGAGGCCGACGCGATCATGACCGCGACCAGGCGGGAGGCCGACGAGCTCACCTCGACCACCGAGCGCGAGGTCAGCAAGCTGCGCTCCACGGCCGATCATGAGATCGCGGAGAAGCGGGCGGCGGTCGAGCGCGACATCGCCAAGCTGCGCACGTCCACCGAGCGCGAGGTCGCCCAGCTGAAGGCGTCGGCCAAGCGGGAGCGCGACGAGATCCTGACCACCTCCAAGCGCCAGTCGGACGAGATGCGCAGCCAGGCGCAGCGGATCCTGGAGGAGAGCGAGGCCCAGCGCACCCAGGCCGAGGCCGAGTTCGAGATCCACCTGGCGTCCAAGCGCGAGGAGGCCGAGCGGCAGCAAGCCGAGCGGCTCGCCGCGGCCCAGGCCGCCACGCAGAAGCTGGTGACCGAGGCCGAGCAGCGCGCTTCCTCCGCCGAGCAGCGGGCGTCCAAGGCCAGTGCCCAGGCCGAGCAGACCCGCCGCGAGGCCGACCAGCACGCGAGGAATCTCGTCGGCAACGCCAAGAAGAACGCCGACCAGATCGTCACCCAGGCCAAGGCCCAGGCCAGCCAGTACCTGTCCGACTCCAAGGCCGACGCCGAGCGCAACCGGGCCACGGCTCAGCGCCAGGTGGACGAGCTGACCAGGCAGAAGGACAGCATCACCAGCCACCTCACGCAGCTGCGCCAGCTGCTCGGCGGCCAGCTGCCCGGCATGGACGAGGCCCTGGCCGGCCCCCCGGCCAAGGCAGGCATCGAAGCGGCGCCGGCCAAGCCGGTGCCGGCGCAGGCGGCCGCCAAGCAGCAGCCGTCCGGTCGGCACGAGGGCCAGGCGCCCAGCTCCGCACCGGCCGGCCAGGCCGCGGCCCCGGCCCGCCCGCAGGGCAACGGGCCGTCGTCCGGCCAGGCGCCGTCCGGCGCGGCTCCGGCCGGTCAGCGTCCGCAGGCCAGGCAGCAAGGCGCCCCGCAGGGCAGCGCCAAGCAGCCGGTCGGCAGCAAGGCCGCCAAGGACAGCGGCGACGACTGGTGGACTGAGTAACAGCACGCGGTACGACGCGAGGGGTCCCGGCGGGCACTGCCCGCCGGGACCCTTCGCTATGCCGGCCCCATCAGTCACAAGCCACTTGGCGGCCCGCAGAGCGCTGGGCTACCGGTACTGGCGCCCGTACAGCGGGCCCCGCCATCCTTCCGATCCGGCGAGCGGGTCTACCCGTCCTGGCGGTCAACGTCCACGGGCGGCAGGTCCTGCACATCCTGCTTGCTGATCTTGAGCTTGATGCCGTCGTCGTCCACCCTGTCCACGGCGCCGATCGGGATCGCTACCTCCTTGCGGCCCCACAAGTGCCCCTCCTGGAGGAGCACATGGGTCACATGGTGCTCGCGGGTCTCAATGACAAGCCCCTGGACTCGGCCGATGTCGCCGTCGGTGGCATGGACGTGCTCGCCGCGGCGCACGGCCACCTCGCCCAGGGGAACGGTGTCATACGTAACGGTCTGCGGGACGCCCCCGCCGCCGAAGCCCATACCGTCGCTCCCGATGCCCCCGTAGCTTCCGGCGGCCGCCGCCAGGCCGTAGTAGGGCCAGGTGAACACTTGTCCCGGACCGTATGCCGCATAGCCGGCAGTTCCCGGCAGGAATTGCGTCTCTTCGGCGAGATCGAGCTTCTCGAATTCCCCCAGGGTGCAGCGGAGCCTGGTCTCGCCCGTCGTGGTGTCGACGAGGTCGAGCGGAACAAGCCGGCCGAGTCCTTGCCGGTGCTTGGGCTCGACCACAAGGTGGGTGACCGAACGGGCGACCGGGTCAATCACCACCCGGCTTACCTCACCGCAGACTCCATCGCTGCAACTAGCCTCGGCCCCGATCGTGAACTGCGTCGTGTCCGTCATAACCACCTTCCTCGTCTCATCACACCACGCACCCGTAACCGGGGGCGATCTAGCGGTACCGGCGGCCGTGCAGCAGGGTTACCAGCTTGAGGATCTTGTCCAGGTCCTGGTCGGTGCGCGAGAACGAGGTCAGGTTCACCGGCGGGCTGAACCGCTGCCTGGTGATCGCCTTGGCCCGGGTGAACTCGCGCAGCCCGTCTGCGCCGTGGATGCGGCCGAACCCGGACTCGCCCACGCCGCCGAACGGCAGCGACGGCACCCCGGCAAACGCCAGCGCCGCGTTGATCGACGTCATGCCGGTGCGCAGCGTGCGCGCCGCCTTGATGGCCCGCTTCCGGTTCTTGGTGAAGATCGAGGAACCGAGCCCGTAGCGGCTCGCGTTCGCCAGCCGGACGCCTTCGTCGAGGTCCTTCACCCGCGTCACGGTCACCGTCGGCCCGAACGTCTCCTCGGTCACCGCGCGGCTCTCCTCGGGGACGTCGGCGAGGATGATCGGTTCCACGTACGGCTCGCGGAAGCTGTCCAGGCCGCCGGTCACCGGCTTGCCGTCCCTGGCCAGCGCGTCGGCCACATGCCCCTCGATGACTTCCGCCTGCCCCGGCATGGTCATCGGCCCGTAGCTCGCCTCCCGGTCGTCGCCCGGCCTGATCGCGTCCACCCGGTCCCGCAGCTTCTCCAGGAACGTGTGGTAGACCTCCGCCGCGACGTACACCCTCTCTATGCCGATGCAGGTCTGGCCGGCGTTCGACATCGCGCCCCAGGCGGCCGCGTCCGCCGCCGCGTCCAGGTCCGCGTCGGTGTCCACCAGCATGGCGTCCTTGCCGCCGCATTCGGCCACGATCGGGGTGAGGTTCTGCGCGGCCGCGGCCATCACCTTGCGCGCCGTGGCGGCCGAGCCGGTGAACGCGATCTTGTCGACGCCGCTGCTCGCCAGCGCCGCGCCGGTCTCGCCCTTCCCGGTGACCAGCTGCAGCACGGGCTGCTCGGGAATGACCTCGCTGAGCGAGCTGACCAGCCAGCCGCCGACGGCCGGGGTGAACTCGCTCGGCTTGAAGATGACCGCGTTCCCGGCGGCCAGGGCGTAGGCGATCGATCCCATCGGAGTGAAGACCGGGTAGTTCCACGGCCCGATCACGGCGACCACGCCGAGCGGCTGATACTCGAGCGTGGATGCCTGGTTGATGGAGACGAGCCCGCTGCGCACCCGCCGCGGCCCGAGCACCCGGGACGCGTTCTTCGCTGCCCAGTCCAGGTGCGTGATGGCCAGCAGGATCTCCAGCTTGGCGTCGGCGACCGGCTTGCCCGTTTCGGAGTGCACGAGCTCGGCGAGCCGGGCCATGTACCTGGTCATGTGCGACTTCCAGGCGAGCAGCCGAAGCCGCCGCTCCTTCCAGCCCAGCCCGGCCCACCAGCGCGCCGCCTCCCTGGCCCGCTGCACCGCGGCTTCGACGTCGGCCGAGTCGCACAGCGGGAAGCTGGCGATAACCTCGGAGGTCGCCGGGTTGAGACTGTCGAACGTGGCCTCCGGCCTCGTCGTTGCCCTGGGAGCCGTCGTAACCATTGCCCTCACCGCCGTTGCCGTAGCCGCTTCGAATCCCAAGTAAATCACCGGCCAGGTCGCGAAGATACCGTTGAGTAGCCTCGCGTCCCGTCCGCCGCCGACCTGGAGTACCCGCCTGTGGCCGCACGTCCGTACCTGCTGGTCAGCTGCGCCATGTCGGTCGACGGGCACATCGATGACGCTGGCCCGGAGCGGCTCATCCTGTCCAGCGAGGCCGACCTCGACCGGGTGGACGAGGTCCGGGCCGGCTGCGACGCGATACTGGTCGGCGCGGCCACCATACGCCGCGACGACCCCCGGCTGGTCATCCGCTCGGCCGCGCGCCGGGCGCGGCGCGCCGCGGCCGGCGTGGCGGAGGATCCGGTCAAGGTCACGATCACCGCGACGGGCGACCTCGACCCCCGCGCCCGGTTCTTCACCGCGGGCCGCTCGACACGGCTCGTCTACTGCGCCCGCCCCGCGCTGGCGCCGGCGCGGGTGCGGCTGTCCGGGCTGGCTGAGGTGATCGACGCCGTGGACCCGCCATCACTCGTGCGGCTTCTCGACGATCTTGCCGAACGGGGAGTGGCCAGGCTCCTGCTCGAAGGCGGAGGCCGCCTCGCGACGGAGTTCCTCACCGCGGGCCTGGCCGACGAGCTGCACCTGGTGGTCGCCCCGTTCTTCGTCGGCGACCCGGCCGCGCCGCGGTTCGCCGGCCCGGGCCGCTACCCGAACGGCCCGGCGAGTCGCATGCAGCTCGCCGAAGTCCGCCAGCTAGCCGACGTGGTCCTGCTCCGCTACCTGCTCGGCCCTCAGGAAGCCGATCTGCGCTGGCTGCGCGAGGCGATCGAGCTGGCGAAGCGCTGCCCGCCGTC
>DASXME010000299.1:0-2150 GCA_036495825.1 Streptosporangiaceae bacterium
TACCCGGCGAGTCGCTGGCCGAAGAACGACAGCACGTCCTCGGCCAGCGCCCGGGCCTCGCGTTCCTCGCGGCGGGCCCGCGGCAGCCGCAGTACCGACTCCCACGGCATCGCCTTGGTGCCCCCGTAGGTGGCGGTCATCACGTTCTCCAGCACGGACATGTTCATGAACAGCCGCAGCGTCTGGAACGTGCGCGCGACCCCGAGCCGGGCGATGGCGTGCGGCGGCCGGCCCGCGATCGACTCTGCCGACCCAGGCTGGGCGGCGAACCTGACGTCTCCGGCGCTCGGCTCGTACACGCCGGTGATCACGTTGAAGACCGTGGTCTTGCCCGCGCCGTTCGGCCCGATGACGCTGACCACCTCACGCTCGGCGACCTGCAGGTCCAGGTCGGACAGGGCGCGCAGTCCGCCGAACGACAGGGAGAGCCGGTCGAGCTCGAGAACGGCGCTCACGTGGCGACCTCCACGCGACGCTCCCCGAGCAGTCCCTGCGGGCGGGCGATCATCATCACGATCAGAATCGCACCGATCATCAGCTGCCGGGTAATCGACGGCTCCACCACCAGCCTGGTCTCCCACACGAACGCGGCCAGGTAGATCGTCGGCACCAGCAGGATGGTCCGCCACCTGCCCTTAACCTGCACCAACGCGATGGCCAGGCAGATCAGCACCACGAACCCGACGTTCCCCGCGGTCTGCGGATTGGCCGGGACGATCACCCAGTCGCGCAGCCCGTCGCCGAGCCAGCCGCTTGATTGCGGCCCGGTCGCGACCGCACTGGACGAGATGGCCGCGGCGATCGCGTGCGCCGCGAAGCCGAGCGCGATGGTCGCTCCGAGAACCGCGGCCAGCCTGCGCCAGGGGCGCAGCTTGACCAGCAGGGTCAGCAGGCCAAGTCCGTAGAACAGCACGCTGGCCTCGGCCGGGCTGCGCAGCAATCCGTCGTAGATGACCATCACCACCAGCGCGCCGGTCGCCGCGCCCGCGATGCTGCCCGTGCCACCGAGGATGAGCCCGGCGTAGATCAGGATCAGGATCGGGGTGTCAAAATCGGTGGGGAACACGCTCGCCTGCTGGGCGGCGAAGATGGTCCCGGCCAGCGCCGCGACCATGGCGGCGCAGGCGAACGCCGACAGCTTCACCCGGTTGACCGGGATCGTCATCGCCGCCGCCGCCAGCGGGTCCTCGCGGACCGCGCGCCAGGCCCGGCCGGTGCGCGAGTACTCGAGCAGCCGCAGCACCGCCATCGTGACCACCAGCACGATCACCAGCAGGTAGTAATAGCTGGTGTTGGTGAGCAGTTGGATGCCGAAGGCGTGGATCGGGTCGATCCCGGTGATCCCGTTCGGCCCGCCCAGCTTGGACGGCGCCACGTTGTTGGTGAACTCGACGAATGCCTCGCCGAGGAACAGCGTCACGATGGCCAGGTAGTCGCCGAGCAGCCGCCGGGACGGCAGCCCGACGGCCAGCCCGAGAAGCGCCGCGCCGGCCATCACGATCGGCAGCGACAGCCAGTACGGCAGGTGGATGCCGTTGGCGCCGAGCTGGGACGAGGAGAGCAGCGCGAACCCGTACGCGCCGAAGCCGAAGAACGCGACGTAGCCGAGGTCGAGCAGCCCGGCCCAGCCCACCACGATGTTCAGCCCGACCGCCAGCAGCGCGATCACCAGCGCGTCGATGCCGACCTGTAGCTGGAAACCGCCCAGGCCGAGCAACGGCAGGGCCAGGCCAGCCAGGCAGGCGATCGCCAGCCTGGGCCACCAGCCGATCCGCTCGGCCCTCCGCTGCGCGTCGCCGAGCCAGGACGGCAGGTACTCGCGCCGGTGCGCCTGCCTGGCCACCCATTCGTCGGCCCCGACCTTCGGCCCCTGCGGATCGACGCTCATCGGCACGTCATACCTTCTGCAACTGGGCCCGGCCGAGCAGTCCGCTGGGCCGTATCAGCATCACGACGATCAGGATCCCGAACACGATCAGGTTGCTGTAGGTAGAGGAGATGTACCCGGTGACGAACGATTCCGCGA
This sequence comes from Streptosporangiaceae bacterium, assembly GCA_036495825.1. Taxonomy (GTDB): domain Bacteria; phylum Actinomycetota; class Actinomycetes; order Streptosporangiales; family Streptosporangiaceae; genus PALSA-505. Next base: position 2,027 of record DASXME010000299.1, read on the forward strand.
CGCCGATCACCAGGCCGCCGAGCATCGCTCCCGGTATCGAGCCGATCCCGCCGACGACGGCCGCGGTGAACGCCTTGAGCCCGGCGATGAACCCGATCGTGCTCGTGACCTGGTTGAACAGCAG
>DASXME010000300.1:0-10678 GCA_036495825.1 Streptosporangiaceae bacterium
CAGCGGGATAGAAGCAGTGCCCGGCAGCCACCACCCCCAGTACATCGATGTCGTGCACCGCCAGCACGCCGTCGTGGAGACCGGCGGGGTCCGCGCCGCCAAGGCCATGGGCCTGCGCAACCTGCCCTCCAAGACCTGGCAGGTCAACACCGGCTGGGTACTCACCGCGAACATCGCCGCCGACCTGGCCGCCTGGACCCGCCTCCTCGGCCTCCACGACGACGAGGACCTCAAGGACGCCGAGCCAGACACGCTCCGCTACCGGATCTGGCACCTGCCCGCCCGGCTCGCGCACCACGCCCGCCAGCGGACCCTCAAGATCAGCTCCGGCTGGCCCTGGAAAGAAGCATTCCTCACCTGCTGGCAGCGGCTCTGCGCCCTGCCAGCCCCCGCATGACCAGCCGAAACCAGCCCATCGACACCGAAGGAGGCCAGCCCGGCGCGGTCGGAGCCGGTGCGCACACGGGCACCCCGGGCATCTCGCGCACCACCCGGCCCAGGCAGAAACAGACAAGAGGCTAAAAAACGGATGCCAGCACAATCAGTAAGCAGACCTCAGGACACCTGAACGATTGAGGCTAGAACCTCACTTTGCACTCGTTCCGTGACCACATAACGGGGCAAAGTGGGTCCTGAAATGGCTAGAACGCGTGCAAAGTCGAAACGATCATGACAGAACTCTTCGCCGCGTGCGTTCGGGAAAGGGTCTTTATTCTTTTTTCATGACGGTCTTTTCGTCTAGGTGATAGTCGAACGCGAGGGGCGTGCAGTCGCGCTCGATGATCCAGGCGTTGAACCGCTGGTGAACGGGGTGGTCGCGGTACCGCGCCAGCGTTTCGGCGTCGTCGAACTCGGTGAACAGCAGATAGTCGTACCCGCGTGTCCTGGCCCCGGTGAGATCGCGGCCGAACCGGCATTTCGTCATGAGCCCGATCTCGTCGGGCCAGGAGGCGATCATCGTCCGCATCTGCTCTTCCTCCTCGGCGGTCAACGGCCGGGGAAAGCTGAACAGGACAATGTGCTGCAGCGTCATGGTGCCGCCCTTCTGGGGGTCTCGGCCATCTGGTCTAGCAGGGCGGCGGCGAAGTTGGCGGGCTCGACGTCGGCGAGCGACAGGTAGGTCTCGGTCCGCTGCACGCCCGGGATCTGGAAGATGCTGTTCAGCAGGAGCTCCCGCAGGTGGGTATGGTCGCGCACGCGCAGCCGCACCAGCAGGTCGAGGCCGCCGGTGACCACGCTCATGTCCTGCGCCTCGGGCAGCTCGCGGATGACGCGGATGATCTCGCTCAGGTCCATGCCGGGGCCCGCGGTGATCCCGAGGTAGACGACGACCGGGCAGCCGAGCGCGGCCCAGTCGACGTCGACCCGGTAGCCGCGGATCGCGCCGGACCGCTCCAGCCGGGCCAGCCGGTCCGCGATCGCCGGGGGTGACATGCCGACGGTCCGGGCGAGGGCCCGCTGGGACTGCCGCGCGTCCACGGCGAGCGCACGCAGCAGCGCGATGTCGAGGTCGTCGAGTTCCACCCGCGGCGTGGCCGGGGTGGTGACCTGCGCGAGCCCGGCCAGCGGAGTCGAAATCTGAGTCACTTGCCAGATATTCCTTCGGGTGAGCCTGATAACGTCGGCTATACTTAGAGTTAAGGTATCAAACGTAAGATACTTGATTACCAATTCTTACGTTTGACAAGATTGCCTGTCAAGAAGGATTGCCTGTCAAGAAGGGCGGTCGTGAAGCCGCCGCCCAGAGACGGAGGCGTGGATGACCACGTCGGTATCTGCCGCAGTACCCGCTACCGGGGACGGCCGTGACTGGGCCGCGAGCTTTGCCCGCAGGACCCGCGGGCTCGGCGGTGGTGAAATCACCGCGATCCTGGCCCTGGCCGGGGCCACCGACGTCATCACGTTCTCCGGCGGGTTCCCCGACCCCGAGACCTTCGGCGCGGACGTGCTGGCCGGGATCTCCGGCTGGCTGATGGCCAAGGACGCCGCGGTGGCGCTGCAGTATTCGCCCACCGAGGGCCTGGCCAGCCTGCGCGACTACCTGTCCGGCCGGATCGAAGCGCAGGAAGGCCGCCGCCCCGACGCGGCCGGCCTGATGGTGACCAGCGGCGGGATCGACTGCATGGAGCTGGTCGCCAAGAGCTTCATCGACACCGGAGACGCCGTCGTGGTCGAGGCGCCGACCTACCTCGGGGCGATCATGGCCTTCCGGAGCTACGAGGCCGAGCTGCACGGGGTGCCGATGGACGCCGGCGGCATGCGCGTCGACGTGCTCGGCGACCTGCTCAAGCGCGGCCTGCGGCCCAAGGTGGTCTACACGATTCCCGACCACCAGAATCCGACCGGCCTGTCGATGGCCACAGACCGCAGGCAGGCCCTGGTGGACCTGGCCCGCCGCTACGGCTTCCTCGTCCTGCAGGACGTCGCCTACCGGGAGCTCGGCTTCGACGATGCGCTCCCGCCGAGCCTGTGGGCGCTGGCGCCCGACGTGGTGGTGCAGGCCGGCACGTTCTCCAAGATCTTCCTGCCCGGCGTGCGCCTCGGCTGGGCGGCCGGGCCGGCCGAGATCATCGCCCAGCTCACCGTGGCCAAGCAGAACAGCGACCAGTGCTCGGGCGCGCTCGGCCAGCGGATGCTGGAGGAGTACGGCCGCGGCGGCCATCTCGACCGGCAGATCGTCGCCTCGCGGGCGCTGTACGAGCGCCGCGCCGGGCTGCTCACGGCCGCGCTCGCCCAGCACATGCCGCCCGGGACCAGCTGGACCACGCCGCGCGGCGGGTTCTTCACCTGGCTGACGCTGCCCGAGGGCGGCGACAGCGTGGCACTCACCCCGGCCGCGCGCGCCGCCAAGGTTGCCTACGTGCCCGGCCGCGCGTTCCACACCGATGGCTCGGGGGCGCGCCAGATGCGGCTCTACTACAGCAGGGTCGGCGACGACCTGATCGACGAGGGCATCCGCCGGCTGGCCGAGCTGGTCCGCGCCGCAGGCTCCGGCCCGGCTGGGGAGGGGGACCGGTGAGCGACGCCGCCGCGCACTTCACGACCGAGGCTCAGGGCGAGCCGGCCGGCCCCGGCCGGTACGTCCGCGTCGACGACATCAACCCGGCGGAGTTTGTGCCCGGGCTCGGTTTCCGGCCCGTGCTCGGGCAGCGGGCGATGGTCAACTTCGTGGACTTCGAGCCCGGCGTCGAGGCGCCGCGGCACGTGCACGAAGAGGAGCAGATCGTCATCGTGCTCGACGGCGAGTTCACCTTCGACCTGGACGGCGACGTGCGGGTCATGCGGCGGGGCGACGTCGCCGTCGTGCCCGCCTGGGTGCCGCACGGGGCCTGGACGACCGACAGCCGCTGCCTGGAGGTGGACGTCTTTTGCCCGCCGCGGCAGAGCCTGCTGGCTCTGGCTGCCGGGCAATCCGACTCTGGTGGTTCGGGTGGTGCGGCTGGGTCAGCTAGGTCGGGTGAGTCGGCTGGGGCAGGCGAGGTGGCGGGGTCGGCGGGGCCGGGTGAGGCGGCGGGCGCGGGCGAGCCGAACGGGGCGGCCGGGACGGGGGACGGCTAGGTGGACCTGGGCCTGAGCGGCCGCCGCGCGATCGTCACCGGCGGCTCCAAGGGGCTCGGCCGGGCGATCGCCGCCGAGTTGCTCGCCGAGGGTGCCGACGTGGTCATCTGCTCGCGCCACCAGGCCGAGCTTGACGCCGCGGCCGCCGAGCTGCGCGCCGCCGCCCCCGGCCGCGGCGTGACCGCGCTGCCGTGCGACGTCACCGATCCCGGCCAGGTCGAGTCGTTCGTGGGCGCCGCGGCCGACGCTCTCGGCGGCACCGACATCCTGGTCAACAACGCGGGCGCCGCCCGGCCCGGCCGGTTCGGCACGCTGACCGACGACGACTGGCACGGCGACATCGAGGTCAAGCTGTTCTCCCAGATCCGCTGCACCCGGGCGGCCCTGCCGCACCTGCGGCGCAGCGCCGCACCGCGGGTGATCAACATCAACGCCGTGTACGCCCGGTACCCGGATCCGGTGTTCCTCGCCTCGTCGGTGAACCGGGCGTCCTGCCTGAGCCTGTCCAAGGCGCTGTCCATCGAGCTCGGCCAGGAGGGCATCCTGGTCAACAGCGTGAACATCGGCTTCGTCGTCACGCCGCAGTGGGAGAACATCCGCACCTTGCGCGCGCCCGATGTGCCGGCCGAGGACTTCTTCGCCGGGCTGGCCGCCGACGAGGTGCCGCTCGGCCGGTTCGGGCGGCCCGACGAGGTGGCCGGCCTGGTGGCCTTCCTGGCCGGCGACCGGGCCAGCTACATCACCGGCGCGTCCATCGATATCGCCGGCGGCATGGGGAAGTACCTGTGATGCCCTCTTGGTGAGGTGGGTTACGTTGACGATCCGGACGGGATGAAAAGGGTTCCCATGTGCCGACTGCTCGGCTACTGCTCCCGTGATCACGCCTCGGTCGCTGACCTCATCGGCAGGCCCGCGCTGCGCGGCTTCACCGCACTGTCCCAGTGGCACGGCGACGGCTGGGGGATGGCCGCCCGCAACGGCGGCGAGCTGCGCGTCGCCAAGTCGCCGCGGCAGGCCAGCGATGACCCCGACTACCAGCGGCTGACCGCCGAGCCGCTCGGCGACGCCGGCCTGCTGCACCTGCGGTGGGCTACGCCCGGCCTGCCTGTTGAGGACCGCAACTCTCACCCGTTCGTCCGCGGCGACTTCGCCATGGCGCACAACGGGGCCATCCACCCGCAGCACAAGCTGCCGCAGCTGCTCGCGCCGGACTGGGAGCAGCAGCTCACCGGCGGCACGGACAGCGAGCGGTATTTCCTGAGTATCCTGTCCCGGCTCGACGCCGGCGGCGGCGACCTAGTGGCGGCGGTGGCCGACACCGTGCGGCACATCCGCGGCGGCTACACGCCCAACAGCCTGAACGCGATCCTGCTCGCGCCCGGCACGCTGTACGCCATCGCCTGGCATGACCCGCGGCTCATCCCGCGCGAGGCCATCGCGGCGCGCGACTCGGCCGAAGAGCCTGACAGCTACTTCGACCTCGCCTACCAGGTGCGCGAGGATTCGGTCGTGGTCGGCTCCACCGGCTGGCCGCAAGACGGCTGGAGCATCCTGCCGAACGGTTCGGTCCTGATCGTCGACCGGGCCACGCTGGCCACCCGCACGGTCGTCCTGTAACGCGCGGCCGGTCCCGCGCAATGTTCGCCCCTCCGGGAAGAACACCAAATTGACAGCGACGGTCATAGAGGAACACCGAATTCACATCGACGTTGATCATTCCGGGCTGGGACCGCCCGCCGTCCCGCGCCGGGCGGCCCGGGCCCGCGGTCAGTCGGCCGCGCGGGAGGACGCACCCTGGGTCGGCCCGGGGTCGGGCATCGCTTCATCGTGCGGCGGATCTGCGTCGTCCGCCGGCCCGGCGGCTTCGCCGGGCCCCGCCGCTGCCCCGGGTCCCGGCGCCGTTTCCGCCGTCCCGGCCGCAGGGGTCGCGGGTGTCGCTGTGTCCGTATCGGCCGGCTCGGACGCGCCGACGGCCGGGTCAGCTGGATCGGCCGAGGCGGCCGTATCGGCTGGATCGGCCTGAGCGGCCGGACTGGCCGAACCGTCGGCCATCTCGTCGGCGTTGTGCCGGCTGCTGCTCTGCGACCGCACGAACCAGGCCAGCCCGATCAGCGTCAGCACCAGGGCCACGAAGAAGTTCAGCCGCAGGCCGAGGAAGTGCGCCGAGGAGTCGATCCTGACCGTCTCCTCGAAGATCCGGAACGCCGAATAGCCCGCCACGTACAGCGCGAACAGCCCGGGCGGCTTGATCCGCCGGTGGTGGCCCAGCCAGACGAGCGCCGCGGCCAGCAGCAGGTCGAAGATCAGCTCGTACAGGAACGTCGGCTGGAAGTAGCTGTAGCGCGTGAAGCCGGGCGGCCGGTAGGCCAGCGGGATCTTCAGCCCCCAGGGCAGGCCGGTCGGCTTGCCGAACAGTTCCTTGTTGAAGTAGTTGCCGATCCGCCCGACCCCCTGGGCCACCAGCAGCGCGGGCGCCACGGCGTCCATGAACACCGCCACGCTCGCGCCCGCCCTGCGCACCCGCCAGGCGCCCACCACGGCGGCCATGGCGATGCCGCCCCAGATGCCCAGGCCGCCGCTCCAGACGGCGAACACGCCGTACCACACGTGCGGGATGTCCATCGGCGTGGTGATGTCGAAGTAGATCCGGCCGCCCACGATGCCCGCCGGCACGGCCCAGATCGCCACGTCGCCGACCAGCTCGGGGTTGCCGCCCTTGGCCTTCCAGCGGCGCTGCGTGATCAGGATCGCCAGCGCGATGCCGACCAGGTACATCAGCGCGTAGACATGAATCTCCAGCGGGCCGATGTGGAAGCCGCTGACCGACGGGCTCGGAATGTGCATGTATCGAGACTAGCGCCGCCCGCTGCGATACTTGCCCCGTGACCGAGGCAGAGTACGGGAACGCAGAGCGTAGGAAGGTCCAGGCCGCCTCGTTCGGGGCGGTCGCCACGGCGTACGACCGGGCCAGGCCGTCCTATCCGGACGAGGCCGTCGACTGGCTGCTGCCAGCCGGCGCCAGGCGCGTGCTCGATCTCGGGGCTGGCACCGGCAAGCTCACCCGCGGGCTCCGCGACCGTGGGCTCGAGGTGATCGCCGTCGAGCCGTCCGCCGGGATGCGCGAGCAGCTGGCCCGGGTGCTGCCCGATGTCACGATCCTGGACGGCCCGGCCGAGCAGATCCCGGTCGCCGATCATGCCGTGGACGCCGTCCTCGTCGCGCAGGCCTGGCACTGGGTGGACAAAGCGCGGGCGGTACCCGAGGCAGCCCGTGTGCTCGTCCCAGGCGGGCGGCTCGGCCTGCTCTGGAACATCAGGGACGAGCGGGTCGGCTGGGTCGCCGAGCTCGGCCGGATCCTCCGCGGCCCGAACTACTCCCACTCGGACCAGGACAGCGCGGATCCGTCGGTCGGCCCGCCGTTCGGCCCGGTCGAGCGATTCGACCTCGAATGGAGCCGGCGCACCAGTGCCGACGAGATCATCGACCTGGTCTCCTCGCGCAGCTACATCATCACGATGGCGCCGCCCGAGCGCTCGGCCGTCCTGGACCGGGTCCGGCACCTGCTCGGCACCCACCCGGACCTCGCCGGGACGGCCAGGATCACCCTGCCCTACGTCACCCGGTGCTCGCGCGCCCAGCTGCCATCCTGACCGCAGGCGACCCGGCCCGGGCCGCCCTCAGCCGGCCGGACCTCATGTCCCTACCGCGGAAGGCCAGACTCGACCCAGCGGCCGAAGACGCCGAGCCGGTCGGCCGGCCAGGCGCCGTCACAGGGCATCGATCCGCTGCAGAGTTGCTCGTAGATGGCGTCGGCGTGCTCCCGGACGTCGTCGTAGGACCACAGGTCGAAGGCGAACCGCATCGACTGCCGGTCCCGCTCGCGGAACAGCGGCTTGATGTGCTGCCCGAAGCTCACCGGCTCGCCGGGGCCGGGCAGCACTACGTCCGGCTCTTCGATAGGAGGGGCGAGCGCGGAAACGCGCGATCCGGGCGGCCCGGCCGCCGTATTCCAGTCCCAGTGCGGCATCGGCATGTGCTCCGGTGGCGTGGCACCCGCCTGGGAGTTCTCCACCGCCAGCCGGGACCCCCACTCGATGTAGGCGCCGAACGCGGAGCGGAACTCCGCGTCGTTCGGCAGCCCGGCCTCGCGGGCCGACTGCAGCAGCAGCGCCACCCAGCGCGCCCGCTTCTCCTCGGTCAGGCCCTTTCCCAGGTGCTGAGACACCATCCGGGGATAGCCGCCGTAGCGTTCGCTATAGCTCTTAGGCCCACAGAACACCTCGCCCAGCCAGGCCGCCACGCGCTGCGGGTGGTCGGCCGACATGGTGGCGAACAGCGGAGCGAGCAGCGGGTCCTGCGGGACGTACTTCTCGTAGAACAGCCGGGTCATCCTGGTCAGCGCGGGCAGGCCGCCGCACCACTCGAACAGGGTGGGCTCATGATCCGGTGCTGGCACCGGGTCGCGGAAGCCCGAGGTCCAGTGCATGCCGCTGCAGAACGGCTTGTTCAGCGAGTGCCCGCACCGGCATAGCGCATAGTGCTCGCGGGAGGATCCGTCGGCTCGCGCCGCATCCTGGCCGCCGTCGCTGATCGCGATGTCGCCGGTGATCCGGTACGGGCCGTCCTTGGTCACCTCGATCGCGGCCGGCCGCTCGCCCGCGAAGTCGACCTGCTCGCGAGCCTCGCGTCCGTCGATGGCGTAGCTCAGCGCCCCCGACGGGCAATCGCGCACAGCCCGGATGATCTCGTCCATCCGCCCGCCGCTCGGCGTCACGAACGGTTCCGCGCCCGTATGGAATGCGGTCGGCAGCCGGTCGGTGCAGTACCCGGAGTGCTGGCAGATGCCGCGGTTGTCGAGCACGGTCACCTGCTGGCCGACGTAGCTGTCCCGCCGGTCGGGCACCCGCTTCGGATCCTTGGCGGAGCTGAACCCGACGCGGGCGTGGCTGCCGTCGCACAGCGGCTTGATCGAGGAGGCGCCGCACCGGCACAAGGCCAGCTGCGGGCGCGCCGCCATCGGCTCGCCTAGCCAGTTCGTGATCTTCTCGACGTTGGTGACCAGGTAGGGGCCGTCGACGGCCGCGCTGATCTGCGGGGGCAGGCCGGCCTGGATCTCGCGAAACCCGGCCAGGCACGCCGCGACCCGGTCCGGATCGCCGCCCGGCGGGTGCAGGCAGCACAGATCCTGCAGCGCCGCGGCCGCCTCTTGGACCCCGGCCGGCATGCCGTCACGCATCCGCAGCCGCGTCACGTCCCTGGCCAGCGGCCACAGCCGATCACCAAGGTCGCCCCGACCCTCCGGGCTGGGATACCGGTCAGCGCTGGGCTCCCCGAGCACATCGGCGAGCGCCGCCCGCAGCGGCCGGATCACCGAGTCCTTGATCCGGTCGGCGACCGGCTGCAGCCCGTCCCCGGCCCCCTCCCCGGCCGCGGCCGACTCCGCGACGGCGAGAGCCGACTCCGCGACGGCGAGAGCATCCTGGAGCGCCTGGCCCGCTTCCCGCGGGTCACCGGCGGCTGGCTGACCTGGCGTCGCGTCGCCGGGCGTGGTCACAGGCGGCCTCCGTTCCGGCCCGTCCGAGATCCGGGCGAGCGATCGAGGGGTTGGAACCGTTCGGAAACTTAAAAAGATCACTATAAACCAATACAATACTGAGTCGTATTGATTAATGAGCGGCGGGAGGAACGGGCACCGTGCGGTCAGCCGGGCGAGCGCGGGACGCGAGCATCGACGCCCGGGTGCTCGCGGTCGCGGCGCGGCACCTGGCCGGGCAGGGCTACGAAGCGATGTCGCTGGCCGCCGTGGCCACCGAAGCCGGCACCACGAGGCAGGCGCTGTACCGGCGCTGGCCGGCCAAGGCCGACCTGGCCGCGGCGGTCGTCGCCCAGTTGTCCGACGCGGCGGCCTCGGTGCTCACCGGCGATCCGTTCGGTGACCTGGTGGCCGAGCTCGCGGACTTCCAGCGCGGGGTGTCCCGCCGCGGGCGGCTGTCCCTGGTCGGGACCATGCTGCAGGACACGACCGATCCGGCCGTCAAGGAGGCCTACCTGGCCCGTGTGGTCGCCCCCCGGCGCCGCCGGATCCGGGCCATCCTCGAGACGGCGGTACAGCTGGGACTCGCCGACGCCGACGCCGACCTGGAGATCGCGGTCACGATGTGCACCGGCTGCTGGTACGGCCGCGCCCTGGCCGGCGCGCCGGTGCCGGCCAACTGGCCGCAGCGCACCGCCACCCTGGTCTGGCGCGCCATCGGCGGCCGGCCCGAGCCGCGTCAGCAAGGCTGCTGACGGCGGCCCGCCAGCCAGGCACGGTTCGCTCTAGCCGCCGCCGTGGTGCTTGTGGCCGGAGCCATGCCCCTTGCCGTGGCCCCCGGGCTTGCCGCCCGGCGGCGGCAGGGCTCCGGTTACCGTGACCGTGCTGCCGACGGGTAGCTGGCCGTCCGGCGATACGGACAGCACCGTGCCGGGGCGCTGCTGGCTGCTGGGCCGCCAGAGCACGCGGGGCACGAGGCGGAGCTGACGCAGCCGCGATACCGCGGCGCTGACCGGCTGGCCGGTCAGCGAGCTGCCGCTGACGTTGACCAGCCGGGCTGCCGCCGGGCTGGTCGTCGGGGTGCTGGTCGCCGGGCTGCTGGACGGCGGGGTGCTGGACGGTGAGGCTCCCGGGTGATTCAGCGCGCTGGGACCGTTAGGGCTGGTTAGCAGCGTGCCGGCCAGCAGGATCGCGGCCAGCGCGGCCGCGATCGCCGCGAAGATGGCGAGCCGCCGGCCGCGCACCGCCCGCCGCCGCGACCGCGGGCGCTCAGGCTCCAGGGGCTCAGGCTTCAGGGCCGCAGGCGCCAGGACCACGGTCGGCCGGTCCGTGCCGCCATCCGGCAGGCCGGCCGTCGGCTCGGCGTCGGCGACGGTCACGCCATCCCGCAGCAGGCCATCCCGCAGCAGGCCAGCCCGGCGGGCCACGTCGGCCGCGCTGCCGGGCCGCGCGGCGGGATCCTTGGCCGTAAGGTCCCCGACCAGGGCGGCAACTCCGGCCGGCACGTCGGCCGGCAGCGGCGGCATGGGCCGGTCCCGGTGCGCCACGGCCAGTTCCACGCCGATCCCGAGGAAGGGCGGGGCGCCG
>DASXME010000301.1:0-6714 GCA_036495825.1 Streptosporangiaceae bacterium
ATGAGCCGCCTGCACCAGACCATCCTGCACCTGACGGGCGGCCGGGTGCTGAGCTCTGCCTTCGGCATGCCCGCCGTCGAACTGCACACCGTGGGGCGCAAGTCGGGCCAGCCGCGCACGACCATGCTGACCGCGCCGGTCATCGACGGCGACCGGGTGGTGCTGGTGGCCTCCAAGGGCGGTGACGACCGCGACCCCGACTGGTACCGCAATCTGATCGCCCAGCCGGAGATCGAGCTGACCATGGCCGGCCAGCGCCGCCCCATGCGCGCCCGGCAGGCCACGGCCGAAGAGAAGGCCGAGCTGTGGCCGCGGATCGTGGCGGCCTACAAGGGCTACGGCGGCTACCAGAACCGCACTAGCCGCGACATCCCCGTGGTCATCTGCGAACCGCGCTGAGCGCCTCGCGCGGGCGCTTCGCCAGATCGGCGGCACCGGTAGCACCGGCGGCACGGGCGGCCGGTGCCGCGGGCTGCTAGCTCTGGCCGGCCGTGAGCTGGGCCGCCATCAGCTCGATCAGCTTCTGCAGGCCGCGCATCGGCCGCACCATCACGGTGAAGCTGACCAGCTTGCCGTCGCCGTTCCAGCGCAGCATGTCGACGCCGTGGACGTAGAGCCCGTCGAGCTCAGCCTCGAACTCCAGCACCGCGCTGCCGTCATCATGCCACTCGCCGACGTACCGCAGCGTGGGACCCAGCACGGCCAGGGCGCTGGCCAGGTAGTGCGTGGTCAGCACCTTGCCCTGCTGGGGCGTGAACACCGCCGGCGACCGGAACACCACGTCGTCGGCGAGCAGGCCGTCCAGCAGCGCCGGGTCCTTCGCCTCGACGACGGCGTGCCAGCCGCGCAGCGCGGCAGGCTGATCGGCCATGATCAGGCCTCCGGCGCGCTGACCGGGGCCCGCAGGCCGACGAACAGGTCGTCTTCGGGGACCGGTGCGCCGGTTGCGTCGACCGCTCTGATGAACGATTCGCGCCCGAACGCCGCCTCCGCGATCTCCGGCGGGATCTTGCTGAGCCACGACTCCTGGATCTGGCTGGAGTGCGCGAACAGCGCCTTCCGCTTGCGCTCGAGCACGGGCCGGATGTCCACGGTCGTGGTGATGCGCTCTTCCTCCTCGGCCATCTGCCGCTGCACTTCGGGCGTAAAGTCGTCACGCGACGGGACGTCCGCGCCGATCTCGCGCAGCGCGTCCCACACCTTCTGCCAGTCGCTGCGGCGCATCGCGGTGAGGTACAGCTTGGCCGGGATGCCGGTCGCCTGCACCGCCGCCACCGCGGCCCGGGCCGCGTGCACGTGGTCGGGATGCTGGTACGGTCCCTCGGCGTCGTAGGTGGCCACGACCTGCGGCCGGTACCGCTCGATCAGCGCGCCGATCCGCGCCGCCACGTCGGCCACCGGAATGTTGCAGAACGCGTCCGGACGGTCCTTGTAGTCCCAGTCGGGCATGCCGGAGTCGTGATAGCCGAGCGTTTCCACCTCGGTCACCCCGAGTATCGCGCAGGACTCGCGCAGCTCGGCCAGCCGCAGCTTGGCCACCTGCTGCTCGTCGTGCCCCTCCTCGCCGGGCTTGATGCCGCCCGGCGCGTCGCCGAACTCGCCGTTTGTGCACGTCACTACCACGGTGCGGACACCCTGCGCGGAGTAGGTCGCCAGCACGCCGCCGGTGCTGGACGCCTCGTCGTCAGGATGCGCATGTACTGCCATGAAGGTCAGGTCCGTCATGCCCCCAGCCTGCCCGACGCGCGCTTGCCGCCGGCGGCCGGCCCTCCGCGGCAAGCGGCCCGCTCACTGCGGGCAGGTCTCAGCGCACCGCGTCGACGACGAGCACCGCCACCGCCATCAGCGCGAACAGCAGGTAGGCGCCCAGCGCCCGGCCGCGATCGCCCGCCCGCAGCTGGCGGGACAGCACCCAGCCGAACACGGCCGCCTCCAGCCCCGCCCCCGCGATGCCGGCCGCGGGCGCGGCCAGGCCGGCGATGACCGCCGCGCTGCCGGCCAGGTGCAGGACGCCGAGCAGCGAGGGCACCCACAAGTTGCGACCCTCCAGCAGGCCCAGCCGGGTGAGCTGGTCCAGCCGGGTCAGCCCGGCCCTGGCCCGCAGCAGCCCGGCGATCGCCGACGGCGCCGTCTCGAGCAGCAGCAGGATCGTCAGCACAATGGCAAGAACGAGCACGCGTCTTCCCCTCCGGCTCCGCAGGCAGTCGCGACGTGAATGATCAGGACCATCGGACGCGCAGCTCGCCGCGCCAGGCCTCGAGCAGGGCAGGATCGCCGCGCACGGACAGAGCGCCAGGTGGCTGGCGGTTCCACAGCATGAGGTAGAGGTCCGACCCTGGGCCGCTGACCTCGCAGTAACGCCCGGCAGGCTCGCCCGCCGCGCCTGCGACCGCAGGAACTCCGATCCTCGAGATCTCGGTCTGTTCCGCGCCCAGCCGGACCGCCCAGCCCGACCCGGCACCGTCACCCGTCCTATCGCCGTCGGCGGCGCGGAGCCAGAGCGCTCCCGGCCGTCCGTCCGCCGCCCGCCGCCGACCTCGGCGGCCGAATCCCATCAGCAGCTCATCGATGCCGTCGGCGGCAAAGCGCGGATCGAAGGGCCGCAGCTCTTCGTCGCGCACCAGGGCCGCCGCGAGCTGAGCGTCCACCCGGTGGATCGCCGTCTCGTGGGCCTGCCTGCGGGCCCAGAACGCCAGCGGCGAGGGCGCGGCCAGGAAGGTCCAGCAGCGCACCGCCGGGTCCGCGGCGGCCAGCACCGACACCAGCCGGGCGTGCCCCTCGCGGAACCAGCCGATCAGCACGTCGTCGCCGGGAGCAAGCCGCAGCAGTTCCTCTTCTCCATGCCTTGGCGCCCTCTCGGTCCGCGCCTCGGCCACGTACCCCGCGGCCCACCTGTGCACGTAGCCGAGGTGCGCGAGCAGGTCACGCATCCGCCAGCCGGGGCAGGTCGGCACCTGGGTGTCCAGCGGGATCCGCTCGGCCGTCCGAGCGAGCAGCTCACCCTCGCCGCTGATGCTCGCAATGTGCTCGGCAACGTCCATCACCAGAGACTGGCACGACGAGCCCGCGGGCCGCTCGGAATATCCGCCCGGCTGGCCGCAGCCAGGGTCTGGTTCGCGGTGTGTCAGTATGGAACCGAATACGGTTCTAGTCCCTAGGGAAGGACGGCTCGGATGACGGCGCCAGCCCCCCTGCCGCAGCTCGGCGGCAAGGACCTCGACCTATCGGAGACCGAATTCTGGGGCCTTCCGCTCGCCGAGCGGGCCGCGGCCTTCGCGCAGCTGCGCGCGCTCGACCACCCGGCCTTCTTCGCCGAGCCGGACACGCCGTTCCCGAAGGGCGCCGGCTATTACGCCCTGGCCCGGCACGCCGACGTCACCGAGGCGAGCCGGCATCCCGACGTGTTCTGCTCGGGCCAGGGCGCGACGCAGATTCCCGACGTGCCCGCCGAGTTCAACGAGTACTTCGGCTCGATGATCAACATGGACGACCCGCGGCACTCCAGGCTGCGCCGGATCGTCTCCCGCTCGTTCACGCCGAAGATGATCAAGAAGTTCGAAGAGGACGTGGACCGGGCCGCCGGGCAGGTCGTCACCGAGCTGCTGGACCGGGGGCCGTGCGACTTCGTACCGCACGTCGCGGTCCGGCTCCCACTCAAGATCATTTGCGACATGATGGGCATCAGCGACGCGCACTACGACATGGTGCTGCGCAACAGCAACATGATCCTGTCCGGTTTCGACCCCGAGCTGGTCAGCGAGAACATGGACGAGGCGCTGGGCCAGATCATGACGTCGGCGGAGGAGCTTCGCGGGCTGGTCACCGACATCGCCGCCGCCCGGGAGAAGAACCCCGCCGACGACCTGGTCTCGGCCCTGGTGAACGCGAACATCGACGGCGAGCACCTGACCGGCGCCGAGCTGGCGTCGTTCTTCATCCTGCTGGTGGTGGCGGGCAACGAGACCACCCGCAACGCGATCTCGCACGCGCTGTGGCTGCTCACCCAGCACGGCGACCAGCGCGCCCTGCTGGCCGGCGACGTCGAGGGGAGAATCGGCGGCGCGGTCGAGGAGATCGTGCGCTACGCGTCGCCGGTCATCTTCATGCGGCGGACGCTGACCCGCGATTACACGATGGGCGGGCACGACTACGCGGCGGGCGACAAGACCGTGCTGTTCTATTGGGCCGCCAACCGGGACGAGTCAGTGTTCACCGATCCGGAGCGGTTCGACATCACCCGCCAGCCCAACCCGCACGTCGGCTTCGGCGGCCCGGGCCCGCACTTCTGCCTGGGCGCGCACCTGGCTCGCCGGGAGATCACCGTGATGCTGCGCGAACTGCTGCGCCGGGTGCCCGACATCCGCGCCGCCGGCGAGCCGGACCGGCTGATGTCCGCCTTCATCAACGGCATCAAGCGGCTGCCCTGCGAGTTCAGCACCTGATCCGCCGCCGGGCGCTTCCGGGCCGCGACCGGGCGGCGGCCGTCAGCCGAGCGCCGCGACCCGCCGGGCCAGCGCGAAATCGGCGGCGGTCAGGCCGCCCGCCGAGTGGGTGGATAGGGTCAGTGTCACCCGGTTCCACTGGATCAGGATGTCCGGGTGGTGGTTGGCCGCCTCGGCCAGGAAGGCGACCGCCCCGACGTACAGCAACGCGTCGCGGAAGTCCTCCCTGGTCGCGGTGCACACGATGCTGGAGCCGCTGCGCTCCCAGCCCGGCGCGGTGTCAAGCTCGGCCGTGATCGCTTCTTCGCTGAGCAAGTCCATTCGTCTGCCATATCACGTTCGGAACGCCTGCTGCTAGGCTGCCGGGTAGCCATCGACCCCGCGCGGGAGAGTCTCGCCGCCGCCAGCGGCGGGCGCCGAAGGAGCAACCCTCACCAGGGAAATCTCACAGGCCAGCGGACCGCGCGGGCGAGGCGACCTCTGGAAAGCAGGGCCGTCCGGCAGACAGCGTCGGCCAGGTTCCTCGCCGAAGGTGAAAGCCGCGGTGCGCGGCGAATCTCTCAGGCACAGATGACAGAGGGGCCGCAATCGACCTCTGGAGTGCCTGCAATGTCACACCCACAGCCTGACGAACTGCGCCAGACCCCGCTGCGGTCGGTGCACGAGCACCTCGGCGCCAGCATGACCGGGTTCGCCGGGTGGCTGATGCCGCTGCGCTACGGCAGCGAGACCGCGGAGCACCGCGCGGTCCGCACCGCGGCCGGCCTGTTCGACCTGTCGCACATGGGCGAGATCGCGGTGACCGGGCCGGAGGCGGCCGCGGCGCTCGACTACGCGCTCGTCGGCCAGCCGTCCGCCATGGCCGCCGGCCGGGCGCGCTACACGATGATCTGCGCCGCTGACGGCGGCGTGCTCGACGACCTGATCGTGTACCGGACCAGCGACGAGGCGTTCCTGGTCGTCGCCAACGCCGCCAACACCCCGGTCGTGCTCAGCGAGCTCACCGCGCGGGCGGCCGGGATGAAGGCCGAGGTCACGGACCGGACCAGCGACTACGCACTGATCGCAATCCAGGGTCCGAACGGTTCCAGCATTCTCGCTCCGGTCACCGACACCGATCTCTCACTGATCAAGTACTACACGAGCCACGAGGCGGTCATCTGCGGCCATCGGGTGCTGCTCGCCCGCACCGGATACACCGGCGAAGACGGCTTCGAGCTGTACTGCCCGCCGCAGGAGGCCGAGCCGCTGTGGACGGCGCTGATGGCCGCCGGAGCGGACCACGGGCTCGTGCCGGCCGGCCTGGCGGCCCGCGATACGCTCCGGCTCGAGGCCGGCATGCCGCTGTACGGCAACGAACTCGGCCCGGACATGACGCCGTTCGACGCGGGCCTGGGCCGGGTGGTCAAGCTGGGCAAGCCGGGAGACTTCGTCGGCCGGGCCGCGCTTAGTGAACGGGCCGGGCAGCCGCCGCGGCGGGTGCTGGCCGGCCTGACCTGCCGCGGCCGCCGGGTACCCAGGCACGGCTACCAGGTGCTCTGGGACGGCAGGCCGTGCGGCACGGTGACCAGCGGCGCGCCGTCGCCGACCCTCGGCCAGCCCATCGCCATGGCCTACCTGGACCCCGAGATCCCCGGGCTCGCCCAGCAGCCCGGCGCCGGCGAAGGCCGGCTGTCCATCGACATCAGGGGCCGCGGCGAAGCCGCGGACCTGGTGACGCTCCCCTTTTACCAGAGAGGGCAATGACCATGAGCGTTCCCGAGCAGCTTCAGTACACCGCAGAGCACGAGTGGGTGACGATCAACGGCCAGACCGCCACCGTCGGCATCACCGAGCACGCCGCCAACGCGCTCGGCGACGTGGTGTACGTGTCGCCGCCGGCCGTGGGCGCCTCGGTGACCGCGGGCGAGCCGTGCGGCGAGATCGAGTCCACCAAGTCGGTGAGCGACCTGTTCTCCCCGGTCAACGGCGAGGTTTCCGACGTGAACGCGGACATCGAAGACGACCCGGGACAGGTCAACACCGACCCGTACGGGACCGGCTGGCTGTTCAAGATCGCGATGACCGGCGAACCGCCGTCGGACCTGCTGTCCGCGGCAGAGTACACCCAGCTGATCAGCGAACCAGGCTGACCGAGGCGCCCGATCCGCCGGGCGGCTCTTTCCCGAGGTACCGGGTGCGGCCCGGCGGTTCTCCCCTGAGGCGGTGCGTCCATGTCGATCAGCGTCTTCGACCTGTTCAAGATCGGAATCGGCCCGTCCAGCTCGCATAC
>DASXME010000302.1:0-1926 GCA_036495825.1 Streptosporangiaceae bacterium
GGCGACGGCGCCGGCCTGATCGCGGCGAACCTGAAGGTAATCGAGGCGGTCGGCGGGGCGCTCGAAGGCACCGGCAAGCCGTTCGTGGTCCCGCTCGGCACGCTGGCGCTCTGGGCGGCCGGCATCACCGGCCGCCCGGGCACCGAAGACGACACCGTCGGGAGCGGCCCGCTGGCTGAGTCGGAGAACGCGACGCTCGCGCTGGCCGAACGGGGCGTGCGCGCCTCGGTGATCCGCCTGTCGCCCGTGGTCCACAGTGACCTGGACACGCGCGGTTTCACGCCCACGCTGATCGGGATCGCCCGCCAGAAGGGAGTCGCCGCCTACATCGGCGACGGCGCCAACCGCTGGCCCGCCGTGCACACCCTGGACGCCGCCAGGCTCTTCCGGCTCGCGCTTGAGTCCGCCCCGGCCGGCTCGCGGCTGCACGGCGTGGCCGAGGAAGGCGTGCCGTTCCGCGAGTTCGCCGAGGCCATCGGCCGCCACCTCGGCCTGCCGGCCGTCAGCATCGCCCCGCAGGACGCGGCCGGCCACTTCGGCTTCCTCGGCATGTTCGCTGCCGCGGACAACCCCGCGTCAAGCGCGCTGACCCGCCGGCGGCTTGGCTGGGTCCCGACCGGGCCCGGCCTGATCGCCGACCTCGACGGAGGCCACTACTTCGGGTAGCAGGGACAGTGACTGGCCCGCGCGAGGGAACCACGCCTCCGTTCGGAAAAATCAAACGCATTATCCCGAACGTAGGCGTGGTCTCACCCCAGCCGGCGAAGGTCCCTCGGTCGCCGGGGCGGCCAGGCGGACGCCGCTGAGGAGGGCAATCGCTCATGTCATGGACTGGCCTAGCAGGGCGATGTCTGCGGCTGTCATCAAATAGGATCGCGTCATGGGTCGATGGGAGCCGAACGCGCGGGGCCGGCTGGCGAAGGCGGCCCTGACGCTGTACGCCGAGCAGGGCTTCGAGCAGACCACGGCGGCGGAGATCGCCAGGTCCGCGGGGCTGACCGAGCGGACGTTCTTCCGGCACTTCGCCGACAAGCGCGAGGTCCTGTTCTACGGCTCCGACTCGCTGCTTGACCTGCTCGTGCAGGCTGTCGCGGACGCGCCGCCTGCCGCCGGGCCGGTCGACGCGGTGAGCGCGGCGCTCCAGGCCGTGGGCGCCATGATCCAGGAGACCCCAGAGCCCGCCCGGCTGCGCTATGCCGTCGTGTCCGCGAACCAGGAACTGCGCGAGCGCGAACTGGCCAAGTTCGGCGAGTTCGCCGCGACGATAGCCGCCGCCCTGCGCGACCGCGGCGTCCCTGAGCTGGCCGCGAGCCTGGCCGCCGAGACGGGGACGGCCGTCTACCGCGTCACTTTCGCGCGCTGGATCGCCGGGCAGGCTCAGCTGGACCTGCCGGAGCTCCTGCGGGAGTCCATGGCGGAACTCAGGGACGTGGTCGCGGACCGGCTCCTAAGCTCCCCGGCGTCCTGGCCGCCCGGCCGCTGACGCCTGACGCCTGACGGCCTTGGCCCGGCCGGCCGCGCCGTGAGGGGGGATGGCGCGAAGCCGGCCGGGCCGGTCAGGTGGCCTGGTGACCAGCGGCAGGTGCTACGTACCCGGGCAGCCGTCGGCCGCCCACGGCGAGGCGCCGTCCTGCTGGTACAGCTCCGCGAAGACCTGCTTCTGGTGAGCCAGCGACGTCCCGGCGACGTTGTACCCGCTGGCGGGGATGATGCCGTAGGCGTTGCCGTTCGCGGCGGGGTTCTGCAGGTCGGTTGACTCCCGGTAGGCCACGCAGGCGGCCAGCGACTGGGGAACGCCGGGGATGTCAGACAGGCTGCTCGACGAGTAGCCGGAAGAGCCGCCGGAGCTGGCCTGGGTCACGGTGCTCGCGGTGCTCGACGGCGAGCCGGCGGACGAGGCGCTCTGGCTGCTGGTGCTCTGCGAGG
>DASXME010000303.1:0-2364 GCA_036495825.1 Streptosporangiaceae bacterium
TGCGGCCGGCGAGGCGGCGGGCGAGGCGGCGGGCGGGTTCGCAGCGGCTCGGGCTTCGGCGGTGCCGCGGCAGCTGCCGGGCCGCGTTCGGCACTTCGCGGGCCGGGAGGCAGAGCTGGCGCGGCTGTCCGGCCTGCTGGCCGAGGCCGCGGGCGGGGGACCGGTCGTGATCTCCGCGATCGGCGGTACGGCCGGGGTGGGCAAGACCGCGCTGGCGGTGCACTGGGCGCATCAGGTCGCTGACGACTTTCCCGACGGGCAGCTCTACGTGAACCTGCGCGGCTACGACCCCGGCCAGCCGATGCCGCCGGCCGACGCGCTGGCCGGCTTCCTGCGGGCCCTGGGCGTGGCTGGCGCCGACATCCCGGCCGAACAGGAGGAACGGGCCGCTCGCTACCGCAGCCTGCTGGCCGGGCGGCGGATGCTCGTGCTGCTGGACAACGCCGGATCGGTGCAGCAGGTGCGGCCGCTGCTGCCCGGCACTTCGGCCTGCGTGACGGTGGTGACCAGCCGCGATTCGCTGGCCGGGCTGGTCGCCAGGGAAGGCGCCGCGCGCATCGACCTGGATCGCCCCGACGATCGGGATGAGCTGTAAAGCAAGCGACACCGCAGGCAGCGCAGCACTATGGTGAGGCGCCATGCCGGACCTCCGTTACCCGCCCAAGCCGAGCCCGGGCGACCGGGTGGCGGTGCTGTCACCCTCATCCGGGCTGCCCGGCCTGTTCCCGCTGCCGTTCGAGCTCGGGCTGCGCAGGCTGCGCGACGACTTCGGCCTGATCCCGGTGGAGTACCCGGCCACCCGGACGATGGGCTCGTCGCCGGCCGGACGCGCCGCCGACATCCACGCCGCGTTCGCCGATCCCGGCATCGCGGCCGTGATCGCGAGCATCGGCGGCGACGATGAGATCACGGTGCTGCCGCACCTTGACGCGGACGTGATCAGCGCGCACCCGAAGCCGTTCTTCGGCTATTCCGACAACACCTGCCTGCTCGCGTACCTGTGGCAGCTCGGCATCGTCGGCTATCACGGCGGCAGCGTGATGTGCCAGTTCGGCCGCCCGGGCCGCATGCACCCGGATTCCGCCGCATCATTGCGGGCGGCGCTGCTGGGCTCGGGCGACTACGAGATCACCCCGGCTGTCGGCTACGACGACAGGGACCTGCCCTGGGACGACCCGGCGACCTTCGATTCCGAGCCGGAGCTTCGCCCCGGTGGCGGCTGGATCTGGCACAACGCCGGGCGGGTGGTCGAGGGCACCAGCTGGGGCGGGAACCTGGAGGTGCTGGCCTGGCTGCTGATGTCCGGCCGGGAGATCCCGCCCGCGGCGGCACTCCAGGGTGCAGTGCTGCTCCTGGAGACCAGCGAGGAGCTGCCGGCCGCCGCCGAGGTGTACCGGATCCTGCGCAGCATGGGCGAGCGCGGGCTGCTCGGCTGCTGCTCAGCGGTGCTGTTCGGCCGGCCGAAGGCCTGGTCGCTGGACCGTCGCACGACCCCGGCCGAGGGCGAGGAGTACATCAGCGACCAGCGTGCGGCCATGCTGCGCGCTATCGGCGAATACGCGCCGCAGGCCATGGTGGTGCTCGACGTCGATTTCGGCCACACCGATCCGCAGGTGGTGATCCCTTACGGCGGCCAGATCCGGGTGGACGGCGTCGGCCGGCGCATCATCGTGCGCTACTGACGCCGGCCGCTGGCGAGCGGCGTGCGGGTCAGCCGCCCGGCCGAGGTACCAGCCGGCCGTCGCGGACCGCCTCGGCCGCGAGCAGGCCGAACATGTAGAAGTAGGCGGCCTCCTCGTCCTCGAAGACGCGCATCTCGTGCCGGGCGCCATCCACCGCGGTGAAGACCTCGAAGCCATGATCCGTGCTGATCAGGCAGATCGCTCCGTCGATCTCTTCGTTGACCGCATAGGCGGCTGACGGCAGCGCGGCCAGGTTGGCCAGCTCGGAGAAGATCCACCGCGTCTCGGTCCTGGGCTTGCGCGCGCCGGACCGGCCGCGCCGGCTCCGCACGGGAGCCGCAGGAGTCACGTTAGCCGGGCCCGCGTCTGGAGCCACCGGAGCCGGGACGGCGTCCGGAGTCACCGGAGCCGGGCCGATGTCCCTGGTCATGGGGGCGGGGCCCGGGTCGGGAATCCTGGGCGCGGGCCCGACGTCACGGGTCGGCGGGGCGGGGCGGAACTCTCGGGTGATGCGAGTCGCCCTGGAGCCCCATTCCCCGTTCAGGGAGGCCGGGCGGGCATCCTCGGCGGGACGCCGGGCGTAGGGCACATCCGCGGCCGATGATGACACCCGGGTCGGCAGCGCGGGCGGCGCGGTCGGCGGCGCCTGGGGGGTCCGCGGCGGGGCGGCCGGCGCCGCGTC
>DASXME010000304.1:0-5174 GCA_036495825.1 Streptosporangiaceae bacterium
TCCCGCTACCTCGACGTGGTGGTCCAGGGCCACGACGTCTACCGCATGCTGCACCAGAACCAGGCCGCCCTCGGCAGCCTCGCTTCGGTGAAGGAGCGGAGCGAGATGTTCAAGGAGCGGATGAACGCTGTGGTCGACCTGCTCGCCGGGCCCGATGCCCCGCTGCGGGACCGGGTCGGAGCGGTGATCGCGACCAGCGGCCTGAGCATCGGGTGGATGCTCTTCCACGATCAGGCCGACGATCCCGGCGAACTGCACGAGGCGGTGCTCGGCATCGCCCGCGAGATCGTCGGGATTCAGCCCGCCGGAGCGTCGCCGGACGCGGCCGCGCGGACCAGCGGCAGCACCCGGTAGGGCAGCGGCGTGGCCAGCGCGATCACGGTGGATGCCCGGACCACGCCGGCCACGTCCACGATCGCGTCGATCACTCGCTGCAGATCCGCGTTCGTCCTGGCCACCACGCGGCACAGCATGTCGCCCGTGCCGGTGATCGTGTAGGCCTCCAGCACTTCGGGTATCACGGCCAGGCCGTGTGCCACCGGGTCGTGCCCGCCAGCCTGCCGGATCTCCAGGGTCACGAACGCGGTGACGTCGAAGCCGAGCGCGGTCGGGTCGATGTCGGGGCCGAAGCCGGTAATCACCCCGCGGGCCTGCATCCGGTCGAGCCGGGCCTGAATCGTGCCGCGGGCGACGCCGAGCCTGCGGGAGGCTTCCAGCACTCCCACCCTGGGCTCGTTGCTGAGCAGTTCGACCAGCATGGCATCCAGACGATCGGCCACGGCCATCCCCCAGTCCGGTGAAAAAGGTTCACTATACAAAGCGACACGAGCCTTACGAACGCGTAACGGGGAGTGGTGCCGCCCGGCCGAGCGGTGCATCATGAGCGCATGACGCAGCCTCCAGAGAACACGGGCGGGCAGCAGGCCGGCGGCGAGCCATTCGGCGATCAGGACGCCACCAGGCCGGCGCCGGTCCCGCCGCCCGGTTCCTGGTATTTCCCGCCCGAGCCCATCCCGCCGCCCCCCGGCTCGGCATCGCCTGGCCCGGCGCCCGCGCAGCCGCCCGGACAGCCGTATGACGCAACGCAGCCGCAGGCCTACGGGACCGCCACGCAGCCCTTCCCCGGGCAGCCGTACCCGAACCCGGGCCAGCCGCAGGGGGCGCCCGGCCAGCCGCCGCAGTACGCGGCTCCCCAGTACCCGCCGCCGCAGTACGGAGCACCGCAGTATCCGTACGGAGCGCCGCCGCCCTATCCGGGAGCGCAGCCGTATGGTCCGCCGCCCCAGCAGCAGCCTTACGGCATGCCGCAGCCGCCGTACGGCATGGCCCCGCAGAATCCGTAC
Source organism: Streptosporangiaceae bacterium (assembly GCA_036495825.1). Taxonomy (GTDB): domain Bacteria; phylum Actinomycetota; class Actinomycetes; order Streptosporangiales; family Streptosporangiaceae; genus PALSA-505. The sequence goes on from DASXME010000304.1 coordinate 1,344, forward strand.
GGCACCCCCTATCCGCCGTACGCGACCGGAGCCGGGTACCGGCCCGGCCCCGAGCCCGACCTGGCCGGGCGGTGGCGGCGGCTGCTCGCGCGGGTGATCGACGGGCTGGTGCTCAGCGTCGTGCTGATCCCGCTGTCCATCGCGTTCGTCGCCCACCCGCTGCACCGCCTCCAGCAGGTCACCAACCAGTACCCGGACCTCTCGGCCCCGGGCGCGCAGGCGGCGGTGTCCAGGGCCGACACGAGGCTGTTCGGCGCGTGGGTGCTGTTCTCGATCGTGGCCGCCCTGATCCTGTTCCTGTACGACTGGCCGCAGCACGCCACGTGGGGCCAGACCCTCGGCAAGCGGGCAACGCGCACCCGGGTGGTCACGGCGTACGGCCGGTCGCCGATCAACGGGGCGACCGCGGCCAAGCGGTCGGCCGTCTACGCGCTGATCCCCGCGGTGCCGCTGCTCGGCGGCCTGTTCGGGCTGCTCAACGAGCTCTGGCTGCTGTTGGACCCGAGGCGGCAGTGCCTGCACGACAAGGCAGCCCGGACGATCGTGATCAGGACCGACCTGCCCGGCAGCCCCGGGCCGCAGCAGCAGCGTCCGTGGTGACGCCGGTCAGCCGAAGATGAGCGTGTAGCCGGAGCGGCGCAGTCGGCTGATCACCTCGTCGCAGTGACCGGGGCCCCGGGTCTCCAGCTGCAGCAGCACTTCGGCCTCGTCCACGTGCAGCCGCAGCGAGACCCGCTCGTGCACGATGTCCAGCACGTTGGCGCCGAGGTCGGCCAGCTCGGCCAGCAGCGCGGCCAGCGCGCCCGGCCGGTCGGACAGCCTGCACCGGAAGACGAGGTAGCGCCCGGCGGCAGACAGGCCGTGCCTGAGCACCTTGGCCAGCAGCAGCGGGTCGATGTTCCCGCCGGACAGCACGGCGACGACCGGTGGCTCGAAGGCGTGCGGATGCTCCAGCAGGGCCGCGACGGCCGCCGCCCCGGCCGGCTCGACGACCTGCTTGGCCCGCTCCAGGCAGAGCAGCAGGGCGCGGGACAGCGCATCCTCGGAGACCGTCAGCACCCGGTCGGCCAGCTCGGACAGGATCTGGAAGGTGAGGTCGCCGACGACCTTGACCAGGATGCCGTCAGCCATCGTGGGCGCGGTCTCCACCCGCACCGGACGACCGGCCGCGATCGACGCCGGCAGGGGCGCCGCCGCCTCCGCCTGCACGCCGATCATGCGGATCTCCGGGTTGGCCGCCTTCGCCGCGATGGCCACTCCCGAGGCGAGCCCGCCGCCGCCCACCGCGACGACGATGGTGCGGACCGACGGGCACTGCTCGAGGATTTCCAGCCCGACGGTGCCCTGGCCGGCGATCACGTCAGGATGATCGAACGGGTGGATGTAGACGCTGCCGTGCTCACCGGCGTAGGCGATGGCGGCGGCCATCGATTCCTCGACGCTTGTCCCGTGCAGGATGACGTCCGCGCCGTAGCCCTTGGTCGCCTCGACCTTCGGCAGCGGAGCTCCCTCCGGCATGAAGACCGTGCACTTGATGCCCAGCGAGACGGCGGCGAAGGCGACGCCCTGAGCGTGATTGCCCGCGCTGGCCGCGACGACGCCGCGGGCCCGGTCCTCGGTGTCCAGCCGGGCGAGCCGCACGTAGCCGCCGCGTACCTTGTACGACCCGGTGCGCTGCATGTTCTCGCACTTGAGGTAGACCGGACCGCCGAGCCGCTCAGACAGCACGCGGGAGTGCACCAGCGGCGTCGTGGAGGTGATCCCGTCGAGCTGATCACGGGCGGCGGCCACGTCGTCGGGGCCGACCGGAAAGGACGTCATGGAAGCAGTGTCGCACCCCGCGCGTCGGCTTTGGCCGCATCCGTCCGCTACCTAGCCGACGGCCCGCGTGACCTGCGTCAGGTGCGGATCCGGCCGATATGGACATAGTGTCGAATGGTGCAGCCACACAGGGAGACCCAGCCCACTAGCCCGGCCGCCGGGGCCAGCGCGCCCGCGGCGGCGACCGTCGGCCAGCTCCGTGCCAGCGGGCACGCGCAGCAATCCGTAAAAGAGGAAATCAGGCAGAACCTGCTCGCCCGGATGCGGGCGGGGCAGGACAGGTTCCCCGGCATCATCGGCTTCGGCGACACGGTCCTGCCGCACCTGGAACGCGCCCTGCTGGCCGGTCACGACGTGATCCTGCTGGGCGAGCGCGGGCAGGGCAAGACCCGCCTGATCAGGACGCTCACCGGACTGCTCGACGAGTGGAGCCCGGTGATCGAGGGGTGTGAGATCAACGATCACCCGTACGAGCCGGTCTGCGGCCGGTGCCGCCGCCTCGCCGCGGAACTGGGCGACGACCTGCCGGTGGCCTGGCGGCACGCCAGCGACCGGTACGGCGAGAAGCTCGCCACGCCGGACACCAGCGTCGGCGACCTGATCGGCGACATCGACCCGGTGAAGGTGGCCGAGGGCAGGACCCTCGGCGATCCCGAGACCATCCACTTCGGCCTGGTGCCGCGCACGAACCGCGGCATCTTCTGCCTGAACGAGCTGCCCGACCTGGCCGAGCGCATCCAGGTGGCCCTGCTCAACGTGCTGGAAGAACGCGACATCGGGGTACGCGGCTACGCGCTGCGGCTACCCCTGGACCTGGTGCTGGTGGCCAGCGCCAACCCCGAGGACTACACCAACCGGGGCCGGATCATCACGCCGCTCAAGGACCGGTTCGGTGCGGAGATCCGCACCCATTACCCGCAGACGCTGGAGGACGAGCTCGCGCTGATCCGGCAGGAGTCGCTGCTGGCCTGGGACGGCGCCGACCCGGCCAGCGTGCTGCCCGCGCACCTGATCGACGTGATCGCCAGGTTCACCCGGCTGGTCCGGGCGTCGCCCAAGGTGGACGCGCGATCCGGGGTATCGGCCAGGTTCGCGATCGCCGCCGCCGAGGCCGCGGCCGCCTCCGCGGTGCGGCGGGCCGCGCTTTCGGCCGAGGCCCAGCCGGTGGCCAGGATCTGCGACCTGCCCGCGATCGTCGGCACGCTGCGCGGCAAGGTGGAGTTCGAGGTCAGCGAGGAGGGCCGGGAGCAGGAAACGCTCGATCACCTGCTCCGGCGGGCGACCGCGGAGACGTTCCGCACCATGCTGGGCAACGCCGACCTGTCCGCCCTGCTCGCGAAGTTCGAGGACGGCGGCACGGTGACCTCCGGCGACCTGGTGCCCGGCCCCGACCTGCTGCGCCGCATCGGCGAAGTGGCCGGGCTCGCCAGGATCATGGAACGTCTCGGCGTGGACGGCGCGGAGTCACCGGGCCAGGCCGCGGCGGCTCTCGAGTTCACGCTGGAGGGCTTGTATCTCATGCGCCGTCTCTCCAAGGATTCCGCCGATGGCACAGCGATTTACCGTACGTAGCCCGGCTAGCGCGCCGCGGAGGACAGCCAGGCACGAGCCCATCACACTCCCGTCGTCGCGGGCCGGGCTGGGAGCGCAGTCGACCGGGGCGCTGGCGCTGCGGGCCGGGGCAGTGGTGCTGCGGGCCAGGATGCGGGGGGCGCGGTGAGCGGCTACTCGTACTCCGAGTTCTCTGGCGGGCCGGACCCGCTCGCGCCGCCGTACGACGTGCGCGCCGCGCTCGACCAGCTCGGCGAGGACGTGCTGAACGGCCAGTCCGTGTCCGACGCGCTGCGGGACCTGATCCGGCGCGGGCTAAACCGCCCCGGCGGGAGCCGGGGGCTCGACGACCTGCTCCGGCAGGTCAGGGAGCGGCAGCGGGAGATCCGGCGGCGCGGCCGCCTCGACGGCACCCTGGACCAGGCCCGCGCGCTGCTGGACACCGCGATCGGCCAGGAG
>DASXME010000305.1:0-2131 GCA_036495825.1 Streptosporangiaceae bacterium
TGTGCGCGGTGCCCGGCTGCGCGCTGATCGCCGAGCCCGCGGCGGCGAACTGGGCGGCGGTGGGACCCTGGTTCGGCCCGGGCCCCAGGTTGTTCTGCCACACCTGGACGGGAACCGTGGCCGCCAGGGACTGGGCGTCCCGCGCGTTGGTCAGCGAGGAGTGCAGTCCGACCGCGAAGATCACCGCGGTGGCGCCGAACGCGATCGCGGCGAGCGTCACCAAGGTCCGCGCCGGCCTGGCGAACGGCGCGGCGAGGCCAAGGCCGACCGGGCGCGGCAGGTTGAGCCGCGCGGCCAGCCGGTGGGCGGCGTAGCCACGGCCCGTGGCCGGCGCGCGCCCGGAGGCGATCGCCGCAATGGCGGACAGCCGGCCGGCGCGCAGCGCCGGGCCAAGTGCGGCCAGCAGGGTGATGGCGAGCATGCCGGCGGGCGCGAGCACCAGCGCCCACAGTGGCACCTGCTGGCTGCCGACGCCGTACGCCCCAGCCGACTGGTGCAGCACCGGGACGGAGAGCAGGTAACCGCCGAGCACTCCGATGACGCAGCCTGCCAGCGCCGGCCAGCCGATCCGCCCCAGGTAGACGGCCACCACCTGGGCCGGGGTGAGGCCGAGGGACTTGAGCACGCCGATCCGCTGGTACTGCGCGATCACCGCGCCGCTGATGACGTTGCCAACGATGAGCACCGCCATCACCAGGCCGATGAGCGCGAACGCCAGGACGAACGGCTCCATGATCGCGGCGTTGCTGCCCTCGGACTGCTGTGCGGTGAGCCAGGAGCCCCAGTCGAGGACCGTGCCCGCGGGCAGCGCCCGCTTCACGGCCGCCGCGTCGGCGCTCAGCTGCGTGCTGGTGGCCGCGCTCGTAAACCGGTAGAGCAGCTGGGCCGTCGGCTGGCTGCCCGGCGTGACCAGGCTGGACAGCTCGCCTGGGGTCACCCAGCCGCCGCCGCCGGTGGTGTCGGTGATCGAGTTGGCGAAGCCGACGACGGTGAGCGCCGGCTTGCCCGGCAGGCCGGTCGCGGTGAAAGTGTTACCGAGCACGGGCCCGCCGTTGCCTGGGCCGCCTCCCGCCGGGTACCCGGCCAGGACGACCTGGCCCGGGCCGTCGGCCCAGTGCCCGGCGTTCAGCACGACGTCATCGACCGGGCCGCTGGGGTCGGAGCGCCCGACGAGGGTGGTCTGCCCCCAGGGCTGGCCCTGGAACTCAAGCGGGATCGTCGTCTCGTCGAAGGGCCCGGCCATCCCGGTCACCCCGGCGGCGTGCGCGGTCGCCGCCAGCTGCGCGGCGGTCGCGCGGCCCGGGTTCGCGGTGACCGTCACGTCCGCGCCGTGCTGCGCGGCGAACGCCCTGGTGAACGGCGAGTTGTTGGCGTTGAGCAGCGCCAGGCCCAAGGTAGCGGAGGCGGTCGCGATGAACAGCACCGCCACGATCACGACGGCCTGCACCTTGTGCCGCAGCATCCCGCCGGAAGCGGTGTGCACCACGCTCAGCCAGTTGCCGGCACCGTGACCGTCCTGCCCGTGGCCGCCGCCTGCCCCGCTGGCGCTGACGCCTCCTGGGCCTGCGGGCCTGATGGCGGCGGGCGCCTGCGAGGCGCCCCCTGCCCTGCTCACGCCCCCACCCCCGCTCCGGCGGCCGCCGCCCGGCCGTCCACGACCTGGCCGTCCACGAGCCTGATGGTGCGGGCGGCGTAGCGGACGGCGAGCGCGGGGTCGTGGGTGACCAGGACCAGCGTCTGGCCCGCCGCGTTCAGCTCGGTGAGCAGGCGGCCGATCTCCTGGCCGGTGGCGGTGTCGAGCGCGCCGGTCGGCTCGTCGGCGAGCAGCAGTTCCGGCGAGTTCACCAGGGCCCGCGCGATGGCGACCCGCTGCCGCTGGCCGCCCGACAGCCGCGCCGGGTAATGGTCCTTGTGCTTCTCGATGCCGAGCCTTGCCAGCAGCTCGGCCGCGCGGGCCCGTGCCCTGCGCCGCGAGGCGCCGGCCAGCTGGGCGGGGAGCAGGACGTTGTCCTCGACGGTGAGGTCCTCGAGGAGGTTGAAGAACTGGAAGATGATGCCCACGTGGCGGGCGCGGAACCGGGCCAGGGCACTCTCGCCGAGGGCGTCGATCCGCTGCCCGGCCACGGTGACC
>DASXME010000306.1:0-29922 GCA_036495825.1 Streptosporangiaceae bacterium
GACCGCCGGGCACGGCGCCACCGACGGCGACACCAGCCGCGCCATCGCCGACTCCATCGCCGCCAGCCCCCGGTCCCGCTGGTGCCTGACCATCACCGACCCGGCCGGCCGCGCCATCGCCCACGCCTGCGCCCGAAGACCTCCGCCCGCCAGCCCCGGCGACCGGGACGCCTGGCTGCGCACCCTCACGATCACCCCGATCGAGACCGGGACCTGCACCCACGCCCGCGAGGTGCCCGGCTACCGCATCCCCGGCAGCCTGCACCACATCGTCAAGACCCGGCAGCGAACCTGCTCCGCTCCCCACTGCACCCGGCCCGCCGCGCGATGCGACACCGACCACACCCTGGCCTACGACCACGGCGGCCGCACCTGTGAGTGCGGCCTAGCACCTCTGTGCCGCAAGCACCACAAAGCCAAGCAGACCCAGGGCTGGCATCTTGAGCAGCCCGAGCCAGGGGTCCTGGTCTGGCGACTCCCGCACGGCCGCACCTTCACCGCCACTCCCGGCGAATACCCCGTGTAGCTGGTTTATCGGACCCGGCCAGATCGACCGACCCTGATGGCTCCCGGGCAGCCGACCGCGCGCCACTCCGCCACCGGCGAATACCCATATAACTGGTTCGTCGGACCCCACCAAATCGACCGACCCTGATAGCTCCCGAGCGGCCGGCCGCAGGTCACACCACCCCCCGGCGAATACCCCGTGTAGTCGCGAAGACACGGTCGCCCCAACAATGCATCTGTTACCGCCGATGTTCCTGCTGGCGTTGGGATTGACGTGCGTCAACGCGCTATGGTCGCGACATGGCAACGCGTTCCCTCGTGGTCAAGGTCACGGCGGGCAAAGAAGACCCCGAACGCTGCAACCAAGCCTTCACGGTCGCCGCGACCGCAGCGGCCAGTGGCGTGAGCATCTCACTGTGGCTGACCGCGGAGTCCGTCTGGTTCGCCGTGCCTGGTCGTGCGGAAGAATTCACCCTCCCGCACGCCGCACCACTGGCGGATCTCCTGGCGGGGGTACTGGCCGCCGGCACCGTGACGGTGTGCAGCCAGTGTGTGGCACGCAGAGACATCGGGCCCGATGATCTGATTGACGGCATCAGGGTTGGCGGGGCGGCCGGATTCGTAGCCGAGGCTACGGCCGACGGCGCCCAGGCCCTCGTGTACTGACAGCCAGCCAGAGCCAGGTGGCCAGCCAGCCTGCCTGACAGCCAGCCAGAGCCAGGCGGCCAGGCCAGACAGATAGACAGAGACATACGGCCAGAGACAGGCAGGCAGTGTCAGGCAGCCAGAGTCAGGCAGTCAGCCAGATACTGCGGTCAGTCGCTCGTCGCGGAGCCTGCGGCCCCATTCTTCTGCTTCGGCGGGCAGTTCCTGGAGCGGTCCCGCCGCCCAGCCGAGCAACAGGTCGGCCAGGGCCGGATTGCGCACCAGGGCGGGGCCGTGCAGATAGGTGCCGAGCACCCGGCCCGCGTACGCGCCCTCGGTGCCGTCGCCGTTCCCGATACCGGCCGCGACCTTGGCCAGCGGCCGAACGCCAGAGCCGAGCCTGGTCACGCCCTGATGATTCTCGAACCCAGTCAGCCGCGGCACCCCAAGATCAGTATCGACATCGGCGAGGACCTCGCCGACCGCCCTGCGGCTGCCGCGCTCACTGCGCATGTCGAGGATCTCCAGGCCGGCCAGCGCCTGGCCTTCCTCGCCGGCGAACTCCGAGCCCATCAGCTGGTATCCGGCGCAGACGGCGAAGACCACCGCACCATCGGCGGCCGCGGCCGCAAGGCCGCCATCACTGCGCAGCCTGCTGGCCGCAAGGATCTGCGGCAGGTCCTCGCCGCCGCCGATCAGGTAGATGTCTCCTTGCCGGGGGACCGGCTGGTCAGCATTCACGTAGACGGACTCCACCTCGATGCCGCGCAGCAGCGCCCGGCGCTCAAGGACAAGCAGGTTCCCCCGGTCCCCGTACGTGCTCAGCAGGTCCGGGTAGACCCACACCAGACGCAGCCTGCTCGCCCCCCGCCCCGCACTCCCAAGGCCAGCGCCTTCCCAGCCGGCACCACCGGCACCACCGGCACCACCGGCACCACCGGCACCACCGGCACCACCGGCACCGACAGTCCCACCAGCCCCGGCCCCGGTCCCACCGGCCCCGGCGCTCATGCTGTCCTGCCAAACGCCGTCCGGATCTGCTGGAAGGCCGTGTAGTTCGCGATCACATCCAGGCTTCCGGGCTCCACCAAATCCACCGCCTCGTCCACCCCTCCGACAAGCTCGAACGCAACCTGGTCGGCTTCGAGCCGGACCGCTAGGTCCAGTCGGCGTTCACCGGCCACGAAGATCCGCCGGCCGCGCAGACGCCGGTAATCCACATCCCACAGCCACGAGGTGTCCCTGCCGTCCGGGCCCTGCGCGTTCACGGCGAGCACGACGGGAACCGGCGCCGGCTCCAGCACGTCGAGCGCCTCGAGCCAGCCGGCCGGGTTCTTCGCGAGCAGCAGCCGCACCTGGCGCCCGCGCCGCTGCACCATCGTGTACCGGCCGGCTACCGAAGTTACCGCGCGCAACCTCGGCAGCGCCCGGTCCGTGTCGATACCGAAGATTTCGGCCACCGCCAGCGCCACCACCGCGTTCGCACGGTTGGCCCGGCCCGGCAGCGCGAGCTGCAACTCATGCGAGCGCCCGGCCGGGTCCACCACGGACTCACCGTCCAGCACCCAGCTGGTCTCCGGCCGCGCGAACGTGCATTCGCCGCATCGCCAGTCCTGCTCATCCCGCTGCAGGTGGGACCCGCACTCGGGACAGCACCAGGAGTCCTCTCGCCAGCGCTGCCCGGCCGCGACCCAGGTCACCTGCTTGACCGCGCTGGCGGCCCAGGCGATGAGCGGATCGTCGGCGTTGGCGACGACCCGGCAGTCCGGAGCGTCGGCGAGCGCGTCCCGCCAGCGCCGGGCCAGCAGCCAGATCTCCGCGGCCCTATCCATCTGGTCGCGGCTCAGGTTAAGCAGCACCACCACCTGCGCCGCGGTGGCCGCCAGCACCGCGGGAATGTACTTCTCGTCCACCTCGAGGACCGCGAACGGCGCATCCTGGTCCTGGCCGAGCGCGGCGGCTAGGCCCGCTTCCATGTTCGCGCCGAAGGCGTTGGAGACGACCCGCTGGCCAAGTGCCTCGACCGCGGCGGTGATCAGGCGGGTGGTGGTGGTCTTGCCGTTCGTGCCCGTCACCAGGACGACCTGACGGCCGGCCGCGAGCAGCCTGAGCAGATCCGGTTCCAGGCGGAGCGCGATGACGCCGCCGATCACCGATCCGTCGCCGCGGCCGGCCAACCGGGACACCCGGCTGGCCGCACCGCCGACGGAGGTGGCTAGCCGGGCGCGCAGCTGAAGTTTGCTCATCGCCGCGATGTTATCGGGCCGGCCGACCAGGTTCGTCGAGGTCGAGCATGAAGTCCTCATCCCAGGCGCCCGCGATGAACCGGCGCGGCCAGGAAAGAACCACGCTGAGCCAGCCGGACACGTCCATCGCCGCCGAGACCTGGCGCAGCTGCCGGCCAGGCTCCAGGCCCACCATGACCGTGCCGAGATCGGCCAGGAACCCGGCCTGATCGTCGCCGCCGAGGAGCAGATTCCAGGCGAGCTGCCGGTTGTCCGGCAGCTCCATGGACAGGGCGTGCCGGCGCAGCGCGCAGATCCGGTGCCCGACCCGCATGTCCGGCCAGTCCACCGCGCCCACGAGATCGAACTCAAGCGGCGGGGCCCGGTCGTAAGGATCGGGCTCCAGCCCGTCGAGCGGGCAGATTCGCTCGATCTCGTGCAGCCAGCGCAGCTGCGGGACCACCCAGTTCTGCCCGGCCCGCACCCCGGCCCGGGCGCTGCCGTCCAGCACCAGCAGCGCCGCCGAGCAGATCCTGGCCGCAAGCCGCTGCGGGTCAAAGCTCCCCCGGATGCTGATCGCGCGAGTCCCGACCGATTGCTCGATCAGCGTGGCCAGCGCGCACTCGCGCAGCCTGGGATCCAGCTCCGACCAGGAGTGCAGCAGCCGGGCCGGGACCGCGGGCAGGCTCCGGTTGGTGAGGAACGCGAGGACCAGCGTTTCCGTCCAGATCCGCAGCCAGGCCTGCGGTGCGGCCGCCGACAGCAGGTCGGCGCCACGCAGCTCGAGCAGGGTACAGGGCCGTGCGCCGGTGCAGCGCTGGCTGCATGCGGCGCTGCGGCGGCCGCGCAACGGCGGCGGCGGGCTTTCGAGCACCCGTTCCTTTCCCTCGCCGAGCGGAACTCGTATCCGCAGCGGCCGGTCCATGCCGTCGGCGAACACCGCGGCCACTCCCGGCTCAAGCGAGACCACTTGCCGCGACTGATCGTCGTCCAGGTTCATGGCCGCGCCGACGACCTGCCGGTCATCCTGGGCCGGGAGCCGGTGCACGATCTTGAGCGCGGTGTTCTTCACCACATCGGGGACCAGCTTGGCCGGAATCTGCTCGGCCACGATGATCCCCTCGCCGTAGGCGCGTATCTCGGCGAGCATCCCGGCGAACAGCTCGACCGCGTGCGATCCCGCCCGCTCGGTACCGCGGTTGCGCAGCAGCCGGTGCGCCTCCTCGATGACGATCACGTGCTGCAGGCCGTCCGGGCGCGAGCGCCGCGCGCGCAGCCGCAGGTGCTCGACCAGCCTGATGATCAGCGTGCCCATCAGGAAGGCCTTGTCCTCGTCGTTGGCGACGTCCTCGATGGCCAGCACGACGTTGCGGCGAACCAGTTCGCCGATGTCGACCGGATGCCCGCCCTCGAAGAACCGGCCCGCCGAGCCGACCCGGAGCGAGCGCAGCCGCACGTCCACAAAGCCGCGCACGTCGGCCTGCAGCTCACGGCCGTAGCCGACGTCTTCGATCACCTCAAGCGCGGCGCGCTGCAGCTGGGCCAGCGTCGGGATGGCCGGCGCCACCAGCGCCCCCGGCCGCCCGCCGCCGGTCACCACGTCCCAGCCCGCCGCCTCGTACACCCGCTGCAGCGCCTGCGACATGATCTGCGGGAACGGCTCCTCCGCGTCGAAGGCCGCCTGGAAGAGCGCACGCACCATGTCGATATGCGCCTGCACCGGGTAGCCAGGCTCGGGGGCGAGCGGGTTCACCGACAGCGGGACCGCGCGCGGGTCGGACGGGTTGATGATTGTGACCTGGCCGATCCCGTCGATCCGTCCGGCCATGGCGGCGTATTCGGATTTGGCGGGCTCGATCGCCAGCCAGGGCAGCCCCGCGCGGCTGCACTGCTCCAGGATGTGCCGGACGGTCTGGGACTTCCCGGCGCCGGTGGCCCCGGTGATGAACGCATGCCGGTTCAGCGTGGCCAGCGGCACCCGGAACGTGCCCACCGCCCGGTCCTGGCCGTCCAGGATCGCGCCGAGCTCGATCATGACCGGTTCCTGGCCGCCGGTCTCGCTCGTCACGTCGAAGTAGCCGGGGTCGAGTACCCGCAGGCCAGGAACCTCGCGGCGCGGCAGCCCGGCCAGCGCAGCCAGCATGCCCGCGGTGGCCGTGAACGGCACGGCCGCGCCGTCGGCCGTGTCCTCGGTGACGGCAAGCGCTTCCGCCAGGCCGAGCCCGGTCAAACTGTGCCCAGCCGACCCCGCCGGGCGCTCCCCCGCCGGACCGCTGCGCAGCCGGTAGGGGTGCGTGCCCAGATCGACCGAGCCGACCAGAACCGGGGCGAGCAGCCGCAACTCGGCCGGCGTGGCCGCGCCGACCAGCACCCGGACGCTCCACAGCCCGGCCTCGCGGAACGTGTCAAGCTCGGTTATCCGGCGCTGGGCACGCTCGACCTCGAGCCTGGACCGCTCCTCGTCGTACCGGCGCAGCACGTTGAGCTGGCTGCGCAGCTCGGCCGTTTCGGTGTCGATCAGGTCGGTGGGCTCGGCGACGACCAGCCAGCCGAACCGCCTGCCCATCAGCGTCACCAGCGTCGACTCGAACAGGCCGGGGGGCAGGTGATCCCGGCCTTTCCCGGCCTGCACGTCTGGGTCCAGCGACGGAGCCTGCCGTCCGGGGCAGGGCGTCCACACCATCCGGTCGAGCTCGGCCTGCCAGTCGTCGTCGATCGGTACGCCACGCGCACCCGCCGGGAACAGCAGCCCGCCCGGCGCCGGCTCCTCCGGCGGCCCATCGCAAGCACCGAGCGCGGCCGCGTTGGTGATGAGTTCGAGCGGCGCCCCGCCGCCCCGCGATAGCCATCCGGTGACAAACGGCTGCCCCCGCTCGGCCGCGCTGAGCACGGCGGGCAGCACGGACACAAAGTCGGATTCGGGTGAGCCGATCTCGGTCCGAGCCGTGATGGCCAGGATCCGGTGCCACGGCCCGGTGAGGATCGCCCCCGCTTCCTGGGCTCGCCGGTGCCTCGGCGACCGCCCGTTCGAGCCCGCCGCCGTGTCCGAGCTGACAGCACTGTTTGAACCCGCACTGTTTGAACCTGCACTACTAGAACCCGCACTGCTAGAACCCACTGTGCTGTTAGAGCTGGCCGCACCGCTAGCTTCACCCACGTAGCGTGCATATCAGGCTACAGAGCGTCGCGCCACCCGTACCGCGTGAGAGGGTCAATTCCTGGGCTTGCGCCAGTCCAGCCGCTCGGGCGGCGGCCCCAGGTTGGGCGGAGCCTCTCCGGACCGCCAGCTCACCGGGGCGGGAGCGGGCCCTGGCTCCCGAGCGGCAGCCTCGGGCGGCGGCCCGGCGAGTGGTTGCGGCCCGGCTGCCGATCGCTGGCTGATCTGCGCCTCCTCCAGCGTGAGTGGGGTTGCATTGGGCAACCCGACGATGCCGGGATTGGCGTCGGCGAGCACGACCTGCCGCCCGGCGCGAGCCGAGGCCCCGCCGCGAGCCGTGTAACAGACGATCATCGCGCTCGGCGGGAGCTGCTGCAGCTCGTGCTGTTCCACCAGGAACTCGCGCGACCGCTGGCTCGTCCGCGCCAGCGAATCGCTGGTCCCCGCCGCGCGCGACGTGCTCACTCCCCACGCCGTGCTCAGGTTGATCCCTTCGGTGATCGATTCCGAGTCACTGGTACCGGTGGAGTGGCTAGCATCCCGGCTTCGTGACTGGGTTGATTTTCCGAACGGGGCCACGCTGGACTCCTGGCTCCGTCCTGCACCGCGGCTTGATCCCGTCGACTCACTCGTGCCGGTCGTCGTGGCTACGGAATCGGCGGTGCCCACGGTGCTGGTGTAGGAGTCACCCACCGTGTCGGTCACGGAAGTGCCGACGGTGTCGGTGAGCTGGCTGAGCACGAAGCGGTGCTCGGTGCCGATCTGCTCGCTCGCGACCTTGGCGTCCTCGGCGTTGCCGAGGCGCATGAAGGCGACCGCCGCATTGCCGCGGCCCAGCCGCTCCTTGACGTGCGCCGGGATCGACCGGTACGCGAGCACCAGGCCGGTCCTGGTGGTCTCGCAGGCGTGCAGCAGCCGGTCCAGCACATCGCCGCGCAACTGGTCGGCCCCGGCGAGCAGCAGCGTGTGCTGCCACCGCTGGCCGGCCGGCGCCTGCCTGAGCATGTGCGTGAGCGCGGTCACCGCGTAGCTGCCGAGCACCCTGTTGCCGAACACGCCGGTCCGCCGGTCGGTGCAGATCACGCGCAGCCTGCTGGGCGGGAGAGGCACCGGAACGAGCCCGGCGCTGTCCAGCTTGCGCAGCCTGGACTCCATCGCCCAGGCCCGGCCGATCACAACCTGGTCGGCGGCGCCGCGACCGAACATCCCGGTGATCTGGTCAAGCTGCTCGACGCTGAGCAGGCCGAGGCGGATATCCTCGCGCGGATCGCCGATCTGGCCCAGGGCCCGCAGCGCGGCGGTGACCTGCGCGATCGACGCGCTCTGGCCGAGTACCCCGAGCAGCCGCTCCAGGATCGCGTTGTCCTGCGCGAGGTCGCTGTCGGCACCTTCGTCCTCGCTGACGCTGACCACGAGCGACAGCACGTCGGCCAGCGCCTCGGCGTCGAGGCCGACGGTCAGGTCGAGCCGGGGCAGATCGCCGGGCAGCACCCAGACCAGCGGGTCGATTCCCGATCGCCCGGCCACGGCGAGCAGGTCGTTGCCGACCGCTCCCTCCGACAGGTCGACCACCGTGACCTCGCCGCCGGCGGTGAGCCTGGCCGCGCCGATCTGGGTCACCATGGCAGACCAGCCGACCAGCGTGCCGCCGGCCAGATCCACCCTGTCGGTGTCGGCCGGCAGCGCGACCGCGTACCACTGCGACTGCCGGTCGAACGCGGTGCGGCGCTGCTGCCAGTCCTGGAACCGGCGGGCATGCTCGGACTGCCAGCCGAACAGGCGGCTCTCCTGCTCGGCCCGGATCTTGCCGAGCCGACCCTTCTCCTCCTCGATCCGCGCCCGCAGTACCTGCTGGCCCTGCCAGAGCGCGTACCCGGCGATGCCCGCGCACAGCAGGCAGAGCAAGAACCCCAGCCAGGCGAGGATGGCGTTGAGCCAGCCGGCCACCCAGGCGGCGATCAGCAGGCCGGCCAGTGCGAGCGCCGCGACAGCGGCCACCTTCAGCGGCCGGTCGAGCAGGTTCTCCTCGCGTCGCTGCGCGGCTACCCAGTCCGGGTTGAGCTGTTCTTGCTCCGGCGGAGTGGGCCGTCGCGGCGGCGGCCCGGGGTCGGGGTGCAGCAGGGCGTGCTGCCAGCCGAGGCACACCCGATCCAGCCGGAATCCGACGCCGGAACGCGCCCGCGGCGCTCCGGGCGGCCCCGCGGGATGCGCCCCCGCGCCGGGACCGGCCGGGCGTGCCTCGCGGGGCGATTCCGTCGATTGCGGCCCAGCGACAGGCCCGCCATGATGCGACTCGACCGGCCCAGCAGGAGACGGCCCAGCGGCAGGCCCGGCCGGGCGCGGGGCACCGGGCGATTCCGTCGATTGCGGCCCAGCAGACGACCCGGACTCCAGCGGCCTAGGACCAGGACCGGGCCCCGGTTGCCCAGCGCCTGGCCCGGGTGCCTGCGGCCCAGCGGCCGAGCCGCCGTGATGCGACTCGACGGGCGACCCGGCAGGAGACGGCCCAGCGGCAGGCCCCGCTGGGCGCGGGGCGCCGGGCGATTCCGCCGATTGCGACCCAGCGGCTGATTGCGGCCCAGCGGCCGAACCAGACTCCAGCGGCCCGGCGCCAGGACCGGACCCCGGCGGCCCGGCAGCAGGACCGAGCGCCTGCGACTCAACGGATGGCCCGCCATGATGCGACTCGGTCAGCGGCCCGGCAGGAGACAGCCCAGCGCCCGGCCCGGGCGCCCGCGACCCAGCAGACGACCCGCCATGATGCGACTCGACCGGCCCAGCAGGGGACGATCCAGCGCCAGCCCCGACCGCCTGCCGCCCAGCAGACGACCCATCGTGATGCGACTCGACCGGCGGCTCGGCAGGGGGTGGCCCAGCGCCCGGTCCGGCGGGAGGCGGCCTAACGCCAGGATCGGTCGACCGCGGGCCGCGGGACGATCCGGTCGATCGCGGCCGGGCGGCGGGTCTGGCCGGGGGCCCGGGCCTGAGCTCCGGGGCTCGCGCGGGATCCCGGGCGGCGGCCAGGCCGCCCTGCTCCTGGCTTCGGGGCTCCTGGCTTCGGGGCTCCTGGCCTCGGGCGGGAGGGGCGGGCGGCGGCGCGGGCTCTTCGGATCCGCCAGGGCATGCTGTCGCCGGATCGCCTGGATCACCGCGCTTATTTCCCGCGGTCGGCGCCGTCACGTGTCCTCCCTATGCTGAACGCGCCCTGCCTGCTGAGCTGCCCGCTGACCGGTCTGCTGGCTGACCTGCCGACTGCGCCTTGACGCCTGGTCAGGCGAGCCGGCACCGTCAGACCCAGGGTAACCAGCCGGCGCCGTGGTCCCTTGACGATCAGGACATGCTCACCCTCGCCGAGACGGCCAAGAGACTGCGCGGCCACGACCGGCACGCGGATCAGGCCATGCGGACCCAGCTGGCCGATCTGAGCCGCCGGTTCCTGCGGCGCGGCGGGATGTCTCGACGATGCCAGCTGCGGCGCCGCCGCGGCAGCTGTTTGCCGAAGCACGGGTGTTTGCCGAAGCGCCGCTGTTTCCCGAACTACGGGCCGCTCGCCGCCGGCAGCCGGCACCAGCTTCTCGCCGGTGAAGGCGGCCAGCCGCTCGGCCGCCGCCGGATCGGCCAGCCGGTGCAGGATGAGCACGTTGGCCTGCTGCGCCAGCGACTCGGTCTGGTCCGGCGCGGTGGTGGTCAGCAAGGCGGGCAGCCCGGCCGCGGCGCCGCGCGTGACGAGCTCGGCCAGGAGGGCGGGCGCGAGGCCGTCGCACTCGTCGAACCAGATTAGCCCGTCGCCGGGTACGCCGATCCGGCGCAGTTCCGCGCAGACGGCCAGGACGTCGTGTGCCACCAGGCTGGCCGCCATGGTGGCCGGGCGGCCGTACCCGGCGTGGTCGAGCGAGAAGAGCACGACCGCCCGTTCTCGCACTACCCGGCCCAGCTCCACCCGGCGGGCCGGCGCCAGCTCAAGACCCGGTGCCGGCCCGGGGCCGGGCGCGAGGTTCGGGGTCGGGCGCAGCCAGCGCCCGGCCGGGGACGCACGCAGCTCGTTCAGCTGGCCGGCCAGGGTGTCGGTGATGTGCGGATCCGCCTCCAGCAGGCTCGCGGATACCTCGATCCGTTCCCTGAGCGCCTTGCGCCGGGGATAGAAGCCCGGCACGTGCTCCATCCGCGCCCGCAATGTCGCCGGGCGCAGCAGGTGCACGATCTCGTCCAGCATCGCGGTGCGGGGGTCGCTGGGCGCGGCGTCCGTCACGGTGAACAGGTCGGTGAGGTAGGCCGCGCAGCTGCGCCGCTGCGCATCGGGCGTGCCGGACCAGTCGATCATGCCCAGGACCAGCGACGTCCGCCGGGCCGGGTCACCGCCGCGGAGCGGGTCGTAGTATCCCGGCCCGCCGGTGCCCAGCAGGTACAGCGGCGTGCTGGTCGACGCGCACACCGCGGCGAATGATTCGGCGAGCGCGCCGCGGCCGGCCAGGTCGACCACTATGACCGGCTTGCGGCGCCTGATCGCCGCGTGCGCCAGCTGGAAGCTCGTGGTGGTCGTGCCCGAGCCGGGGGAACCCGTGCAGAGCACGCCGCCGGCCGCCTCCGGCCAGGACACCGCCGCCCGCCAGCCGGTCGTGGCGTCCAGCCCGAGGCACGCGCCATCGCGGGTGACCACGCCGCCGGCGGCGATGGAGTGGGCCAGGTAGCCGCGGCGGCACACGGTCAGCAGGCCGCCGCGGTAGCCCGGCAGGTTCCACTCGTCGGTGTGCAGCCAGTTGAGCCAGGCCGCGATGGCCGCCTCGGCGGACGCGGCGATCAGCGCCAGCGGCAACTGCCGTGGCAGCCAGTGGCCTGCGCCCGCAAAGGCCGTGCCCAGGTGCAGCAGCCTGCCGGGATGCCCGCCCATGCCGCCGAAGTAGGCGGCGATCTTCCCCGGCCCGTCGGCAAAGCCTGCCGCGGCCGAGGCGGGCCCGGCGGCCAGCGCCCACAGCAGGCCGGCGAAGGCGGGCGCGGCCAGCCAGTGCGGCCGCCACCTGGTGAGCCGGGTGATGACGTAGAACGTTACGGCGAGGACCAGGGTGAGCTGCGCGAAGAGCACGTGCACGAGCACGGCGAGCACCCCGCAGGCAGCCAGGAACTCACCGCGGCGAGGAATCTCCCCGGGGATGAGGTATCGGCCGGGCCGCGGCACGCGTTCGGCCACGGTTGCGGTTGCGGGGTCGGCAGGCATACGGACTCAAGGTTCCCAGCCCCCTGCGGCGTGTGTCCAGAGACCGCCTTCGGCGTGCACCTCGCCGTCGGTCCGCAGGCCAAGGGGCGATTCGATGACGACCCGGAACATATCGGGACGCAACACCGCGATGGCCAGGGCGACCGGGGCGCCGCCGGCAGCCTCGTCGAACCTGACCGTCACGGTGACGGCGGGCTGGCCGGCCGTCAGCCGGAGGCTCCTGGCCACCGACGGGGCCGGCGGCTGCAGCTCAACGTGCAGGCCGCCAGGACGCGCGGGTGATGGCGTACCGCCGTTGGCGGACTGCTCTGCGGGCGGGGCGGACTGCACCGGGACCCGGGGCGCGGTCAGCACGGCAGCGAACGAGGGTGCCGCTTCGGCGAGTGGGGCGTGCTGCTCGGGCAGGTAGGTCGCGGAGAAGGCCGCGGGGGCGCCGTCGGCGGTCCACAGGCAGCGCACCACGCACACCGAGTCGCCAGGCTCGAGCCCGAGCACGCCGCCGATGTCCTCGGGCACCCGCCGCCATGACACGTTACGCGAGGCGCAGTCGATCATCGTGCCCATCGGGTCGACCGTGGCGCCGAACCCGGGCAAGCCCTCCAGCCTGATCAGGTAGTCCGCCGGGCTGGCCCGGTACACCTGCCCGTCGGGGAGCCTGCGGACCAGATGCCGGCTCGCGAGCTCCTCGATCGCGACCTCCATCTCGGCCGCGCTCACGCCGTAGCGCCTGGCCAGCGCGCTGCGCCGGGGCAGCCGCCAGCCGGGCTCGTGATGCACTAGAGCCGAGGCCACCCGGTCCGCGAGGACCTGAGCGGCCGGCCGCTCCTCCCCCGGCTCGGCCTGGGCGCCTGCCGCCTCGTCCCAAGCCTCGCTCAGGCCGCCCCCGCCCCCGCCCACGTCGCGGCTGCTCATCAGCGGGCGGTCATTCCGCGTTGCGCCGGGAGATTGTCACGATCACCCGGCCGAGGACGATGATGATGAGCACCAGGACGAACAGCAGCAGGGCGGCATCGTAAGCCAGGTACTGCTGGGCCGGGTAGGGCGATGAGAAGTAGGTGAAAACGGGATAGGTGAGGAAGCCAATGGGTGCGTTGGTGAGGTGTCCGGTCGGGTTGAAGAACGACCAGCCGGCCGTCAAGAGCAGCGGCGCGGTCTCGCTGATCGAGATCGCGATCGCGATCAGCAGGCCGGTGACGATCCCGGGAATCGCGGACTTCAGCACGATCTTGCGCAGCGTCCAGGACACCGGCAGGCCCAGGGCCTCGGCGCCCTCGCGGTAGGAGGTTGGCACCTGGGCCAGCGACGTCTCGGTCGCCTTGGTGAGATACGGGATGGCGATCACGGAGATCACCAGCACGGCGGGCAGCAGGCCATAGCCCCAGTGCAAGGCCACGACCAGCGCGATGAAACCGACCAGGCCCATCACGATCGAGGGGATGCCGGCCAGCACCTCGTAGCCGCCGCGCAGGATGCTGCGGACCCGGCCGGTGGCGAACTCGGCGAGGTACAGGCCGGTCAGCACGCTGATCACGCCGCCGATGACCAGTACCCCCACCGTGATGTAAAGGGTGCCGAGGATGGCGTTCTTCAGGCCGCCGCCGGTGCCGGTGCTGTCGGTCGTCAGCACGCTCCATTGGAAGTGCGGCACTGCCCTGGCGACGATGCCGATCGCCAGCCAGAGGCACGGCACGGCGACCGCGGCCAGGCCGATGAAGCAGAGGCCCCAGAAAACCGCATTCCAGATCTTTCTGCGCGCGGGCACGGCGGACCAGCCCGCCGCATTGCCCCGGCCTGGCTTCAGCGAACCCGGCGGCGTGGTCGCTGAGGATGCGCTGCCCATGCTGCCCATGCTGCTCATGCTCTACAGACCCCTTCCGACCGGCAGCGCGGTGCCCGACACCCGCCGGACCAGCAGCCTGGCGAGCACGTTGGCCGCGAGCGTGATGAGCAGCAGCACCAGGGCCAGCTCGGCGTAGGTGCGCACGCCGAGCTGGTCGGTGATCACCGTGTCGAGGTTTTGCACGATGTTGGCCGCGATCGTGATCATGGCTGCGTAGAGGTTGGTCGCGACCTGGCTAAGGGCAACCCCGCAGACCATGGCCACCGCGATCGTCTCGCCGAGCGCCCGGGCGAGTCCGAGCACGATCGCGCCGACCAGCCCCGACCCCACCCAGGGCAGCGTGACCTTGCGGGCGCACTCGGCGTCGGACATGCCGAGCGCGACCGCGCCTTCCCTGGGCAGCAGCGGGACCTGCCGGATCAGGTCACGGGCGGTCGAGGCGATGATCGGGATGACCATCACGGCCAGGACGAGGCCGGAGACGAGCAGCCCCTGGCCGTGCCCGACATCGCCCTGGAAGAAGGGAATCGGGATCTTGTCCAGGACCGGGGCGATGTCGTGGGCGATGAACGGCCCGAAGGTCAGCACCCCCCACAGGCCGATCACGACGCTCGGGATGCCGGCTAGCAGCTCCAGGAAGCCGCCGACCACGCTGGCCAGCCACCCGGGCAGCCGCTCGACCACCACCAGGGCCGCGCCGATCGACACCGGCACGGCGATGATCAGGGCTATCGCTGAGGTCTCCAGCGTCCCGACGATCTGCGGCACCGCGCCGTAGCTCTGTCCCGAGAGGTACGTGAGGCCGTGGGACTTGACGGTACCGCCGTACTGCGCGCCGGTATGCCAGACGCTCTTGGTGAAGAATCCCCAGCCGTTGATCTGGATCGCCGGCCAGGCCTTGACGAACAGGACCACGAGGATGAACGCGAGCATCAGCGTGGGGATGACCGCACCGCCGAGGCCGAGCCAGCGGATCAGGGAACCTGCTCGCAGCCAGCGGCGGAACGCGGACAGCTCGGGCCGGGGAGGCGGCTGGGCCGCCTCCCCGCCCGGCACGACAGCTGGGGTCGCCATAACCTAGCTGATCTTGGCGATCAGGGCTTTGGCGACGGTCAGGACGTTCCCTGGCAGCGCCACGAAGTTCACCGGGGTCAGGTACTTGGCGACGCTGCCTGAGGTGATGCCCCAGGTGAGGAACGCCTTCACCGCGGACGCCTCGGCCGTGCTCGCCTGGGTCGTCTTCACGATCGCGTACTCGTAGTTGATGATCGGGTAACCGGTCGAGCCGTTGATCAGCGACTGGGCCCCCGACGCCGGGGTCGAGCCGGAGAACGACTGCAGCGCAGTATTGACGGTCGCGACCGTCGGCGCCACGAACTGGCCGCCCTTGTTGGCCAGCGACGCCTGGCCGAGCCCGGCGGCCGCGGTCTGCGAGAGGTAGCTGATGCCGATGTAGGCGATGCAGCCCTTGATCGTCCCGCAGGTCTTGACCATGGCACCGGTACCGGTCTCGGCCTGGGCGCCGGCCACCGAAGGCCAGCTGACGGTCGTTCCGACGTTGGACGAGCTCCACAGGCTCGGCGCCTGGGCGTTCATGTACGAGGTGAACAGGAACGTGCTGCCCGAGCTGTCCGCGCGGTGCAGGGGAACGATCTTGAGGTTGGGCAGCGGCACGCCCTTGTTGAGCGCCGCGATCGCCGGGTCGTTCCAGCTCGTGATCTTGCCGCTGTAAATCTTCGCCAGCACGGTGCCGTTGAGGTCGAGCGGCTTCTTCACGCCGGTGACGTTGTAGCTGACCATCAGCGCGGCCACCGACAGCGGGATGTTCTCAAGACCCGGGAACTGGCTGACGTCGGCCGGCGAGAGATAGGCGTCGGACCCGCCGATGTTCACCGTGCCGGCGGCGGCGTCGGCGATGCCGGTGCCCGAGCCGGTGCCCGAGGTGGTGATGAGCACCTTGGGGGCGACCGTGCCGTACGCCACCTGCCAGGAGCTGACGAGCGGGAGCAGCAGCGTGCTGCCGGTTTCGCTGACCGTGGTGCTCCCGCCCGACGACGCGGGCGTCGAGGAAGAGGTCGACGGCGAGGACCCGGGCGAGCCTGAGCTGCCGCAGGCCGCCAGGATGACGGCAAGAGGTATGGCCACAGCCGCGGCGAGCGGCCGGCGGATTGTTCTAATCACCGAGGATTGCTCCTTTGGTCTAACGCACGCGGGTGGTGCGCTCCGACATTCGTGCCGCGCGCGAGCGCGGCCTTCTGACCTCCTGCGCCGGATGGATCAGGCACCGGAGGAGTACTCGGTCAGCCGAAGCGACCTGTGACGTAGTTCGCGGTTTCCTCTTCGGCCGGGTTCTCGAAGATCTGCTTGGTCTCGCCGTGCTCGACCAGCCGGCCCTTGTTGAGGAAGATGGTCCGGTCCGCGACCCGCCGGGCCTGGGCCAGGTTGTGCGTGACGATCACCACGGTCAGCTGAGGCACGAGGGTGCGGATGAGGGCCTCGATCGACTCGGTGGCGACCGGGTCAAGCGAGGAGGTGGGCTCGTCGAGAAGCAGCACATCGGGACTGATGGCCAGGGCCCGGGCCAGGCAGAGCAGCTGTTGCTGGCCGCCGGAGAGCCGGAAGGGCGAGTCCTTGAGACGGGTGGACACCGCGTCCCACAGCCCTACCTCGCGCAGCCGCTGCTCGGCAACGGCTTTCATCCCGGCCCGGGTCGTCATCCGGTGCGCCCGAACGCCGGCCACGACGTTGTCCATGATCGACATGGGGAACGGATTCGGCCGCTGGAACAGCATGCCCACCTTGCGGCGCAGGGACATCGCGTCCACGCCGGGATGCCAGATGCTGTGCCCGTCCAGCAGCACGTCGCCCGCGTGCCGGTAGCCGGTCACCTTGTCGTTCATCCGGTTGAGCGTGCGCAGCAGCGTGGTCTTGCCCGAGCCGGTCGGCCCGAGCAGCGCGGTCACCACGCCCCGCTGTACGTCGAGCGAGACGTTGCTCAGAATGGTCGCCTTGCCGAAGCCGAGCGTGAGCTCGTCGAGCTTGAATACGGGCGTGCTGCTGTCGTTGCTGGGCATGACCGGCACCGTCGGCTCTGGCACCGGGCCCGCCGGATCGGCCTGGATTGACACCATGCGCCTCGCTCGGGTAGTCACCGTGATGTTGAAAGCCGGCCAGAAAATGTCCCCGTCGGCCACTTTCATTCCTAGGCAGCGCAGGTGTCGGACAGCTGAATTCGCCGGTGATCGCCCGCCGAACAGTAGATGAATCCAGGGTGAACAAGGCTTTCGCCCAACGACGGCGGCGCCGGACCTTCGGGTCCGGCGCCGCCGTCGTAGCGGTGAGTTAACCGAGGCTCAGAGGTCGACCTCCACCGCGGTGAGGTGACCGATGTCGGCGCTGACCAGGCGATCCGCGGTCAGGCCGCCGGGGGCGAGCACGCGGACCGTCCAGGAGCCGGGCGCGGCGAAGAAGCGGAACCCGCCGTCCTGGCCGAGCGGGACCTCGGCGACGAAATCGCCGCCTTCGTTGAGCAGCCGGGCGTACCCGGTGGCCAACGCGGTGCCGTCGTGCCTGACGTGCCCCTGCACGACAGCCTGGTTTCCTACGTCGGCGGGGGTGCTCACACCCCCGGCCGGTGCGCCGCAGCCGTCGGTCATGAGGACGCTCCCAGCTCGATCGGCACGCCGACCAGGGACCCGTACTCGGTCCACGAGCCGTCATAGTTCTTCACGTTGCTCTCGCCGAGCAGCTCGTGCAGGGCAAACCAGGTGTGCGCGGAGCGCTCGCCGATCCGGCAGTACGCGATCGTGTCGGTGCCGAAGTCGAGCCCGGCGCCGCCGTAAAGCGCGCGCAGCTCGTCGTCGGACTTGAACGTGCCGTCGTCGTTCGCGGACTTCGCCCACGGGACGTTGAGCGCCGTCGGGATGTGGCCGGGACGCTGCGCGGACTCCTGCGGCAGGTGCGCGGGCGCGAGCAGCTTGCCGCTGAACTCATCGGGCGAGCGCACATCCACCAGGTTCTTGCTGCCGATCGCGGCCACCACCTCGTCGCGCTTGGCGCGGATCGAGGTGTCCACGTCGGAGGCCGTGTACGTGGTCGGGGACCGGTGCGGCACGTCGGTGACGAGCTCGCGGGAGTCCAGCTCCAACTTCTTGCGGCCGCCGTCGAGCAGCTTCACACTGCGGTGCCCGTACAGCCGGAAGTACCAGTACGCGTACGCGGCGAACCAGTTGTTGTTCCCGCCGTAGAGGACGACGGTGTCGTCGTTGCCGATGCCCCGCTCGGACAGCAGCGCCTCGAAACCCTTCCGGTCCACGAAGTCACGGCGAACCGGATCCTGCAGGTCCTGCTTCCAGTCCACCTTGACCGCGTTGCGGATGTGTCCCTGGTCGTAAGCCGAGACGTCCTCGTCTACCTCGACGAGCACGACGTTCGGGTCATCCTGATGGGCCTCCACCCAGCTGGCGTCCACGAGAACATCGGAACGGCTCATGCTGGAACCTCCTTGTCCTGTTCGGCGGACAGCGCCTGGTGGCCGCCTGCCCGGAATCGTTGAATCATCAGATACATCTCGCAGCCCAGGCAGAACCCGAAGGCCGAGTTGAGGAAGGCGGCGGCGAGCGCCAACGCGGTGGCCGCCAGGCCCAGCGGTGTCACCCCCGTCGCGTAGCCGATCACTCCGACCACACTGAATACCGCGCCCACCGCCTGGGCAAACCTCGGCGGCGGCTCGTCTTCAAGCTCGGCGGGCGGGCCCAGCCTGGGCCTGATCAGCCGGCGGAAGATCAGGCCGTAGGGCGCGTACCGCAGGCCGAGCGCGGCTCCGGTGATGAACACGAGCGCCTGCGCGGCCAGCAGCCAGGCACTGCCCGTGATGAGCACCACGGCAAGGACGACAGCGGAAATCGCGGCACCGAATCGCGCGCCCCTGGGATCGATTTTCATCTGCCATGCTCCTTCGCCCGGACCCGGGTTCCGGTCGGAACGCCGGGATCAAGACCTCACCAGATTAATCCATAATCCGGCCGGCAAAATAGGGATCTAGATCAGGCACCCGCAGGCGGACACAGCGCGGTCGCGACGCGGCAGAAGTCCACGGCGCGCCGCTTGGTCAGCAGGCGCGGGACGGGCAGTGCAGCCCGGAAGCGCAGTGCGGCCCGGAGGTGCAGTGCGGCCCGGAGATGCGGGGCGGCCCGAAAGTGCGAGCCAGGGAAAGCCACGCACCCGATGCTACGTGCGGCCGGGATGGCTGTCACTTCAGGTCACCTCGCCCAGCGCGGCGATCACGTCCGCCTTGCGCGGCTGACCGCTGCCGCGGCGCGCGATGCGCCCGTCGGGACCCAGCACGAGGACCGTCGGCGTCCGGCGGATGTCCAGGCTGCGCACCAGGTCGAGCCGCGACTCCGCGTCGATCTCCACGTGCGTCACGCCGTCCACCATGCCGGCCACGTCGGCGAGGATCGCCCTGGTCGCACGGCACGGCGCGCAGAACGACGTAGAGAACTGGACCAGGGTGGCCCGGCCGCCGAGCGGGCCGCCCAGCTCGGCCTCGGTAAGTCCCGGGAAAGCGGGGCCCGCGCCGGCCACGGCTGCACTGCCGCGGACAGCACTACCGCGGGCGGTACGGAAGCGGCCGTTGCGCTGCTTCCAGACCAGCCCGCCGGCACTGGCCGCGATAAGCACGGCTGCGAGCACAATCACGCCGGTGACCACGCTCCGCTACAGCACGCGGGAGCCGCCGGGCATTCCCGCCCGCGGGCCGGAACCGCCGGGCCTTCGCTGGCTCAGGTCGCCGGGATATACACCAGGACCTTGTGCCCGCTGGTGATCTCGAAGCCGTGCACCTGCGGCGCGGGGATCGAGGTCGATTCCTGGTACCAGGTTTGCTCGCCCTGCTCGGACCAGCTCGCCATCCAGCTGCCCACGGGCTGCCACGTGCCGCTGGCCCCGATCACCCACAGCTGGCAGGTCGTGCCGGCCGGCGCACCGGAAATCTGCGCGTCAATGCGGCTGCCCCACGGCATCTTCGCGTACTTGATCGCCGCGGTCACCTGGGTGCTCGAGTTGGTCCCGTGCACGTTCTCCCAGTGCACGACAGCCGAGGGACCCGGCGAGCGCAGGACGCTGGTCAGCCCCACCGACAGGCCGGCCACGAGCGTCACCACCGCCGCGACCGCCGCCAGCCCGCGCCACCGTTGAACGCGGCGCTGGTGATGCGCCCGGCTGAGCAGCGGGCCGAGAATCTCGGGCGGCTGATCGGCCTGGCTCCGTTCGGAAAAAATTCCTGAAATCCGCGCGGCTTCGTCCGCCGGTACCCGGCCGAGCAGCGCGGGCAGGCCCGCCAGGCTGGCCAGCTCTTCCCGGCAGCCGGAGCAGCCGGACAGGTGCGCGTCCACCAGCGCGCGTTCGTGCGGGTCGATCGCGCCGACCACGTAGACCCCGATCAGCTGCCGGAACTCCGGGCAGCTCGTCATGCCATTCATGGCGCAAGTCCTCGTTCCTCGAGCGCCAGCCTGAGCGCCTTGAGCGCGTAGAACGTGCGCGACTTCACCGTGCCCGCGGGGATGCCCAGCTCCGCGGCCGCCTCGGCCACGGAGCTACCGCGATAGTACGTCTCGAAGAGCACCCGGCGGTGATCGGGCCGCAGCGCGGAGAGCGCGTCGGCGACCGCCCAGGATTCGAGCGCACGATCCACATCATCGGCGGCAGGACGCAGCCCGATACCGGAATCGCCGACCTCCTGCGGACGGGCGCGCCTGGCCCGCTGGCCGTCTATCACGAGGTTTCTCGCCACAGTGAACAGCCACGGCCTGGCCGGCTGCCCCACCACCGCTTCCGGGTGCTGCCAGGCGCGCAGTAGCACCTCTTGCACCACGTCTTCCGCACGCTGACTGTCACCTCCCGTGAGATACATCGCATAACGGAGCAATGCCCCAGCATGCTCGTCGTGCAACGCACGGATGAGCTCATCGTCGGCAGCACGCCCGTTACGGGCTGCCCGGCCCCGGCCAGTCACATCTGTACAACGTGCCCGCGAGCGGAACGGTTCACCCGGGGCAGGTCAGGCGCTGGCGAATTCAACGTTCTGCCCGGTGGCGGCCAGTACGAGGCCGACGCTGTCGACGTGGACGCCGCTGACGGTCAGGTGCAGCGGCAGCACGCCGACCGGGATGACGAAGGTGAACCGCGTGGCGATGGCGCCGGCCGACAGGCCGCCCACGCTGAGATGCTCGGGGGTGACCGTGATGCCTTTCTTCGAGACCCCCAGCGTGGCGATGCCCTTGACCACGCCGAGCGCGGTTGTTCCTGTCACCCGCAGGTTGTCGGTGCCGTCGGCGCTCAGCTTGATGCCCTTCGGCACCTTGAGCAGCACCTGGGAGAACGGGATCAGCGCCGTGGCGGTCGCGTGGTCGGCGGTGACGCTGCCGGAGTCCTGGCCGAGCAGCAGGCTCAGCGACGCGTGTACGCCGGTGAACTTAGCGTCGATGTCCTGCAACTGGACGCCGTCCGCGGTGGTCCGGCTGATCGTGACGTCTATCTGCTGGTAGTGCCCCGATACGAGCTGGGTGAGAAAGGGAAAGCCGCGGATGCTCACGCCCGGGTTGGCCGACAGATGGTAGGTGCTGCTGATCCTGGTGCTGATCGCGCGCTGGGCAATGAACAGGCCGGCCCGGTCGATGACGACCAGCAAGATGACCAGGGCGAAGGGGATTATCAGCAGCTTGCGCATGGGAAACCCACCTTATTCGGTCGCGGCGGCCTGGCCGGCCCATACGGTTACCCCTGCTGCGGAGGCCTATCCGCCGGCGAACGGCGGCAGGACTTCGACGACGGCCGCGTCGGGCAGCATGACCTCGGCCGCGGCCCGGACGCCGGCCGGCGCCCCGTCCACCAGGAATGACGAGCGGTCGAAGATCGCGCGAAGCCGCTGATCGCCGCCGCGGCGGTCCAGCGCGGCGGCCAGCAGGCCGGCCAGCGTGTCCGCGTCCAGGTTCTCCTCCGCGACGCCGGCCGCCTCCTTGGCGGCCGCCCAGTAGCGGACCGTGACCATCGTCATAGCGAAGTCAACGCTGGTGAACCTTTTTCATCCACATCAGGATCATCAGCATATCCAGCGCCCCCGGGGCCGGATGAAAAAAGTTCATCGGATACCCTCGCTGTCATGGATCCGGGCGGAGCTGCCCCCGGGTCCTTTCGTGTTTATGCTGGCCTTTTAGCTGGCTCTGCTTAGCTGGCTCTGCCGGGGCGGAGGTGACGGCGGTTGAGCGACTTGCTCCTGCTCACGCACGCCCTGGAGCCGTCAGCTGAGATCTTGCCCGCTCTGGGGCTGCTGCTGCACCCGGTCCGGGTGGCACCCGCGGAGGCCGCCGCGCTGATCGACGCCCCGCCCGCCGACGCGGTGCTGGTGGACGCCCGGCGCGACCTGGCCCACGCCCGCTCGCTGTGCCGCCTGCTGCGCACGACCGGCCTGGATGCGCCGCTGCTCGCGATCGTGACCGAAGGCGGGCTCGCGGCGATCACCGCCGAGTGGGGCGCGGATGACGTGATACTCAGCACCGCGGGCCCGGCCGAGCTCGAGGCCAGGCTGCGGCTGGCGATCGGCCGCCGGGCCGGCAGCGCCGCCGAGGTTCCCGACGAGATCCGCTCCGGCGACCTCGCCATCGACGAGGCAACCTATTCAGCCCGGCTGCGCGGGCGCTCACTCGACCTGACCTTCAAGGAATTCGAGCTGCTCAAGTTCCTCGCCCAGCATCCGGGCCGGGTGTTCACCCGCGCGCACCTGCTGCAGGAGGTGTGGGGCTATGACTACTTCGGCGGCACCAGGACGGTGGACGTGCACGTGCGCCGGCTGCGGGCCAAGCTCGGTCCCGAGCACGAGGGGCTGATCGGGACGGTCCGCAACGTCGGGTACCGTTTCGTCCCGCTGAAGCCCGCCGACGACCGGCCCGCGCCCGGGCCCCAGGGGGCGCAGGCGGCCGAGGCGAGGCCCGCCGAGGCGAAGGAGCGGAACGCTGCACGAGCCGACTGGTGAGCAGGCCCGGCTCGTCGCCGGCGGCCGGCTGACCGCAGACGAGTCCGCCGCGGTCCTGCACCTGGTGGACGCGGCCGCGACATCGGACGGGGTCAGCCCGCTGTCCGAGCATGTGCTGCTGCACCTGCGCTACGGCGGCGATCTCCAAGCGCGCAACGTCCTGCTGCATGTGGGCAGTGAGCTGGCTGGCTACGCGCACCTGGATCCGACCGACCCGGTCGAGGGCCCGAGTGGCGAACTCGTCATCCATCCCGGCTACCGGCGGCACGGGCACGGCCTGACGCTGCTGCGCGCGCTGCTCGCCGAGGCGGACGGGCGCCCGCTGCGGCTGTGGGCGCACGGCGACGCGCCCGCCGCCACCCGGCTGGCGCAGGCCGCGGGCTTCGAGCGGATCCGGGCGCTATGGCAGATGCGCCGCTCGCTGGCGGCGCCGATCGACCAGCCCCGCTACCCCGAGGGCGTCACGGTCCGCACGTTCGCCGTCGGCCAGGACGAGACGCCCTGGCTGGAGCTCAACCGGCGCGCGTTCGCCAGCCATCCGGAGCAGGGCGGGTGGACCAGCGAGGACATCGCCTTGCGCGAGCGCGAACCGTGGTTCGACCCAGAAGGATTTTTTATTGCCGAACGAGGAGGTCGACTCGTCGGCTTTCACTGGACCAAGATCCACGGCGGCCAGGGCAGTTCGGCCGGCTCGTCCTCCGGTCACGGGCATGACGTGATCGGCGAGGTGTACGTGGTCGGCGTCGATCCCGGCGAGCGCGGCACCGGCCTGGGCCGGGCGCTCACCCTCAGAGGCCTGCACTACCTGCGGTCCCGGGAGCTGAGCCAGGTCATGCTCTACGTCGATGAGGCCAACACCCCGGCCATCCGGCTCTACGAATCACTCGGGTTCAGCCACTGGGCCACCGACGTTATGTTCCGCCATCCGTGAGATCTGTGCCGTCCGGGCCCTCGGCCGGCGCGTGCAGGCCGAGCACCTCGTCGAGTTCCTGGGTGGTCAGCGGCCGGTCGCTGACCGCCACCGCGCTCAGCACCTCGGCGTAGAGCTCGATCTCATCCAGCGCCACCAGGTCGTGGACGCGGAGATCCAGCTGCTCGATCATCGGGCCCACCCCCTGGCTCGGCTACGTTTCGTCGACGTTTCGTTGACGTTGCCGTCAGGCTACGTCGGGGCGCGCCCCGCGCGCATGACCCATCAGGGCCATTCTGGGACCATCCTGGTCGCCCGTCCCGGGCGCTACGATGCTTTCTTGGCGGGCAAATCGGGATAGTCAGCCGTTTCGGTTGCGCGAGCGGTGGTTCAGGACAA
Organism: Streptosporangiaceae bacterium; assembly: GCA_036495825.1. GTDB lineage: Bacteria > Actinomycetota > Actinomycetes > Streptosporangiales > Streptosporangiaceae > PALSA-505. The sequence goes on from DASXME010000306.1 coordinate 23,927, forward strand.
GAGTCTTGCCCGCAGACACCCACCCAGATCCAACCCCCATAGACCATGAACCCCTCTGAGGCGACCGACGAGTGACGATGAGCGAAAATACTGATCTTCTCCCCGACATGAACCAGGAAGACCCGTTCGAAGTCCAGATGCGCGGCTACAGCCGCCGCCAGGTAGACGAGTTCGTCGCGCGTTCCAGGAACCATGCCAGGGATCTTGAGGAACGTCTGTCCCGTTCGCTGGACGAGATGGAGCGGCTCAGGCTGGAGCTGTCCACCGCGCGCCAGGCAGCCTCTGGCGGCAAGCCCGCGCACGAGGAGGTCAGCGAGCGGATCGCGCAGATCCTCAAGCTGGCTGACGACGAGGCGAGCGCTCAGAAGAAGAGCGCGACCGACGAGATCACCAAGCAGCGCAACGACGCGAAGAGCGAAGCCGAGAGCATCCGGGCGCAGGCCAAGGAGCAATCGGAGCGGATGCTAGCTGCTGCCCAGGAGCAGGCCGAGCGGGCCATCACGACCGCACGCGCCGAGGCCGAGAAGACGCGGACCACGGCACGGACCGACGCCGAGCGTTCGGCGGCCGAGGCACGCAAGCACGCGGAGACCTCGATGGCGACGGTCAAGGCCCAGGCCAAGCAGCTGCTCGACGAGGCGACCGCCCGGGCCAGCGCCATCCACGACGGTGCGGAGCGCCGCCTGGACCTGCTGAAGGACCGGCACTCCGAGGCGATGCGGCGGCTCACCGAGATCCGCGACGTGGTCACCGACCTGGTGTCGCACGACACCGCCAAGGGGTCACTGGACGAAGAGGTGGCCAAGGCGGTCGCCGCGACGCTGGGGACTTCGGTCGGCGGCAAGGCGGGGCAGGCGGCATCTTCGGGCGGCAGCCGGGCAGCGGCCAACGGCCCAGGTGCGCAGCCGGCGGCCGGGACGGGCGGCGCCACGCCGGCCGCCAGGGCCGCGGTTGAGGACGGAGCCCGCCACGCCAGGCGGTCGGCCGGCGAGTCAGCCACCGGATCATCGGGAACCAGCACGCCGGCGAGTGCCGGCCGGACAGTGTCCGGTCAGCCAGCGTCCGGTCAGTCAGCGACCAGCCAGTCGGGGGCCGGCCAGCCAGCCGGGTCCGCGAGCGAAACGACCCGCCGGACCGCCGTCATCGGCGCCGACGACGTCGAGGCCGTGCGGGTGATCGAGAGCTAGCAGCGCCCAGCTTATGAAGATGCCGGGAGGGTGTTCACTAAGGACACCCTCCCGGCATCTTTATGGGTGCAGCTAAGGCCGGGCGCTGGCTTCGTCCATCACGTCCAGGCGGCGCAGGATGACGCCCTCCCGCAGCGCCCAGGGGCAGAGCTCGAGTTCCTCCAGGCCGAACAGGTCCATCGCGGCATCGGCGACGATCGCGCCGGCCAGCAGCTGGGGCGCGCGGGTGGCCGAGACCCCGGGCAGCTGCGCGCGCTGCTCGGAGGTCATCTCGGCCAGCCGCGTCGCCCAGGGCGTCAGCTCGGAGTGCCGCAGGGTACGCCGGACGTACGCGCCGTCTCCCGAGGGCGCGGCGCCGGTGAGCCTGGCCAGCTGCCGGAACGTCTTGGACGTCGCGACCGCGTTGTCGGCCCGGCCGTTCACCAGGACCTGCCTGGCCGTCCTGGCGATCTCCGCGCGGACGTGCCTGCGCAGCTGGCGCACCTCGTCCGCGGACGGCGGGTTGGACGCCAGCCAGCGGCGGGTCAGACGCCCGGCCCCGAGCGGCAGGGAGAACGCCACGTCGGGCTCCTCGTCGATGCCCGAGGCGATTTCCAGCGAGCCGCCGCCGATGTCGAACACGAGCAGCCGGCCCGATGACCAGCCAAACCAGCGGCGGGCCGCCAGGAACGTCAGCCGCGACTCTTCCTGGCCGGTGAGCACCTGGATGTCTACCTTGATGTCGGCCCTGATGCGGGCCAGGACCTCTTCCCCGTTGGCCGCGTCACGGACGGCCGAGGTGGCGAACGGCAGCAGGTCCTCGACCCCTTTGTCTTCGGCCACCCGCAGCGCCTCGCTGACGAACTCGCGCAGCTGCTGCTCGCCCGTCGGCGTCAGGCGATTGCCGTCCGCCAGGTGGTCGGCCAGCCGCAGCTCGGCCTTGTGCGAGAACGCCGGGAGGGGCCGGGCACCCTGATACGCGTCCACCACGAGCAAGTGAACGGTGTTGGAGCCGACGTCCAGCACACCAAGTCGCATGCTCAGACGCTACTCAAATAGCACGCAACGGTCGTCATCCCGCGCCGATCGCCGATCCCATACGGGTCAAGATCTCTTGCAACATGTCCGGTGACGTGCCCATATTCAGCCGGATGAATCCGCGGCCCTGATCGCCGTAATCCGGGCCCGGGTTGACCGCCACCCGGCCGCGCTCCAGGAAGCGGGCCGCGGGATCGTCCAGGCCAAGCGCCCGGCAGTCCAGCCAGGCCAGGAAGCTCGCCTCGGGCGGCAGGTAGCGTACCGAGGGCAGGTGCGTGGCCAGCAGCTTCGCGAGCAGCGCGCGGTTGTGGTCGAGCTGCGCCAGCACCGCGTCCAGCCACGGCACGCCCTCGCGGAACGCGGCGATGGTCGCCAGCACCCCCAGGTGACTGGCCAGCAGGGCCTCCCAGCGCTGCTCCAGCAGCGCAGCCGGTTCGGGGTGCGCGACGACGGCCAGGCCGCACTTCAGGCCCGGGGTGTTCCAGCCCTTGGAGGCCGAGGTAAGGGTGAAGGTGCGCCGGGCCAGATCCGGGTCCAGCCGCAGGGACAGGAACGGGACATGCCGCGCGCCCGGCAGCGCGAGCGGCGCGTGGATCTCGTCCACGACCAGGACGACGCCGCGCCGGGTGCAGATGTTCGCCACGGTCAGCAGGTCATCGCGCGACCAGACCCGGCCGGTCGGGTTGTGCGGGCTGCACAGCAGGTACGCGGCGGCATCAGGACGGGCCAGCGCGGCGTCTATGGCCTCAGGGTCGAGGTCGTAGCGGCCGTCGGCGTCGCTGCGCATCGGCGCCTCGATGATCTTCCGGCCGCCGAGCCGCAGCCGGAAGAAGAACGGCGGGTAGACCGGCGGGCTGATCACGACCCCCGACCCGTGCGGCGTCGCCGCCGACAGCACCTCAGCGATCCCGGTCATCACGTCGGGTGCGGCGAACACCTGGCCGGGGTCGGGCGCCCAGCCGAATCGCTCCCGCGTGAACTCGGCGTACGCCTCGCCGAGGCCGACCGGATGCGGGTATCCGGCGTCGCCGGCGCTGATCGCGGCGCGCACCGCTTCCTTGATCGGCTCCGCGAGGTCGAAGTCCATCTCGGCGAGCCAGGCGGGGAGCACGTCAGGCGGATACTTCGTCCACTTCCAGCTGCGGCGTCGCCGCAGCACGTCCGGCGAGCAGTCGCCAAGCAACGGATCCATGCTCCCGACGGTATCCCGCGAGCCAAATCCCGGTTCCCGCGTCCGGCCGGGCCACACTGGCTGTCATGGATGCACGCGAGGAGAAGGCCGGACCGCCGCCGGAGACGGCTGACGCGCACGTGGCGAACCTGCGGGCCGAGGTCTTGCGCGGCCTGGAGCCCCTCTGGGAGCGGCTAGCCAGCCTGGAACGATCGGTGCCCGGGCAACTGCGCAACCTGCCCAGGGAGGTGGGCAGGGAGGCGCTGCCGGCCTGGCGCCGGGTCACCGAGGGCGAGCCGCGGTTGCAGGTGAGCCTGGCCATCGTGGCCGCGATCGCGCTGCAGTTGCCGGTGCCGGGCCGGCTCGTGCTGCTGCGTCCCGTCTGGCTGCTGCCGGTTCTCGACGCGCTGCTGCTGGCCGGGCTGGTGATGGCCAACCCGCGCCGGATCAACCGCGAGTCGGTCATCCTGCGTTACACCAGCCTGACGCTGATCGCCCTGATCAGCCTGGCCAACGTGTGGTCCGCGGGACGGCTCATCGACGACATTCTGACCGGCTCCGCCAGCGACCATCCGGCCTCGCTGCTCGTCGACGGCGGATCCATCTGGCTCACCAACGTGATCGCCTTCGCCCTGTGGTACTGGGAGCTCGACCGGGGCGGCCCGGTCGCCCGTGCGCTGGGCATCAAGCCGTACCCGGACTTCCAGTTCGTCCAGATGGCCAGCCCGGAACTGGCTCCGCCGGGGTGGGAGCCGATGTTCGGTGACTACTTTTACCTGTCCTTCACCAACGCGAGCGCGTTCAGCCCGACCGACGTGATGCCGCTATCGCGGTGGGCCAAGATGCTCATGCTCGTGCAATCGGCAGCATCTTTGGTCACGGTGGCACTGGTAATCGCACGAGCCGTGAACATCCTCAAGTAGCCTCCTGGGTACCACTCATATGAGGCGAGGAGGCCGCCGCCGTGTTTTTCCTGATCCGGCGACTGATCAGATATTTGAAGCGCCGCTTCGGCCCGCCCCGGAGGTAGCCGTTAGGCCGTCAGGTCCGCCAGGCCGGCGGGTCCGGCGCGCTACAGTGAGCGATCCTTGATCATCACTGGCAGCACACGGACCAGCCGGAACGGGGGCCTGCGCGATGAGACGGGCGGCCGTTCTCCTGCTGCTGGCTGCCGTCGGTGCGGCGGCGGCCCTGCCCGGCGACGCCGCGGCGGCCGAGGGACAGTACCGGGACACCTCGCTGTGCCGGCCCTCCCAGCGCCTGAACGTCGGCGAGTACACGATCTACAACGAGACGCTCGGCTCCCGGGAGCAGTGCCTGGCCAACCGGAACGGGTGGTCCAACTTCCGGGTGACGGCCTCGGCGGCGGACTCCCGCGGCCCGAGACCGCTGGGCTACCCCGACGTGTACTACGGATGCTCCCTGGTACATGGACCACTGGCGTCCGTGCATGCAGGGGACCTGCTGGAACTACGTGCGTTTCTGGCGCGTGCATCCTTCGTCGCATGTCCGCCGCCTGCCGCTCAAGCCGTTCATCAGCGCGGCCGGGCGCGATGGGCTGATCAGGCGCTCCTGGTGGCTGGAGTCGATCGCCGCCGGCTACGAGCTCTGGCGCCACGGGGCCGGCCTGACCACCACGTGGTTCTGGGCGCGGGCCTGAGCCGCTGTGCCGCCACGGGCCGGCCCGCCCGGGCCGCCGCCGCGTCGAAAGGCGGGCCGCCCGGGCGTGCGGTCTTCCTATTCGCTGGTCTCGTCCACGACGGTGGCGTCGGGGGCATTCTTGCGCACCGATTCGATGCCCTCGGTGGCAGATTCCTTGCTGTGGTAAGACTGGCTGGTGGCGATTACCTGGCCATTTCCTGCAACGAGATTGAAATGGAACTTCCCGGTATCGCCCTTCTTAATCACGAACTTTCCTGCCATATCGGATCCCTCCCTTGACCAGCTTGTCTGCGGTCCGCGCAGCAGTATCGTCGGGTCGCAATGAGATGGCAATCCCGGCATCTGGCCGTCAGGGCAGGGGCTGCGTCGAAAAGGCGTGGCTGCCCGGGTGCGGCGCATGATCTACTCGCGGCGTGATGGACAACGACGCGTTCCGCGGCCAGCCGGTCCTGCACGGCGAGACGATCCGGCTCGAGCCGTTCGGCCCTGAGCACCTGGACCACGCCTGGGCCGGGCTCGCGGACACCGAGATGCTCCGCCTGACCGGCTCGCACGCGACGTTCACCAGGGAGCAGGTGGACGCGTTCGGCCGCGATGTGGCGCACCGCGACGACCGCGCCGACTGGGCGATCATCCGCACCGGCGACGGCGCTTACCTCGGCGAGGCCGTGCTCAACCAGTTCGACGCCGATAACGCCTCGGCCAACTTCCGCATCGCGGTGAGCGGCCCGGAGAACCGCGGCCGCGGATACGGCACGCAGGCCACTCGCCTGGTCCTCGGCTACGCCTTCGACACCGTCCGGCTGCACCGGGTCTCACTGGAGGTGTACTCGTTCAACCCGCGGGCTCAGCACGTGTACTCCACGTGCGGCTTCGTGGTCGAGGGCAGGCAGCGGGACGCGCTGTGCTGGGACGGCCGGTGGTATGACGCCATCGTGATGGGGATCCTGGAGACCGAC
>DASXME010000307.1:0-6007 GCA_036495825.1 Streptosporangiaceae bacterium
GCCCGCGCGGTCGTCGAGGAGGCGGCGGTGGCCGCGGGCCGCGATCCCAGCGCGATCGGCATGGACGGCCGGATCAGCTGGACCGCCGATACCGCCGGGTTCGTGGCCAAGGCCGACGGCTGGCGGCAGGCCGGGGCCAGCAACCTGTCGGTCAACACGATGGACGCCGGATTCGCCGACCTGGGCGAGCATCTCGCCGCGCTCGAGCAGGCCGCCGGCGAGCTCGGCCTCACGCCCGCCCGCGGCTGACCGTCTGGCACGGGCGGACTGACCGGTCCGCACCGGCCGGGCGCGCAGGCCAGCGGGCAGGCGCGGGTGTCTGATGCTGGGGCGCGGGTGACCGGCCGGGCGTCGGCCGCGGGCTTAGGCCAGCGATTGCTGGTAGACGGACAGGTGGGTGTAGGCCAGGCTGAGCAGCGGCACAGGTACGCCGGCGGCCCGGCCGCGGGCGGCGAAGTCGCCGATGATCTGGTCGGCTTCGATCGGGCTGCCCGCGATGAGGTCGCGGTACATGGACGAGGCGAACGAGGAGCCTGCCTCGGTCATCCTGGCCCGCATCCAGTCGAGCGAGGCCGCGCGCATCGGGTAGCCGGACGCCGCAGCGACGGCCGCGCACTCGGCCAGCACGTCTTCGGTGAAGCGCTGGCCGCCCGGGGCGGCCATGACCTGACCGACGGTGCCCCGCATCAGGCAGGTGGTGGCGCCGAGCGCGGCCAGCGCGACCCACTTCTCCCACATTTCCAGGTCGATCTCGGCCGAGCGCCTGGCGTCGAACCCGGCGCCCTGCAGGACGGGGTCGAGAGCGCGGACGCGGGCGGATTCGGGGTCGGCGCGGTCGCCGTAGCCGATGGCCTGGAAGCCGGCCAGCTGCAGCACGCGGCCGGCCTCGTCCAGGGTGGCGGCCACGATGCATGTGCCGCCGAGCGCCCTGTCCGTGCCGAACCTGGCCGATAGCACGTCGATGTGCGCCATGCCGTTCAGGAACGGCAGGATCAGCGTATCGGGGCCGACGGCGGGCGCGAAGTCCTCGATGGCGCGGGTGAGAGCGTAGGACTTGACCGAGAGCAGCACCAGGCCGTAGCCGTCGCCGACCTCTCCCGGCACGACCAGCCGCGGCGCGATCGTGAGATCCCCGTGCTCGCTGACGATCTGCAGCCCGTCGGCGCTGAGCTGCGCGGCGCGCTTGGGGCGGACGAGGAAGGTGACGTCCCGGCCCGCGTCGGCCAGCCGGCCGCCGAAGTACCCGCCGGTGGCCCCGGCTCCCACCACGAGAACTCTCACGTCACGCTCCTCGCTGGCCGCGCTGGCCGTGCTCGCCGCGGCTTGCCGCGGCTGCCGTGCTGACCCGCTCGCTGGACCTCGACTGGCCCGCCCATTGTGGCCCAGGAGACTTCCGGCGGCTGCCCGCAGGGCCGGCCGACAGCCGCAGAACCAGTTGGGCTGCGCATCAGGCCGTTGACATATCTGCGGCGTTCAACGGCGCGAGCTCGGTGCGGCGCGCCCTCGCTGAGTACGGCCGTGGCGGGCTCGTGGCAGCAGCCGCAATCTCCAGGGCCTTGATGTCGGTCATCCCCCGCTGGCTTCTTGCCGCTGACCTGCGCCTTCAGGGCACCCGTTTGCTAACGCCGCCGCCTTATTTGCCCGTGCTCCTGCCGGAACGGTCACGGTCAATAGTCAGCCGGTGACCGGCACATTTTGACCACCGCCCGTTCGGAATAATCCTTTATCCGAACGGGCGGTGGTGCTTCCCACGGCGGGCACCGCTCGCCTGCTGCGGAGGCAGGCGGACTGCCGTTAGGAGAGCGTGGTTATGTTCGGGCTGGTGCCCGGCATCATGGTGAGGCCGGTGTCGGTCGGGCCGGCGCCGGTGGTCCACAGGTGGTTGTTGGCGCCTTGCCAGAGGGCTTGGAAGGCGCCTCCGCTAGGCGTGGGGACGATGGCGGGGCTGGTGCCCGGCGCCATGGAGACGGAGTTGCTCATGCTGCCGCCGCCCCCGATGGCCGAGTAATCCCACGGGTGGCCGTCGCTGCCCTGGAAGACGGCCTCGGTACCGCCGTTGGGAAACCACGGGTTGTTTTCTGGCGGCAGTTCGGCTAGGTCCGGGCTGGTACCCGGCATCATGGTGAGGCCGGTATCGCCAGTACCGCCAGATCCTTCAACCCACAGGTGCCCGGTGCTGGCCTGGAACGCGACCTCGTAACCGCCACCAGGCAGCGCAACGATGCTCGGGCTGGTTCCCGCGGCCATGCCCAGCCCGGTATCGCCAGTACCGCCAGATCCCTCAACCCACAAGTGCCCGGTGCTGGCCTGGAACGCGACCTCGTAACCGCCACCGGTCAGCCCGGCGATGCTCGGGCTGGTCTTCGCGGCCATGCCCAGCCCGGTATCGCTAGTACCGCCAGATCCCTCAACCCACAGGTGCCCGGTGCTGGCCTGGAACGCGGCCTCGTTACCGGGGCCTGCTCCGGTGGTGAAGGCGGCCGCCCCGTTCGGAGTGCCCAGGCCGGTTGGCCCGTCGTAGCCGGGGCCGGCGGTGCACAGGTACGTCGGGCTGCACGACCCGTTGGCCCCCGATGTCACGTCGAACAGGGGAGCTGATTGCGCGTAGGTGGAGGATGCCGGGTAACTGCCTGCAGCGGGGTAGCCGCCCAGGGCATAGGTCGCGGCGATGATCGGGGACGCGGCGCTTGTGCCGCCGACTTCCACCCAGCCGCCCTGATCGTAGCTGTCGTACACCGCTAGCCCGGTGTTCGGGTCGGCGACCGCGGACACGTCATTGTCCGTGCGGCGGGCGCAGCCGCCGGCAGCCTGCCAGGACGGCTTGGGCTCATACGCTGAGCAGCCCGACCCGGTGCCATTCCATGCGGTCTCCGCCCAGCCCCGGCTGCCGGACGCCTGGGTCAGCGAGGTACCGCCGACTGCCACCACGTGCGGCGAGGCCGCGGGGAACGACACGCGGTACCCGCTGTCCCCGGCTGAGGCGGTGATCGCCACTCCTGGGTGGTTGTAGTACGCCGAGTCATCGCTTCCCTCGGTGGAGAATTCCGCCGCACCGTAGCTGTTAGAGATGAACTTGACGCCGCGGCTGACCGCGCTGTTGACCGCGGTGCCCAGGTCGGCAACGGCCGGGCTACTGGCTTCGACCAGCAGGATGCGGCAGTTCGGGCAGGCCGCCGACACCATGTCAATATCGAGCGACTCCTCGGTGGCCCACCCGGTGCTGCCGGATGCGGCCGGCAGCGGGCTGGCCTGCCCGAACTCGTTGACCTTGGTGAAGCAGCCACTGGCCGCCGTGCAGGCCGGCAGGCCGTACTGAGACCGGTAGGCGGCCAGGTCCGATGCCGCATTCGGGTCGTCGTAGGCGTCCACGATCGCCACGGTGCGGCCGCCGCCCGCCGCCGTGGACGGCAGCTTGTAGGCCCACTGAAGGCTAGTGGGCCCGTATCCGGCCGGCGAGGCAGCCGCCGTGACCAGCGGCCGCGCCCGGACATCGGTCCGGATCAGGGCCAGGCAACGCGCCACACCCGGCTTCGCCGGGGTCGCGCAGACTTGCCGTGTATCCGCCGGTACCGGCGCGCTCGCCGCGCCGCCATGCCCCGGTGCGACAGCGGCAAGCGCCGCCGTCCCCGTGCCACTGCGCGGCGCGGCCGAGGCGGCCGGCGGCGCGGCGGCCCCCAGCAGCACAACCGCGGCGACCGCCAGCCAGACGGTGACCGCTCTCTTGCGTAATCGTCTTTTGATCATGAATGAAGCACATTTCCTCTCACGTGGGTTGACCCGGCAGGCAACGCGGCGCCGATTCGCCTTCCTTTCGGTTCTAGAGCAGCCCGGATGGGTTTGCGGGCTTGCATCCTTGCGCCGGCAGAATTGAGGCTACGCTGGGTAAGTTAGGCAGAATCCAAATGTTTGTCAATGATTTCTTTAAGATTGTTAAAGGCGAGATGGCGACTCGTTGCCCGCGCTGAACGCCACCCACTGGGGCGGCGGCTCGGTCACCGAGCTAAACGCCGGCAGACAGACAGCCGGCCCACTGAACCCACCACGGTTGGGTAAGGCTTGTAGCGAACCGGCGTGGTCTCATCCACGCCCGATAACGAGTAGATTTTTACGAAAGCTTTTTACGAAGAGTAGGGTTGGTCCATCAATTCATTAACCAGGCAAACGGGCCAACTCCGGGCAGCAATCTGCCAGAGCGCCGACTTCAGCGCGGCCTCGTCTACGGTTTCTTTGCTCATCGCGGGTGATTTTGAAGGGGAATGGCTGGGCAGTCACCACGACCCGACGTAGCACATCTGGCGGAACAGGCGGTCGGCCAGGTAACAGCCGGCGCCACCGTGGCCGCGCTATGCCGGGCGACCCGGACCCACTCGGCGATCACCACGTGTCGGCCGAGGAGAGCCTGCTGCATCTGCTCCAGATCGGATGCAGTCGACACGGACAGCCACGGCGGCCAGTCGCCCGCCAACCTAGTGTCCGGAATGCCTGGATTCCGGACTCAGCCATGAGAGGGCCGGGGCCGGCTGACGACCGCAGGGCCGGCCGGCGCACCGGGGCGGCCGCGGCGGGATTGGGCGACGGCTTGCCGGACAGGGGGGCGGGTGGCGGGAGAGTCCCGGTGGAACCGTTCGGAAAAATCTTGCCTTTACGCCGTGCAGCCGGTCTGCTTGGCCTGGTAGGGAATCCGACGCGGGAAGGGGGTTCGATGCCGGCTCCGGACGCTCCCCGGCCCATGGACGGGTACCGGGTACTGGATTTCACGCAGAACGTCGCGGGGCCGCTGGCGGCGCAGGTGCTGGCCGACCTGGGCGCCGAGGTGATCAAGGTCGAGGCGCCCGGCGGCGAGCAGGCCCGGCGGGTGATCTCCCTGCTGCCCGGCCGCAAGCCGCTGGCGGCCTACTTCCTGCCCAACAACCGGGGCAAGAAGTCGGTCGTGGTGGATCTAGGCACCGCCGAGGGCGTGGCGCAAGTGCTGCATCTGATCGACGGCGCGGACGTGCTGCTCGAGGCGTTCCGGCCGGGGGTGATGGAGAAGCTCGGGCTGGGCCCGGACGTCGTTCGCGAGCGCAATCCGCGGGTGATCTACGCGCGGCTTTCGGCCTACGGCGGCAACGGGCCTGCGAGCGGGCGGCCCGGGCTGGACCTGCTGGTGCAGGCCGAGGCGGGCATGACGACGGGGCTGCGCACCCCCGAGGGCGGGCCGCAGCTGATCCCGTTCCAGCTGGTCGACGGGGCCAGCGGGCACGTGCTCGCCCAGGCGGTGCTGGCCGCGGTGCTCAACCGGGAGCGGCACGGGGTCGCCGACGTCGTCCGGGTGGCGATGTACGACGTCGCGATCAGCTTGCAGGCGAACCAGCTCACGCTGCATTTGAATAAGGAGCCGGCCGGATCCGAGGGCAGCGCGCCGGAGGGTGGCGGGGCGCGGCGTCGGCGCAAGGGGGCGGCGTTCGCGGCGCAGCCTTCGGAGACGTTCCGCGCGGCCGACGGCTTCCTGGTGCTGTCGGCCTACGTGCCCAAGCACTGGCAGCGGCTGACCGAGGTGATCGGCCGGCCGGAGCTGGCGGCCGACGAGCGGTTCGCCGATCAGCGGCTGCGGTCGGTCAACCTCGACGAGCTCAAGGCCGAGCTGGAGTCGGCGCTGGCGGCCAGGCCGGCGGCGGAATGGGTCGGGCTGCTGCAGGCCGCCGGGCTGATGGCGACGCTGGCGTACAGCTGGAAGCAGGTGGTCGGCACGGCATTGTTCGAGGAGAACGAGCTGGCGATGACCGTCGGCGCCGGGGAGGACAGGGTCCGGCTGGTCCGCACGCCGGCCCGGTTCGACAGCTTCGGCCCGGCCGCGACCGCGCCGCCGCCCGCGGCGGGCGAGCACAACGCCGAGCTGCTCGGTGCGGCGGGCCTACTTGGCGGGGGGCCGCCCCAGCGGCGGCCGGATGGGGTCGATGGGATGGACGGGGTGGCGGCGGGGGCCTGACCACAGGGCGGGCACGGCGTCGACCGCATAGGCGAGCGC
>DASXME010000308.1:0-1967 GCA_036495825.1 Streptosporangiaceae bacterium
GCGCTGGACTACCGGAAGTGGCACGAGTTCGTGATCCAGCGCCTCCAGGACGGGCACTGGCGTCCCGCGGCCGGCCCGGCCTCGGGCGGCGAGCGGGCTCTCGCCGCTTCTGTTCCGCTGTTCGCGGCGGCGTCGGCGCACTACAAGTCGGCGGGCAACCCGAACGCGCCGCGGCTCATCGCGCTGGACGAGGCCTTCGCCGGGGTCGATGACGACTCCCGGGCCAAATGCCTCGGGCTGCTCGCCACGTTCGACATGGACGTGGTCATGACCAGCGAGCGGGAGTGGGGATGCTACCCGCAGGTCCCCGGGCTGGCCATCTGCCAGCTTGCGCGCCAGGACGGCATCGACGCGGTCCTGGTCACGCCGTGGCGGTGGGACGGGCGGGAACGCCGTCTGGCCGAACGGGCGGCAGCCGTGTGACCGATACCGACGCGAAGCTGCACCGCCTGCTCGGCAGCGAGCCGGTCGCGTGGCTGGTGCAGCGGGCACGGGACCGGCTGGAAGCCGGACGCTCCCTGACCGGCCCGGTTACCCTGCCCGCCGCTACCGCTGAGCAGCGGCGGGCAGTCGAGCGGCTGACCGGCAGGGCGGCCCGGTCCGGGGCGTCGCTGTCGGTGTCGCTGACGGAGGTCGACCAGCTCCTGCGGGACAGCGGCGCCGCGCCGGGCGGGCTGGCCGAGGCGGTGACGCGCCTTACCGGTCCGCTGCGTGACCGCAACCGCGAACGGGCCGACCTGGCGGCCGCCTGGCGTGCCGCGTTCGCGCCGCTGGACGCCGCCGTGGACGGCCGTGACGAGCTGGCGCAGTGGCGGCGATGGCTCGACGCGACCGGCGTGGCGCGCCGCCTGGCCTCCGAGCCCGATCAAGCGCGGGCTCTCCTGGAGCAGGTAGCGGCGGTGCTTGCGCGCCTGCCCTCGCGCGGCGTTCCCATCGGCCGGCTCGCCGCCGAATGCTGCGGTGACGCGCACGCCCTAGACGACGGACACCCGGTCGGCACGCTCGTGCTGTCGGCGGTTCGCGCGCTGGCCGGCCTGCCGTTCGCCGCGGAGGCGATGGCTGGCTCCCGCCGCGCCGCGTGGGCCGCCGTCGGAGTCCACCTTGACGAGCTATCGTCCCTGGTGCTCTGCCTCGGCCTGCCCGGTGACACGCGCACGCCCCTGGGCAGGACGCTATCGTCGTGCCGCGAAGCGGGACAGCCGGCCGTACTCACCCTCCGTCAGCTCCGCTGCCATGACGAGCCCCTGGATGCCGCTCTGGTGCGGATTTGCGAGAACCCGGTGGTCGTCGCGGCCGCCGCCGACGAACTGGGCGCACGATGCCAGCCGCTGGTCTGCGTCGGCGGCCAGCCTTCCGCCGCGGTGTGGCGGCTGCTGGAGCTGCTCGCGGCCGGCGGCGCGGAGTTCGGCTACCACGGCGACTTCGACTGGGGCGGCGTCCGGATCGCCCGTGCGGTGCTCGGCAAGGTGAACTGGCGGCCGTGGTGGTACGACCGCCGGGCTTACGAGGCCGCCGTGTCGGCGGTGCATCCGCTGACGCCGCTCGCCCAGCTCGCCGGTCAGCCGGCCGCGACGCCGTGGGACCCGGAACTCGCCGCCGCCATGCGGACCAGCAACGTCCGCATCGAGGAAGAGCTCACCCTCGATGCCCTGCTCCAGGATCTGAGTCCATAGCAGAGCGGCTCTCGCCTAGCCCCAGATGGGTTCTCGGATGGGCGGCTGGGCCCGCCTGGCCAAGGCGCCACCGCGGCCAGACCGCCGGCTACCGCAGGCGCGTAAGCCAGCAGTTCTGCGCCCTGGGACCCAGGGCGGACGAAAAATCTCCAGACAATACTGTTTATTCCCGCACTATTTATTAAGTCTGGATATAGAGGTACAGTCGCCGTACCTCGGCACGCCGGCCCTCGGGCGACGACGCTCCCGGGAACCTGGCTGCCCCGCTGCTCGCAAAGGAGCCCCGCATGGTCA
>DASXME010000309.1:0-6313 GCA_036495825.1 Streptosporangiaceae bacterium
CCACCTGCTGGTCCCGGCGGTCACGCTCACGACGGGAGCGGTCGCGCCGTTCCCGCCGGTGCACGTGCTGATCCCGGTCGGCTGGACGATCGCGCTGGCGCTGAGCATCGCGGCCGTGCCGGTACTGGCGGCCACCGCGGCGGCGGCCCACTGGCCCGATCCGGCGGCCGAGCTTCGCGTCGGGGAGTCAGTATGAGACGCGGCTGGATCCGCAGATCCTGGGCGGCCGTCACCGGCACCGGGACTGCGGCCAGCGTGGCACTGGCCCTGCTCGTGATGGCCTGCGCGTTCGTCGCGGTCGCCCTGCCCCGGGCCAGCCTGGGCTACCGGACCCAGGTCCTGCAGCGGATCTTCCGGTCCGCGTCCTCGTCGCAGACGTCGGTGCTGGCCGACGCCAGCATCACCAGCCTGGGCAACAATTACCTGACCACGGCGCAGCTGATATCCGCACACAGCCAGCTCCTCGCCGGGCTGCGCGCTGACGACCTGCCGCTGGCCCCCGCCGCCCAGCAGTGGACCGGCATGTCCACCGCCTCAACCCGGTTCGCCGTGACCGGCCAGCCGGCCGACAAGGCCCTGGCGCCTCCCCAGCTGGAGCTGATCTACCGCAGCGAGCTGAGCCGCTACACCAGGCTGGTCGCCGGGACGCTGCCCAGCCAGGCGACGCTGAACGGCACCGCAGGCACATCGGGCACGGTCCAGGTCGCGGTCAGCCAGGCCACCGCGGCCAGGTTCGGCCTGCGGGTCGGCTCCCGGATCCGGGCGGCCAGCGATGTCCTGGTGGTCACCGGGATCGTCCGGCCGCTCGGCGCCGCATCGTCCTTCTGGACCGTCGACCCTGCCGCCGCCGCACCGCAGCTCACCTACCCGGGGCTGGATTCCGCGCCCTACCTGGGGGGCGGCGCGTTCGTCGGCCCGGCCGAGCTGACCGCGCTGCAAAGCTTCCTGGACTCCCAGCCGCTGCAGGGGGTGTGGAGCTTCCCGCTCGAGCTCAGCCACATCAACGCCGACCAGGCCGCCGGCCTCCAGCGGGCGCTGGCGTCGGTGGCCTACCTGACCGCCGCCAGCTCGGTGAGCGTCGGCCTCAGCGCCTCGGCCGGCGAGTCCTCCACGTTCCAGATCAGCCTGATCAGCGGCCTCGGGACGATGCTCCAGCCGTTCGTGGCGACCGACGACGCCGTGCAGCGCGCGCTTTCGCTGCTGTTCGTCAGCCTGGCCGTGATCGCGGCGGTCGTGGTGCTGCTCGGCGCCAGGCTGGTCGGCGAGCACCGGCGCGGCGAGTTCACCCTGATGCGGGCGCGCGGCGCCTCGCTGCGGCAGGTCGCCGCCATCGCGCTGCGCGGCGGCGCGGTCGTGGCGCTGCCCGCCGCCGCCGTCGCGGTGGCCGCCGCCGTGCTGGCCACGCCGGGGCCGGCCTCGCGCCTGTCGGTGTGGCTGGCCGGCCTGATCGTCGCGGCCGCGCTGGCCGGCCCGCCGCTGCTGGCCGCGTGGTGGCACCGCACCCCCCGCGACGCGTCCAGCGTGGCCGCCGTCGCCACCGCCGGCATCCGCCGCCGGGCCGCCGCGGCCCGGCGCTGGATTTTCGACGCCGCCCTGGTCAGCGGGGCCGTCGGCGGCCTGATCCTGCTCCGTGATCAGGGCCTGCCTCCGGCGGGGAGCATCGACCTGTTCACCAGCGCGGCGCCCGTGCTCGCGGCGATACCGATCGCGCTGCTCGTCATGCGGGTCTACCCGGTCGCGCTGCGCCAGCTGACCCGGCTCGCGCGGCGGCGGCGCGGCGTCGTGCTGGTGGTCGGCTTCGCCCGGGGAAGCGCGGCGGCGCAGGCCGCGGTGCTGCCCGCCTTCGCGCTCGTCCTCGCGTTCACCGTCCTGGCGTTCGCCGCGACCGCCCGCAACGCGGTGACCCGCGCCGACATCGCGGCGTCCTGGCAGGCCACGGGCGCCGACGCCATCGTCACCGCGCCGGTGGTAGGCGCGGGGATCAGCCCCGCGGCGCAGCGCCTGATCGCCGCCGTGCCCGGCGTCCGGCGCTACGCCGCGGTCTCGGTGACCACGGGAACCTCCAGCCAAGGCCAGTCGCTGCCGGTGATCTTCGTCGATCCGCGACAGTACGCGGCGCTGACCGCCGCGACGCCGGTGCCGGCCTTTCCCGCCGCCGCGCTGGCCCGGCCGCCCGCCGTCAGCAGCGGGCGGGCCGCCCCGGTGCCCGTGCTCATCTCGCCCGGGGGCAAGGCCCTGCTGAAGGCGCGCGACCAGCTGTACGTGGCCGGCCGCCAGCTGCAGATCCGGACGGCCGGCACGCTGGCCGGCATCGCCGGCGCATCGGCCGGCAGCCAGTTCGTGGTGCTGCCACGGTGGGCGCTCGGCCGCCAGGTGCCGCCCGCGACGGCGATCGCGATCGCCGGCCCGCGGCTCGATGCGGCGGCGCTCACCCGCACCGCCCGCCGCGCGGTGCCCGGTGCCCAGACCGCGTTGCGCTCCAGCGTGCTGGCATCGATATCGAGCGCACCGTTGCCGCACGGCGGGTTCGTCACCTTCGCCCAGGGCATCGCCGCCGCCGCAGCGTTCAGCATCCTGATCTTGCTACTCACGCTGGTCCTCGGTACCCGTTCGCGGGAGCTGACGCTGGCCCGGCTCACGACCATGGGCCTGCGGCCAGCCCAGTCACGGTGGGTCACGGCGGTGGAGACCATGCCCGCGATCCTGGCCGCGGCCGTCGGCGGGGCGGCGTGTGCGCTGGTCCTGGTGCCGCTGGTCGGGTCGGCGGTGGACCTCGCGGCGTTCACCGGCGTCCCGGTGGACGTGCCGCTGCACGCGGACGCGGTGATCATCGTTGTCGCCGCGGCCGGGCTGCTGCTGCTGGCCGGGCTGACCCTGGCCCTGCAGGGCAGGCTGGCCCGCGGCCGCGGCGTGACCCGTGCGCTGCGCGTGGACGAGTGATCCCGTTATCGTGGGCGCAAGCCCCGGCCGCCCCGGCCGCCCCGCGAGCCCCGGCCGCCCCGGCAGTCCCGGGGGGCCCGTCCGCGAGCCTCTCCACGATGCCGGAATTGCACCGTATGCGCGCTCGGCGCAGCCCCAGGACCTGCACCGATGTGCTGGCGCCAGGACGCGGCCGAACCGCTGTGAGCCAAAGATCGCATGTCCGCGCAACGCGTAAATGCGGGAGGCGACCGGCTCGATGGTGTTAAATGGATGCTGGTTGTAGTAGAAATTCGTGTTCGTGTCACAGCGCCTGCGAAGTTCTCACAGCGGGCGTCGTATCCCGTAGAGCCCAGCCTTCACCGGGCAGGCGGTCGCAGCAACCCGGGGGACACACACGTGCATCCCGAAGATCGTCCCAGTAGGAGAAAGCACGATGGCTCAGGGCACAGTGAAGTGGTTCAACGCCGACAAGGGTTTCGGTTTCATCGCTCCCGATGACGGCTCGGCCGACGTTTTCGTTCACCACTCGGTCATCCAGGCTGATGGCTACCGCACCCTGCAGGACAACCAGCGGGTCGAGTACACCTCCAGCCAGGGCACCAAAGGCCCGCAGGCAGAGCAGGTCCGCCCGCTCTAATCGCCAGGCTTGAAGCCGGGTCCGCGAACCGCTGCGGGCCCGGTTTGCCTTGTTCATGGGCGCCGTCAGGGCGCAGCGGCCGGTCAGCCGCCGAGCCGGTAGACGCGCCGCGCGGTGCCCGCGAACACCGCGGACTGCTCGGCCGGGCTCAGCGCGGCGGTCAGCGCCCGCGCGGCGGCGAGCACGTCGGCGTAGCGTGCGGTAAGCGTGCACACGGGCCAGTCGGAGCCAAACATAAGGCGATTATTTCCGAACGCGCGCAGCGCGGCGTCGAAGCACGCGCGAACCTGCGGGGCGACATGGCCGAGATCGGGAACCGGCGGGCCGCCCTGGCCGGGTGCGGCCCCGTGCCCCGGATCGGGGAAGGCGTCGGACAGGATGCCGGAGAGCTTGGCCACGACGTTCGGCCGCGCCCCGAGCGCGCCGATGGCGCCGGCCCACGGCCCGGCCCGCGGGGCGTCATTCCCGGGGTTACCCATGTGGTCGAGCACGAAGGTGAGCTCCGGCAGCGCCCCGGCCGCGGTCACCGTTGCCGGGAGTTGCTGTTGCCGGCACACCACGTCGTAGACCAGGCCGGCCTGCGCCACCGCGGCCAGGCCGCGCAGCACGTCGGGCCGGGCCAGCCAGGCGTCGTCCGGCTCGACCAGGACCGGGTGCCTGATGCCGACGAGACGGTCTCCGCCGGGCCGTGCCCGCAGCGCGGCGATCGCGCCGACCACGTCGGGCCCGGTGAGGTCGACCCAGCCCACGACGCCGGCGATGAGCCCGCTGCCGGCGGCCAGCGCGAGCAGTTCGGGAGTCTCGGCGGCCTCGGCGGCGGTCTGCACGACGACGGTCGAGGTGACGCCGGCGGCCGCCGCCTCCGGCGCCAGGTCGGCCACCGTGAAGCTCCTGCGCAGCGCGGCAAGCTCGGCCGCGTCGGCCCACGGCTGCTCCTCGTCCAGCCAGGACGGGACCCGCGCTGTCAGGTCCCAGACATGGTGATGGCTGTCGACGACGGGCCCGGGCGTGGTCACAGGCCGAGGTGGTGGTGGCTGTCGACCACGGGGCCGGGCATGGTCACAGGCCGAGGTCGTCGAGTTCCTTGTGCAGCGCCGCCCGGGAGCCGTCCCCGGTGGCCGCTGGCCCGCCCGTCGCCGTGACGGCCTGGCCGGACGGCCTGCGCCTGCGGCGGTCGCGCAGCACCCAGCCGGCCACGACACCTCCCGCCATGCCGAAGATGTGCGCCTGCCAGCCAATGCCGTTCTGCGGCAGCAGGACCGTGAACTGATAAGCAAAGGACAGCGCCATGACCAAGCCGATGACCAGGTCGATCAGGTGCCGGTCAAAGAGGCCGCGCACGATGATGTAACCGAAGTAGCCGAACACGATGCCGCTGGCGCCCGCGCCGACGCTATGCGAGTTCTCGAAGAGCCAGGCGCCGAAGCCGCTGGTGATGGCCACCAGCAGCGTCAGGCCGAGAAACTTCGTCACGCCGCGGTAGGCGGCGAGGAAGCCGAAGATGAACAGCGGCCCGGAATTGCCTTCGATGTGCGCCCAGCTGAAATGCAGGAAGGGCGCGCTGAAGATGTCCGGCAGGCTGCCCGCGTCGTGCGGCCTGATGCCGTACTCGAAGCTGAGCTGGTAGTGATCGGCCCAGTTGGCGATCTGCACGATCCACAGGATGGCCAGGAAGCCGACCATGACGAACAGCGCCCTGCGCGCCTCGGCCAGCACCGCCTCCGCGTCGCCTGCGCCGAGCTGCCAGGAACTCCGCCCGCCCGGCCGCTGGCCGCCTGTCTTTCCCCGGAACGCCATGATGGCAAGGTAGCCGCAAGAACCCTCCGAAGGGTAGTCAAACGTGCCGGCTGCCCGGCCGAGCGGTGATCACAGCAACACCAGCTTTTTCTGCGGAATCGGTTGCAGACCCCTCCTGCACTTCTGGCAGGGTTGGGCGGCAATGGAACTCGGCCCGCTCACGGGCGGGTACCCCATGCTCACAAATGTGACTCATGGGGCCCGGGAGCCAGCTGACGGACTGCCCTGCACCGCGGCCCGGCAGCACGCGGCGCGCTAGCTGCCGCATCGATGGCCGTCGGAGAGGACTACCTTGTCGCAACACCGGAGGCGCGCCCCGGGGAAGAGGCGCGCGTCCCGTCGTCGCACCGGGGTAGCTCTTCCGTTGGCCGCGGTATCGGCGGCCGTTGCCGTCGTGGTCGCGCTGGCGGTGTACCTGGTCGGCATACGCCCCGGATCCGGGGTCAGCCCCGGCTTCATCGCCGCCGTGGCCGCCGTCCCGACCAGCCACACCGTCCTGCTGCTGGAAGAACAGCGCCAGGAACTGATCGCCATCAGCTCCGCCGCCAAGACGCTCAGCCTGGTGGGCTCGCCGCAGCTGGCGTCCCGGCAGACATCGACACCCAGCCCGGGCGGCAGCGGCTCCACCACCGGCGTCCCGAGCGGGCCGCCGCCCAACCCCGGCAGCGCCCAGCGGATCGGCTACGACATGCTGGCGTCGTTCGGCTGGAGCCCCAGTACCTACTTCGGCTGCCTGAACAACATCTGGACCCGGGAGAGCGGCTGGGTCTACAACGCCGAGAACCCCAGCGGCGCCTACGGCATCCCCCAGGCACTCCCCGCCGACAAGATGGCCAGCGCCGGACCGGACTGGCAGACCAACCCCGCCACGCAGATCAAGTGGGGCCTCGGTTACATCAAGTCCATCTACGGCACTCCCTGCGGCGCATGGGCCCACAAAGAAGCGGACGGATATTA
>DASXME010000310.1:0-3794 GCA_036495825.1 Streptosporangiaceae bacterium
GCCGATCGCGCTGGCCGAGCAGATCGAGGCGGCCAGGATGCTGGAGCACGGCATCACCAAGGAGCGGCTGCCGTTCGTCTACGGGTGGCACCGGCTGATCGTGACCGCGCCGTCGCGGGAGCTGTGCCTGCGCCGGGCCGAGGCGCTGATCGAGCATTACCGCGACATCGGCATCGACGTGGTCAACTCCACCGGCGACCAGTTCTCGCTGCTGCGCGAGTCGCTGCCGGGGGACCGGGTGCGGCTCAGTTCGTACGCGCAGCGCCAGCCGCTCTACACGATCGCGGGCGGCGTGCCGACCGCGACCGTCGACCTCGGCGACAGCGCTCCTGCGGGAGCGGGGTGGATCGGGCCCTACATCGGGGAGACGCTCGGTCGCGCGCGTTCGGTAGTGCATTTTGATCCGTTGATCGCCGCCGCCCGCAACCGTCCGACCGCGATCGCGATCACCGGCGAACCCGGCGGGGGCAAGACCACGCTCGCGCTGCTGCTCTTGCTGCAGCTGGCGCTGCGCGGGGTGACGGTGGCCGCGATCGACCCGAAGGGTGACGCCGAATCGCTGGTGCGGCTGCTGGCCTCGCGCGGCCGCCGGGCTCGCACGCTGCCGCTGGGGTCGGCCGCGCCCGGCCTCCTCGACCCGTTCTCGTTCGGCGATGACCTGGCCGAGAAGCGGACGATGGCGACCGAGACGCTGCGGCTGCTGCTGCCGCGGATGAGCGAAGAGCGCGAGAGCGCGATGATCCAGGCGGTGGGTGTGGTCGCGGGCCAGGAGCGGCCGAGCCTGGGCAAGGTCGTCAGGCACCTGGAGGAGTCCGGTGACCCGGCGTCCAAGAACCTCGGCGCCGTGCTGCGCTCGATGTCGGAGATGCGGCTGGCCCGGCTGTGCTTCGCCCCGTCCGGCGGCCAGCAGATCGACGCGGCCGGCTGGACCACGGTGTTCACGCTGGCCGGGCTCAGCCTGCCCGACGCCGGCGTCTCCCGGGACGACTTCTCCTACGAGCAGCGATTGTCGGTGGCGCTGCTCTACCTGGTCTCCCAGTTCGCCCGGCGGCTGCTCAACAGCATGGAACCGCGGATCCCCAAGGCGATCTTCCTGGACGAGGCGTGGGCGATCACCTCGACCCCGCAGGGGGCCAAGCTGATCCCCGAGGTCTCCCGGATGGGCCGGTCCCGCAACACCGCGCTGATTCTCGTCTCGCAGAACGCCGGTGACCTGCTGAACGAGCAGGTCACCAACTGCATCTCCGGCGTGTTCGCGTTCCGCTCCTCCGAGCGGGTCGAGGTGGCCAACGTGATGGCGCTGCTCGGCGTGGAACCGTCGGACGAGCACAAGGCCGTGCTGCGCGCCCTGGGCAACGGCGAGTGCATCTTCCGTGACCTGGACGGCCGGGCCGGCCGGATCGGCATCGACCTGGTCACCGACGACCTGCGCCGCTGGCTGGACACCAACCCGACGCGCGCCAGATCTCCCGAACACGACGCTCCAGAGCAGGCCCCCGTCCCGCCCGTCCCGCCCGCCCAGGCAGGACCCGGCAAGCCCGCGACCGCCGCCGCGGGTGAGCCCGCCCGCTGAACCGATGTGAATGCCGCCCACCAGGAGCCCTCAGTGACCAGATTCGTCCCCCGCAAGTCACTGCTAGTGCTCGGCCTGCTCGTTACCGTGCTCGGCGGCCCCGCCGCGGAGGCGGCCACGGCGGCGGTCCAGCCGGCCGGCGGCACGCATTCGGCGGCCGCGACGCCCGCCACCGCGACCACGGTCACATCGGCCAGCCTGACCACCGCAGGCGGCCCGTGCTCGGTGCCGGGGATCGGCGACATCGGCAGCCTGCTCGGCTTGTGCTCGTCCGGCCAGAGCGGCCTGATCGGGGACCTGAACAACATCTGCCAGCCGTCGCTGCCGCAGCCCGAGCCGGCCACCAGCGGCATCGACTCGATCGTCCGGCCGCCGGCGGCCACCGGCCCGCAGGGTAAGACGCTCTACGACAACTACGGGGTCGCCGGGCAGTACTGGGCCGCGACCGGCCTGCAGTGCTCGGACCTGACCTCGCTGATCGGCAACAACGTGGCCGGGATGGTGTTCGACGCGTCGAAGGCCGTCGACCGGGTGACCATCACCGTCTACCAGTCGGCCGCGGGCAACGGCATCCTGTCCTGGCTGCAGAACGTGGTCAACCGGCTAATCAGCAGCCTGGGGAACGCGATCTACTTCCCCTACCTGGCCCCGGTGGTGCTGCTCGGCGTGATGTGGCTGGCCTGGCACGGCCTGATCCGCAAGCGCGCGACCCGCACCATCGAGGGAACGATCTGGATGGTGGTGGCCTGCGCCGCGGCCATCTGGCTGATCGGCAGGCCCGCCGACTTCACCGGCTTCGGGCAAGGCGTCTCCAACGGCGTGACGCAGGTGCTCAACGTGGCGTTCTCCAAACTGCCGAGCCCGGGCGGGAGCAACTGCGTCCCCGTGACGTCCAACGACCCGCAGAGCCCGGGCGGCAACTTCGGCTTCACGGCGGGCAACGGCCTGGTCGACCAGAACGCGAACGAACTGTGGGCCGTGCTGGTCTGCAAGCCGTGGCTGGACGGCGAGTTCGGCACGACCCAGTACGCGACCGCGACCGGCCAGCAGAAAACGCTGGTCAACACGTACGGCAGGCAGTTGCTGTGGGCGCAGGCCATCGCCGCCAACGAGGCCCCGTCGGCGACGGTGATCAAGGCCAAGCAGGCCGTGTACGCCGGGATCGCGAGCAACATCAAGGCGAACGACCCCTCGGTCTACCCGCTGTTCCAGGGCAATCAGTGGACGTCACGGATGGAGATCGGGTTCGCCGCGCTGTTCGCCGCGCTGGTGGCCGGGGTGCTCGTGCTGCTGATCGCGATCACGCTGATCATCTTGAAGCTGGGGTTCCTGCTGCTGCTGGTGGCGGGGCCGTTCTTCCTGATCGTCGGGACGCACCCTGGGTTCGGCCGGGTGGTCGCCATGCGCTGGGTAGAGATGATCATCGGGGTGCTGCTCAAACAGGTGGCGGTCGCTCTCGTGCTGAGCGTCCTGCTGTACTGCTACTCGCTGATCATGGGGACGAGCGACGCGGTGCTGCCCTGGGCGCTGAAGATACTCATGATCGCCCTGGTCACGGTGGCCGTCTTCATCTACCGCAAGCCGTTCCAGCACCTGTTCTCCGCCGTCGGTTACGGCTCGATCGGCGCGCGGGAGCGGGCCGAGATCGAGATGTACCGGTCCAGGGAGACGCTGCGCAGGAACGCGACCGGCGCCGCGACGGCCGCGGCGGGCGTCACGGGCGGGTTCGCGGGCTACCGGGTCGGCCGCTGGTCGCGGCGCGATCCGGCCCAGTCGGCCAGCCTGGCCGAGCACATCGCGGCCGCGGGCGGCGGCACGGCGGTCGATGCGGCCGGGGTAGCAGTCGGCCAGCACGCGGCGGGCGGTCCGAACGGTTACGGCCCGGCCGACTCGAGCGCCTCGCCGGACGGGGAACACGCCGGAACCGGGGTTCACACCAGCGGCGGCAGCAGCGGCCGGGCGTGGGCCGCCGCAGGCGTGGACGGCAGTGCGCGCGCGGCGCCGCCGTTGCACCTGCCGTCCCGGGTGGCCCGCGCGGGTGAGGACTCGGCCGCGCCGTCCGGCTGGGCGCGCAGCGGAGCCGAAGGCACAGCGGCGGGCCGCCCCGGCGGCCGGGCCGGCGGCGTGCCGCCGCGTCCCGCCATCCCGCGAGTGACCAGGGCCGCATCGGCCCCGGCGCGGTCCGCCACGCCGCAGGCCACGGCGCCCAGGTCCGGCGGGG
>DASXME010000311.1:0-9847 GCA_036495825.1 Streptosporangiaceae bacterium
AGAACCGTTCGAACATGCTGCGCCGGCGGCGGTGCACCGACTGCAGGATGCCGATGGCGATCATGTCGGCGAAGGCGGCCGAGCCGCCGTAGGAGATGAACGGCAGCGGCAGCCCGGTGATCGGCATGATCCCGATCGTCATGCCGACGTTCACGAACGTCTGGAACGTGAACCAGACCGCGATCCCGCCGGCCACCAGCATGCCGAACTGGTCCTCGGCCCGCGCCGCGATCCGCAGCGCCCGCGCGACCACCACGCCGAGCAGCGCGACGATCGCGATGCAGCCGGCGAAGCCCAGCTCCTCGCCGGCCACGGTGAAGATGAAGTCGGTCGACTGCGACGGCACGAAGTTGCCGGCGATCAGCGAGCCGTGGAACAGCCCGTGGCCGAACATGCCGCCGGAGCCCACCGCGATCTTGGCCTGCTGCGCGTTGTAGCCGGCCCCGGCCAGGTCGGCGTTCGGGTTGGTGAACGAGGTGAAGCGCGCCAGCTGGTAGGACTTCAGCACGTGCAGCTGCACCGCCAGCAGCCCGGCGACCGCGCCGCCCACCGCGAGCCCGGCCAGCCAGCGCAGCCGCAGCCCGGACAGCACGATCATGCCGATCAGCACGGCCAGCAGCACCAGCGTGACGCCGAGCGCGGGCTCGGCCGCGACCAGCCCGGCCAGCGGCAGCGCGGCCGCGATGGCCAGCCCGATCGCGCGCAGCCTCGGCCGCTGGCCGGCGTCGCCCAGCTGGCTGAGCGCCAGCGCGCAGATCAGCACCAGGCCGAGCTTGGCGAACTCGGACGGCTCGATCTGGAAGCCGCCGGGCAGGTTGATCCAGGCGTGCGCGCCGTTCACCACGCTGCCCAGCGGGCTCAGCACGGCCAGCAGGCCGAGCAGCGCCGCCCCGTAGGCGACCGGCGTGTACGACCGGATCTGCCGGACGTCCAGCGTGCTCACCGCCACCATCAGGACCAGCCCGATACCGAACCACACCACGTCCCGGTACAGGTACGCGCGCGGGTTGGCCCCGATCTGCAGCTGGCCGGGCTCGGTGGCCGACCAGACCAGCAGCGTGCCGAGGGCGCACAGGGCGAGCACCGCTGCAATCAGCAGCCAGTCGAAACGGCGGAGAAGAGATTGGCTTCCGAACGCACGCGCCCGCAGCCATCCGCGACGCTGGCCCGGCGCACCCACTCGCCCGCCGGGTGCTAGCCGGGTGTAGCCCTCTCCCAGGCGGCTGACGCTCACCGGGTGCTCCCCCCGTAGCCAGCCGGCGGCTTGATCGCGCCGGACGAGGAGATGGTGGGCAGCCGGGTCGGCACCGCACCGTTAGGAATAGCGGCTTTATGACCTTCGAGCCCGTAGAGGTCGTCCCAGATCTGCCGGACCGCGGGCGCGGAAGCCTGCGCGCCGTACCCGGCGTGCGGGATCATGACGACCACGACGTACTTCGGGTGGCCGCACGGGGCGAACGAGGCGAACACCGAGTTGGCTTGCGTCCCACTGACGTCGGCGGTGCCCGTCTTGCCCGACACGCACACCTTGTTCAGGGGGAAGCCGCCGAACGCCCCCGCGGCGGTGCCCTGGGTGATCACGCCCTGCAGCGCGCTGCGCATGTAGGCGAGCGTGTAGCGGGACACCGGCAGGCGGCGGATCACCGGCGGGTTGATCTGCTGGACGACCTTGCCGTCCGGGTTGACCAGCGCCTCGCCGATCCGCGGGCTGTACAGCGTGCCGCCGTTGGCCAGCGCGGCGTAGGCGTTGGCGAGCTGCAGCGGCGTGACGGTCACGTAGCCCTGGCCGATCGCGGCGATCGCGGCCTGGCCGGGTTCCCAGACGTAGAAGTAGTGACAGCCCGCGTACCAGTCCTGCTGGGCGGGGGAGCCATTTGCCCTGCCGTTCTTGCACCAGAAGTTCTTGTACTGCTTCCAGTAGTAGTAGAGCCATTGCCTGGTGGGTACGCTGCCGGGGCTCTGCTCCGGCAGGTCGACCCCGGGATTGTGACCGAATCCCCAGGCCAGCTCCATCTTCTGCATCTTCTGGACGGGGGCGTGCGGGCTGGGCACGGAGTTGGCCTTCGGGTCGTCCCGCAGCCAGATGTCGTAGGCGAGCTGGTTGAAGACGGTGTCGCAGGACACCACGAGCGCCTCGTGGAACGACATCGGCCCGAGGCTCGGCTGGCCGTCGTTCGAGAACGTCCGGCCGCCGATGTTCACCGTGCCGGGGCAGTTGTAGGTGCCGTTCAGGCTGTAGCCGGCCGCGACCGCGGCGGCGACCGAGGTGATCTTCCAGGTGGAGCCGGGCGGGTACTGCCCTTGGGTGACCCGGTTCAGGATCGGCTCGCCGCGCCGGGTGCCGAACAGGTGGCTGAACTCCCCGGCCGAGATGCCGCCGGTCCATACGCTCGGGTTGTAGGAGGGGTAGCTGGCCGTGGCGACCACCCGCCCCGTGGTGGTCATCACCACCGCGGCACCGCTGGTCGCGCCGTGGTTGCCGGCATTGAAGGCCCGGTGGATCGCGCCGGCCAGGATCGTCTGGAGGTCGGCCTGCAGCGGGGCGTTGATGCTCGTGACCAGGTCGTCGCCCGTCTTGGCGGCGGTCTGGCTGACCGTGCCGGTGACCTCACCCTGGGCGTTGACCGCGACCCGCTGGATGCCCGGCGTGCCGCGCAGCGCGGAGTCGTACTGCTCCTCCAGGCCGGCCTGGCCGACCAGGTCCACGCCGGAGAAGCCGGTCACGGTGAGGTGCCGCTGCTTGACCTCCTGCGGGGTGATCGGCTGCAGGTAGCCGAGCACCTGCGCGGGGTTCGCGCCGTCCGGCTGCGGATATTCGGCTACCGGCGTCACCTGCGCGCTGATGTCGGGGTAGCGCTGCTGGTTCTCCATGATCTGCAGCGCGACCTGGTCGGAGACCTGCTGGGCGACGGGGACCGGCTGGTACGGCGAGCCTGCCCAGCAGGGCGGGGTGACCCCCGCGGTGCAGATCCTGACCTTGTCCTGGAGCAGTTTGAGCGGCATATGCAGCAGCGTGGCGAGCCGGGTCAGCACCGCGGTGGCGTCGGGGCGCCGCGCCAGCCTGGCTATGTTCACCGAGACCACGAGCGCCGTCTTGTTGTCCACCAGCGGCTGGCCGGTGTCGTCCAGGATCTCGCCGCGGACCGGCGGCACCACGACCTGCTGGGTCGCGTCGGCCGCGGCCAGGTGCGTATAGGTCGCGGTGTTGACCACCTGCACGTTCCAGAGCCGCACGCCGAGCGCGACCAGCAGCGCCACCACCACCAGGTGCAGCACCCACAGGCGTCGCCGGGACGCCGAGATCATCGCATGCCTCCTGTCCGCTTCCTCGTCCGCTTGCTGAACCTTCCTGATGAGCGCCCCGGCAGCGGGATGCCGAGGATCGAGCGCCGCCCGCTGCCGCCGCTGAGCGAGCCGCGGCGGGGCGCGGCGACCCTGGAGGCGGCGGGCGAGTGCCAGCGGCGGCGGCCGAGCAGCGCACGCCGCAGGGAGCCGCCGCGCAGTGACCCGCGGCGGGGCGCGGCCCGGCGCAGCGCGGCGCGGCCGAACGAGCCGCGCCGCGATGACCCGCTGAACGCGCCGCGCCGGGGCGCGTTGCCACCGAACGAGCCGCCGCTGGACGACCCGCCGGACAGGTGTGTCGCGCGGGACGACCCGCCGCCGAGGTGCGTTGTGCGCGGCGCGCCGCCGGTGAAATGCGTCTTGTGCGCCTTGCGGGACGCACCGGTGCCGAAGATGCGCCGTCGGGTGAGGCCGGTCCGCAGCGTTCCGGTGCGCGGGGCGCCGCCGCCGTAGGAGCCGGGGCGGGCCGAGCCGCCGGAGAACGAGCCCTTGCGCGGCGCGCTGCCGATCGCCGGGCTGGTCGTGCGCAGGCCCCAGGAGGGGCGGCGGCTGAACCGGGTCGGGCCGGTCCGGGCCGGGCCGACCGGGTTCCGCCATGACCGCCGGGCGGAGCGGCCGAAGGCGCTGCGGCCGCCGAGCAGCCCGCCGGTGAGCAGCCCCCCGCCGGTCAGGCCGCCGCCGGTCACGCCGGTCAGGCCGTTGAAGCCGGTGAGGCCGCCGCGCAGCAGCCCGCTGCCGAGCACGCCGTCGCGGCGGCGGCCGGCGCCGAACCGCAGCCGGGCCACGCTCTTGCTGCCGGCTTTGGCGGCGCCTGTCGCGCTGGCCGCGCTGGCCAGCCCGTGGTTGCGGCCGCTCAGATGCAGCCGGACCGTCGCCGGGCGGCTGCGGGCCAGCTCGGCGCTGGCCGCCAGCCACCCGCCGCCGCCGATCCAGCCGTCCCGCGGCCTGGCCGCGGCGACGCGGATCCGCGGCGTACGGCCGGGGCGGCTTGCGACCGGCTTGGCGGCCGCCGGGGTAAGATCGCCGACCCCGCCAACCGCGCCGGCCAGCCTGGCCGTCCCCCGGCTGGCCAGCGCCACCCCGTAGAGCACGAACGGGCTGAGCAGCACGTCGTAGGTCACCGACAGCGGCAGCACGTGCCGGACCGCCTGGCCGCTGACCTCCGGGTTGCCCAGCATCACGCCGGCCGCCGCGTACAGCGCGGCGCCGCCCGCCGCGCCGAGCCCCGCCGCGCCCAGCGGCAGCAGCACCGACCGTTCCAGCTCGCCGGAGATCAGGCCGCAGCCGTAGCCCACCAGGCAGAACACGAGCGCGTACAGGCCGATCAGGTGGTCGGACGGCGGGGCGATGTCGAGGGCCAGACCGGCGCAGAACCCGGTGATCAGCCCCGCCATCGGCCCGTGGCTGAGGGCGAGCCCGACCACCACGAGCAGCACCAGGTCGGGCGTTACGCCGCCGGGCAGCGACAGCCGGCCGAGCACGCTCAGCTGCAGCACCAGCGCGACGAGCACCAGGACGGCGGACAGCAGCACGCGGCGCATGTCAGCCCGTCCTGCCCGGGGTGGGGGTCGCTGACTGCTGGCCGAGCCCGGGGGTCGCGGTCTCGGTGACCGTGACCGTCGGGGTCGGCGTCGGCTTTGGCGGCGGCGGCAGTACCGAGTCCCTGGGGTTGGTGCGCGGCGGGACGATGACCACGCCGACCACGCCGAGCGAGGTGAAGTCGACGAAGGAGCGGATCAGCGCCACCTTCGTCAGCGCGCCGGGCGAGCTCTCCAGCCGGGTGATCGTCCCGATCGGCACGCCGGGCACGTACGGGCTGCCGCCGACCGAGCCGAACGTGACGAGCTGCTGGCCCGGCTGCAGGACCGCGGTCGCGTCGAACAGTTGCAGCCGCAGGCCGGTCAGGCCCTTCCCGGTGCCGGTGACCGCGCCGATCTCCCCGGTCCCGGCCATCCGCGCGCCGACCACCGAGGAGGCGTCGCTGGCGAGCATCACGGTCGAGGTGACCGAGCTGACGCTGACCACCCGGCCGACCAGGCCGTCGGCGTTGAGCACGGTCTGGTTGGGCCGGACGCCGTCGAGGCTGCCGGCGTCCAGCGTGACCGTGTCCTCGTAGCTGGCCCCGGTCGCGATCACGTTCGCGGCCACGACCCGGTAGCCGCCCCGGCTGGCCAGCGACAGCAGGCCCTTGAGCTGGGACTCTTCGGTCTTGCTCAGCTGGGCCGCGCTGAGCTCGGCGCGCAGCCGGGCGTTCTCCTGCTGCAGAGCGGAGATCTTCGCGTTAGCCGACGGCGCGCCCTTGACCCCGTCCGCCAGCTGGGCGGCGGGCCGGGTGACGTCTCCGGTGATGTTCTCGATGGGACCGAACACCGAGGCGCCGAAGCTGCTCAGCGAGCTCAGCGGGGACGAGCTGCCGCCCCGGTAGCTGATCGTGATCATCGCCAGCGCGGCGATCAGGAGCACGCCCAGGACCAGGCGCGTCCGCCGGCTGTCCTGCACTTGGTCTCCCTCGCTGCGGTTATCTCGGCTGCGGTGCCGGCCGCGCCGGGGCCGGCCGGCTGGCGCTGGTCAGCTGGTCGGCGCTGGTCAGCTTGGTGCGGGCCGACGCCGGCGCGGACCGGTGCTGGTCAGCGCCGGGATTCAGGCACGAGCACCTGGCGCAGGGTCTCGAAGTCCTCGACGCACTTCCCGGTGCCGAGGACCACCGAGTCCAGCGGGTTCTCGGCCACGTAGATGGGCATGCCGGTCTCTTCGCGGAGCCGCTCATCGAGCCCGCGCAGCAGCGCGCCGCCGCCGGTCAGCGCGATGCCGCGGTCCATGACGTCGCCGGCCAACTCGGGCGGGCACTTGTCCAGCGTGGTCTTGACCGCGTCGACGATCAGGTTGACCGGTTCCTCGATCGCCCGGCGGATTTCCTCCGCCGAGATCACGATCGTCTTCGGCAGTCCGCTGACCAGGTCCCGGCCGCGGATTTCCGCATGCGGCTCGTCCGTCGTGGGGTAGGCGGAGCCGAGCGCCATCTTGATCTCTTCGGAGGTGCGCTCGCCCAGCATCAGCGAGTACTCCTTCTTGCCGAAGGTGATGATCGCCTGGTCGAGCTCGTCGCCGCCGACCCTGATCGACTGCGAGGTCACGATGCCGCCCAGCGAGATCACCGCGACCTCGGTGGTGCCGCCGCCGATGTCCACCACCATGTTGCCGGTCGGCTCGTTGATCGGCAGGCCGGCCCCGATGGCCGCCGCCATCGGCTCTTCCATGATGTAGACGCGGCGGGCGCCCGCCTGGTGGCCGGCCTCCTTGACCGCGCTCTGCTCCACCCCGGTGATGCCGCTGGGGACGGCGACCACGATCCGGGGCTTGGCCATGTGCCGGCGTTTGTGCACCTTCTGGATGAAGTAGCGCAGCATCCGCTCGGTGACGTCGAAGTCGGCGATGACGCCGTCCTTGAGCGGTCTGATCGCGACGATGTTGCCGGGCGTCCGGCCGATCATGCGTTTGGCTTCCACGCCGACCGCGACGATCTGGCCGTTGTTGGTGTTGAGCGCGACCACCGAGGGTTCGTTGAGCACGATCCCGCGGCCGCGGACGTACACCAGGGTGTTCGCGGTGCCGAGATCGACCGCCATGTCACGGCCGAGAAACGCAAGCGCGTTGCTCATAACGAACAGAACCTTCCAGGACGATCCTGTGGGTTGTCAGTGCTCAGATACCCCGGTCGGCGCCCCGCAGGCCCGACCGTGGCCATGTGCCGTACATCGACCAGCAACGCCGTAGTTAAACGAGCTCCGGGAAGAAGATCTTGATTTCCCGTTCGGCCGAATCCGGCGAGTCCGACCCGTGCACGACGTTCTCAGTAACCTGCAACGCGTGATCACCGCGGATGGTGCCCGGCGTGGCCGCCAGCGGGTTGGTCGCGCCGGCCAGCGCGCGGAACGCCTCGATCGCGCCGGGACCCTCCGCCACCAGGGAAACCAGCGGGCTCGAGGTGATGAACTCGATCAGCGACTCGAAGAACGGCTTGCCGAGATGCTCGGCGTAGTGCTGCTGAGCCGTGTCGCGATCAAGAGTGCGCAACTGCATGGCCACGATCCGCAGGCCTCTGCCTTCTAGCCGGGAAATGACGCTGCCGATGAGGCCGCGACGAACACCGTCCGGCTTTATCAGGATTAGGGTGCGTTCGGGCAAAACCATGCTCCTCGTGATCGCCATGGGGCGGGCTCAGGCGCGCTCGAGAATTCGTCCAGCGCGTGCCAAAGCTTACCCGCGCCCGGGCACCTCTTCTTGGTCATGGTGTGCCCGGCCGATGAACAACGCGGCGACCGCGGCAGCCACGACGGCCCCGGACGCGACGAGTTCCCACAGCGACGTGGCCCGGGTCAGCACGCTTTCCGCGCTGCCCGCCGCGTCCGCTGCCGCGCTGCCTGCCGCTCCTGCTGCTCCCGCCGTGATCGAGCCGATCATCCGGATCTGGATCGCCCCGGCGACCAGGTTGCCGGTCAGCGCGCCGGCCACGATCAGCGACAGTCCGGCCATCGCCCCGGCCGCCGTGGCCTCGGCAATCGCCGAGCACAGCGCCAGCCCGAGCCCGCCGGCAGCCAAGCCGTAACCGGCCGCCAGCCCGGCCTGGCTGCCCGCGGGCCCCGTCGCCCTGGCCGTGACCAGCCCGGCCGCGGCCAGCAGCAGGCCGGCCAGGACCAGCCGCAGCGCGCCGCCGCTCCCCCGGTGCGCCGCCGCATGAGCGCCGGCGTGCGCGCCGGCCCGGTCACGGGCCGGCGTGTCGGGGCCCCGGTGGCAGAGCGCGGCGATACCGGCGGCGACGACGCAGCTCGCGGCCGCGACGGCGAGCGGCAGCAGGAACCCCCGGAGGGCGGGGTGCGGTCCCGCGGCCAGCGGCCGCAGGCTGGCGATCGCACCTGCGGTGGGCGCGATCGCGAATCCGCAGGCCGCGCCGGCCAGCGGGAAGCAGAGCCGGCCGCGCTTGCCCCGGTTGCCTCCGGTGACCGCGTCGGCTGAGGTCGTCATGGCCAGCCCGGCCAGCACCAGCACCGCGACGCCCGCCGCCGCCATCGCCGCGGCAGGACTGGCCGGCTGCTCGGCCACCCCCACGTCAAGCGCGGCGAGCCCGATGGCAGGGACGGCGAGCAGGGCGAGCTGAGACCGCTCGGCCGGCGTGACCGCGGCCCGCGGCGGCGGCCCCGAGCCGCCGGTGGCCGCGACGTACGCGGCCGCGGCGGCCAGCGCGACCGCGGTGAGCCACGGCAGCGGCTGCAGGGCAGCCTGCCAGTGACCGCCGGTCAGCCGGTCGCGCAGCAGCGGCACCGCACCGAGCAGGCTGACCAGCATGATCACCGTCCAGCAGCGGGACAGCAGCCGGCGCCAGCGGCCGGAGCGCTCCCAGGCGACGGCGAGCGACGCGGGCAGGGCGAGTCCGGCCCCGAGTCCGTATAGGGCCCGGTCCAGGCCGATCAGCGTCACCGTACGCGCCGAGTCGCCCAGCAGGTCGGCGCACCCGATCAGGACGACGCCGGCCAGCAGCGTGGGCCAGGCCCGGTGCTGGCGGGCCAGCAGCCCGCCTACCGGCACGACGCAGACCATGATGGGCAAGGTCAGCCCGGCCGCGCGGACCAGGTCCGCCGCGCCGTTCGGGCCGGCGATGCGCGCCAGGGTAGCCGCGGACATTCCGGAGGCGATCAGGTCCGGCAGCTGCAGCAGGGCGAGCGGGACGACGCTCAGCACAATGAGCGCGGCGGCAACACCGGCAAGCCGGCCGCCCGTGGCCGGGCTGACGGCGGGGCCGGGCGAGCGCTCCGGCGCAGACCGCCGACCCCGGGATGTCGACCGCCGGGACGACTCCGGTGCTGGTGGCTGGCCTTGCGGAGCCGCCGGGGCGGCCTCAGCAGGCCACGGTGCGGGGCCGGGAGCGGATCGCCGGGATTTGCGGGGGCGGCGCGCGGGTGATGGGGCGGGCGTCGTCCATTGCCCGATTCTGAGTGGCCGGGTCGGATGCTCAGGCTCGTCCGGGACCGGCGGCCGGGTGGCGGGCTCTGCCCGACCAGGGGCGGGCGGCCGTATCGCAGGCTCCGGTGGCCCCGGAGCCGGTGACCGCGCCGGGCGGGCCGGCTGGCTGGGCACGGGCGGGCGGCGGGCGGGCGGCGATGGCGCGGGCGCGGCGCCGGGCCCGCCATCGGCTCGGGCTACCGGGTCGCCCTGAGCGATGTGGCCCGGTTCGACGGCCCGATCGGCTCGGGTGTGGTCGGCCGTTTCCCCGGCCGGGGAACCCGGATCACCCCGGTTACCGTCCGTATCGGGGGAAGTGTCCGAGGTGTCTGGAGAGCCCGAAGTATCACGAACAGTGTCCGTTTGATAACGGACAGTGCCCGTCTTCACCTGTGCGCCATCTGAGGCCTGGGGGCGGCCGATCACGAGGTGTTCTCCTATGATTACTCAGGGCAATAAAAGGAGACTATCGCGGCGTAGCGCGCTCCGCACTGCGCCCGAGCCAGAT
>DASXME010000312.1:0-5209 GCA_036495825.1 Streptosporangiaceae bacterium
CGGGAAGACCGTGGTGGCCATGAGCGTGCCGGACAGCATCAGCAAGATGCCCACGATGACGGTGGCCAGCAGGTTGAGCCAGCGCGGGTTCACCCACGGGCCGAGCACTTCGGGGTCGTTGCACAGCAGCAGCAGGAACACAGTGGCGCTGGGCAGCAGCACCCCGGCCAGCGCCTGCACGCTGGTGGTGATCAGGCCGAGCGGGGCGCCGGGGATCAGGACGATGACCGCGGCCAGCACGACGACACCGGTGTAGCTGGCGTAGAACGGCCTGGCCTCGCGGAAGGTGCGGTGCAGCGAGTGCTTCAGGCCGAACACGTCGCCGAACGCGTAGCTGGTCGACAGCGTGACGGCGGCCGCGCCGATGATGCTCGCGTCGAGCAGCACGATCGAGAAGATGCCGGCCAGCGCGCCGCTGTGCCGCCCTAGCGCGTGCGCCACCCCGAGCGCGTCGGTGAAGTGCCCGGCCAGGCGGGTGCCCCTGACCGCGTAGGTGGCCACCACGACCAGCGCGGACGCGCCGCCCACCACGACCAGCGAGCCCAGCGTGGTGTCGGCCCGCTCGTAGGCCATGAACCGCGGGGTGATCCGCTTGTCGATCACGTTGGACTGCTGGAAGAACAGTTGCCAGGGGGCGACCGTGGTGCCCACGATCGCGATGATCAGCAGCACCGCGTCCGAGCTGACCCCGCCCTGCACACCGGGCAGCACGAAGTGGCCGAAGATCGAGCCGTAGTGCGGGCCCGAGGCCAGCGCCAGCGGAATCAGCAGCAGGCTGACCGCGATGAACGCGAGCATGGCCCGCTCCCAGCGGCGGAAGCTGCCGCTCGCGGTGATGCCGACCAGCAGGACGGCGGTGGCCGGCACCGAGATGAACGGGCTGACCCCGAAGTAGTCCAGCGCCAGTCGCACCCCGATGAACTCGGTGACGATCGTCAGGAAGTTCAGCACGAACAGGTCCCCGACGCTGAACGCCCCCCAGAACCGGCCGAACCGCTCGATGATCAGCCGCGCGTGGCCGACGCCGGTGACCGCGCCCAGCCTGACCACCATCTCCTGGTTGACGATCAGCACCGGGATCAGCAGCAGCAGCACCCAGAGCAGGCTGTAGCCGTAGTTCTGCCCGGCCTGCGCGTAGGTGGACACGCCGCCGGCGTCGTTGTCGCCGACCATCACGATGAGGCCGGGCCCGACGATGGCCAGGAACGTCACCAGCCGGCGGCGCATGCCGCCGTAGCTCTCCTGGTCGATCCTGATGCGGCCGAGCGCGCCCTCGATATCGCCGAGATGCGCCTCGTCGAGCACCGCGCTCGGCGGCGAGAGCTGAGCCGCGGGCCGCTCCGCCGGCTGGGGCGCGGGCCGCTCCGCCGGCTGGGGCGCGGGCCGCTCGGCCGGCGGGGGCCCCGGCCGCTGATCTGGCTGCTCTGCCGGCTGCTCCGCGGGCCGCTGAGCTGGCTGGCGCTCAGGCCGCTCGGCGGGCCGGGGTGCTGGCCGCTGGGCTGGCTGCTCCGCGGGCCGTTCGCTGAGCTTCTCTGCGGGTGGCTCGCCGGGCCGCTCCGTCACTGAGCCTCTCCGCGGTGCGCGTCCGGCGGC
Source organism: Streptosporangiaceae bacterium (assembly GCA_036495825.1). Taxonomy (GTDB): domain Bacteria; phylum Actinomycetota; class Actinomycetes; order Streptosporangiales; family Streptosporangiaceae; genus PALSA-505. Next base: position 1,594 of record DASXME010000312.1, read on the forward strand.
TCGGCGGCCTCGCGACGACGCCAGTCTTCGGGCAGCGTGACCTCAAGCACGTCGTCCACCGTGATCACGCCGAGCATCTGGCAGAGCTCGTCCACGACCGGGATCGTGATCAGGTTGTAGTCGGTCATCAGCACCGCGACGTCCACCACGTCGGTGTCGGCCCCGACCCGGACCGGGTCGGTGTCGCTGACCTCGATCAACCTGACGCCGGGATCGGCCTGCACCACCGCGACCAGCCGCGCCACGCCGAGCAGCCGTCCCTGCTCGCTGATCGCGTGCACGCTGGTCAGCGCCTCCGGCTGCAGGTTGCCGGCCCGGCGGACCGCGGCCAGCACCTCGCCCGCCGGCGTGTCCGCGGCCAGCGCCAGGAAGTCCATGCCCATCAGGCCGCCGGCGCTGGTCGGGTTGAATCCCATCAGGGTCAGCACCTTGGTCCGCTGGCCGGCCGGGAGCAGGTCGAGCACCGGCTGGCGGCGGCGCTGCGGCAGCTCGGCGATCGCGTCGGCGGCGTCGTCGGCACGCATCCGGCTGAGCACCTCGGCCGCTTCGGCGTCCGACCGCGCGCCGAGCAGCCGGGTGGCGAGGTCGTCGTCGAGCTCCTCGAAGACGTCGGCCTCAAGCTCAGGGTCGACGTGCACGCGGCCCAGGATCTCGGTCTCCTCCGCCTTGGAGGCATCCTCCAGCAGGTCCGCGATCTGGGCGGGCTTCAGGCCGCGGATCCGCGCGAACGGGCCGCGCAGCACCGCGCTCCCGGCGTGCCCGATCAGCGCCTCGAACTGCCCCTGGTCACGGAAGACTCCCGGCTCGGGCCGGTGCCCGCCCAGCCCGACCAGCTGGAGCAGCCGCGCCGGGCGGCGCCGGGTGTCCACCCCGGACAGCACCCACTCCTGCTCCCGGCGGGCCAGCTGCAGGTCCGCCGCGCGGACCAGGTGCGCGTTCTCCACGTCGATCAGCCGGTGCCCGAGCACGTCGGCCCGCAGCAGCACCTCGCCGTCGCGCCGCTCAAACCGGCGCAGGTCGAGCCGGGCGCTGGTCAGCCTGAGCTCCTCGGCGTCCAGCGAGCTGACCTGCTCCATCGGCACGTAGACCTGCCGTCCGCCGACCGCGCCAACCAGGCCGGTTACCAGCGGATGCTCAGCCCCTCGGAGGCGGACGATGACGTCGGACAGGCGGCCGAGCGACTCTCCGTCGCGGGCGGTGAGCGGGCGCCCGAGCAGCGCGGACAGGTTCAGGGTACGGCTGCTGCCCATCTCGGGAAGCGGGGCGGCGGCCGGGGTCGCGGTCATTGGCGTGCGTTCCCCTCGGTAGCGATCACGACATGATTACCATGCCACGGTTAACTACTCACGCAGCTTGCGGCGGCAGTGCCGTTCACCGAGCGCGGCGCCGGTGGTATGAAGGGCCGTGAAAGCACGTTGGGCGGGGGAGGACTGGTTTAGGTGGCCATGCGCAAGACGGCGACGCTGCTCGGCCAGCGCACGGCCGCGCCCGAGGGCCTCTCCTACTCGGTGAAGCGGCGGCTGCTGGGCCGGCCGCTGGTCAACGAGCAGCTGTCGGAGCAGCGGCTGTCCAAGCCGCTGGCGCTCGGCGTGCTGTCGCCGGACGGCATCTCCTCGTCGGCCTACGGCACCGAGGAAATCCTCATCGCGCTGCTGCCGATGGCCGGACTGGCGGCGTTCGCCCTGATCCTGCCGATGACCCTGGTCATCTTGTTCGTCATGACGCTCGTGGTGCTCTCCTACCGCGAGGTCGTGATGGTCTACATCAGGCCGGGCGGGTCCTACGTGGTGGCGCGGGAGAACTTCGGCCCGCGAATCGCCCAGGTCGCGGCCGTGGCGCTGCTGATCGACTACGTGGTCACGGTGGCCGTGCAGACGGCCGCGGGCACGGCCGCGGTCGTCTCGGCGTTCCCGGCCCTGAGCCCGTACGGCCTGGAGATCACGATCGGCGTGATCCTGCTGCTGTGCTTCGGCAACCTGCGCGGCCTCCGCGAGGCCGGGCGCGCGTTCGCCGTGCCGACCTACCTGTTCGTCGGGTCGGTCCTGCTGGTGATCGCGGTCGGCCTGGTCAGGGAGATCCTCGGGACGCTCCACCAGGTCAACCCGCACGCGCTGCACGGCACCTACCAGATCGGCAACGGCACGGCCGGGCTGATCAGCGTCGCCATGATCTTCACCCTGCTCCGCGCGTTCGCCAACGGCGGCGCGTCGCTGACCGGCATCGAGGCGGTCAGCGACGCGGTCGGCGCGTTCCGCCCGCCGGAGGGAATCAACGCCCGCCGGGTGCTGGTCACCGAGGGCATCATCCTGGGCACGCTGGTGGCCGGCATCTCCTGGCTGGCGCACGTGACCCACGCCACGCCGTTCCGCTCCGGCGCCCCGACGATCCTCGCCCAGGAGGCCACACTCGCCTTCGGCGGCGGATTCGGCCGGGTGCTGTTCTACTTCGTCCAGGCCGCGACGGCGCTGATCCTCTACACCGGCGCGAACACCAGCTTCAACGGCTTCCCGTTCCTGGCCAGCTACGTGGCCGGCGACGCGTTCCTGCCGCGGTGGCTGCTCAAGCGCGGCCATCGGCTGGTGTTCTCCAACGCGATCGTCGTGCTGACGATCGTCTCGATCGCCCTGCTGATCATCCGCGGCTCCAACGTCAACGACCTGGTACCGCTGTACGCGATCGGCGTGTTCACCGCGTTCACCATGGCGGGCTTCGGCATGGCCCGGTATCACCTGCGCCGCAGGGAGCGGGGCTGGCGGCGCCGGTTCATCATCAACGCGGCCTCGGGCGGGATGACCGCGATCGTGGTGGCGATCTTCGCGGTGGTCAAGTTCACCGAGGGCGCCTGGATCGTGGTCGTGCTCTTCGCCGTCCTGGTCCCGGCTCTGATCCGGCTGAACCGGGAGTACGCGATGGAGGCGGAGGTGCTGACCACGATCACCGGGCATCAGCCGCCGCCCGCGCCGGCCTACTCCCGCCGGACCGTATTCGTCTTCGTGGACAGCTTCGACCTGGCCACGCTGGCCGGGCTGCGGTACGCGCGCAGCCTGCGGCCGACCACGCTGCGCGCGGTGCACTTCGTGATCGACAGCGCCCGGGCCGACCTGCTCCGCGACCAGTGGACCGCCGCCGACCGCGGCGTGGTGCTGGACTTCGTCGATGTCCCCGACCGCAGGCTGGTCAAGGCGGCCAGCGACCTGGTCAGCCACGAGGTCGAGGTGCCAGGTACGCACGTGACCGTGGTCCTGCCCCGGCGCAGCTACTCGCAGTTCCTCGGCCGCTTCCTGCACGACCGCACCGCCGACAAGATCGCCGGCGCGGTGAGCCGCATCCCGCGCTCCGCGGCCACGATCATCCCGTTCGACGTGCAGAGCCGGGTCGAACTGCTGCAGGAGCGGCAGAACGCGGGCGCCTCGAAGACCGGGATGCCACCGACGGGCCCGGGCGCGACCGGTGCGCCGGTCACCGACGGGCCGGCCCCGGGCGCGACGCCCGAGTCGGTGATCTCGCACAGCATCCCCACCACGGCGCCGGAGTCCAGCACCCGCCGCGGCGCACCCCGTCCGGACGGCGCGAAGCGCCCGGGCGGCGCAAAGCGCCCGGATGGCACGGGCCGACC
>DASXME010000313.1:0-6742 GCA_036495825.1 Streptosporangiaceae bacterium
GGCGCCCGGCCGCAGCTCGAACCGCAGCAGGCTCTGGTTCATCGAGACGATGCCGGCCACGTAGGACGAGTACACGCGGCTGGCGCGCAGGTAGGTGCCGTACATGGCGGGATCGCCGTGCACTGTGCCCAGCACCCGCCAGCTGCCCTCACCCGGCAGCGGCCTGCCTGCGAACGACGCGAGCCTGGGCGGCGGAGGGTACAGCTCGGCCGGCGTCTTGTGCTGCGCGGCCGTCGGGGAGGAGCTGGCGGTGGGGCCGCCGGTCAGCGCGAACGAGGGTTTGCCGCCCTTCTTCGGCGCCGAGTAGCTCAGCCACTCGCCGAAGGTCACCACCGGACCAAGGTAGTGATCCCTGGCCCATTCGGCCAGCCGTTCCGAGACCGAGCCGCCGCCGGGAACGGTCAGCGCATGGCCCACCGACCAGCCGACGATCACGAGGAACACCGCGATCGCGCCGGACGTGATCCGCACCCACAGCCGGTCACGCAGGCGCCGGCGCGTGCGTGACCGGTGACTGCCGCCGTGGATAACTGCTCGCCTGAGGGCAACCCGCACACGTCTTGCCTAGTCGCCGAACATGAAGCCAAGATGACGGGCGACCCGGGCTAGCTCCAGATCGTCACGTATACCGGCGGCCGGAAGCGGGACGGCGGGATGCCCTCGGTGGGCGAGCGCATCAGGTGCATGGCCTCCGGCCGGCCGAGGAAATGCCGCAGCGAGCCCGCCGCGGCCGGCCGGTGCTCCTTGTTCAGCGTGGTCACGTGCCAGCAGGCGTCCACCGGCGCGCCCGGCACGTTCAGCACCGACAGCTCGCCGCGGCGGAGCTGGTGCGCGACCAGGTGCGAGGCCGCCGGGGCGACGCCGGAGCCGTCGGCGACGGCGGCCCAGGCGGCGGTCTGGTTGGGGAAGACCCGGACCCGCGACTCGGGAACGCGCAGCGCGCGCAGCAGGCTCCCGGTGTCGCTGCCCGGGTCGGTGCCCGACGGGTCGACGAACCAGAGCCACTGGCTCGCCGCGCCGCGCGGCTTGGCCTGCGCCGCGGTCACCACGATCATCTTGTACCTGAATATCGGCTCGCTGATCACCTGCAGCTGCGGATCCCGGGCCACCGTCACCCCGAGCGCGACGTCGGCGAGCCGGTTGGCCACCAGCACCGCCATCTCGCTGTCCTTGGCCACCCCCGACGACACCTCGACGCCGCCGGAGAACCGCCGGGTGAACGCCTCCAGCAGCGGGCTGATGGCGAACTCAGCGATCGTCGAGGAGGCCACCAGGCGCAACTGCTCCGGCGCCCCCTGCGCGGCGCGCACGGCGGCCTGCGCCTCCGCGCCCAGCGCGACGATCTGCGACGCGGTGCTCAGCAGCCTGGCGCCGCCCGGCGTCAGCGTCATGCCGCCGGAGCTGCGGACCACGAGCTGGTCACCGAGGTGCTGACGGAGCGCGGCGAGCGCCTGGGAGACGGCAGGCTCGCTGACGTTCAGCGCGCTCGCCGCGGCCGTCACCGATCCCAGCCGGGCGACTAGCACGAACACGTTCAGCTGCGTGAGCGTCATAGCTAGAGACAATCGTCCTGCCCCGGTCACCGCGCAACCTCGGACCCGGCGGGCCGGTCGTTGCGAGCCCGCCGCGGCCGGGGGATGATCGGCCTGTCGACCCCGCCCGCCCCCGCAGGCCGCGCCGGATCGCCGGAAGGACTGCCGATGCAGGTTCCCGCGCACTTTGAGTACGAGAGGGCGACCAGCGTCGCGCACGCGCTCGCGCTGCTGGCCAAGTTCGGACCGGAGTGCCGGGTGCTGGCGGGCGGCCATAGCCTGATCCCGATGATGAAGCTCAGGCTGGCCCAGCCCGAGACCCTGGTCGACATCAACGACCTGGCCGAGCTGGCCTACCTGAAGGTCGAGGGCGGCGAGCTGAGGATGGGCGCGCTGACCAGGCACGCGGAGCTGCTCGGCTCGGCGCTGGCCGGCCGGCACTTCCCGATCCTGCACGACGCCGAGCGGGTCATCGCCGACCCGATCGTGCGCAACCGCGGCACGATCGGCGGCTCGCTCTGCCAGGCCGACCCGTCCGAAGACCTGACCGCGGTCTTCGCCGCCGTCCGGGCCACGATGGTGGTCAGCGGCGCCGGCGGCTCCCGCACCGTGCCGGCCAGGGAATTCCATCTCGGGCCGTACGAGACCGTGGTCGCGCACGACGAGCTGCTCACCGAGATCCGGGTGCCGATCAGGCCGGGCAGCGGCAGCGCGTACGAGAAAGTGAAGCGCCGGGCGGGCGACTGGCCGGTCGGCGCCGCGGGCGCCGCGCTCTGGCTGGACGGCGACACGATCACCGACGCCGGGATCGGCCTGGCCGCCGTCGGCGCCGAGCACTTCGCCGCGGCCGAGGCCGAGGATTCGCTGCGCGGGTCGGCGGCCACCGGCGACGCCTTCAGCCAGGCCGGCCAGATCGCCGCCGAGCACTGCCATCCCGTCTCTGACCAGCGCGGGCCCGCGGACTACCGGCGTCATCTGGCCGCCGTGCTGACCACCAGGGCGCTGCACCGCGCTTTGCGCCGGGCGAAGGGGACGACGTGCGGGTCACGCTGACCGTCAACGACGCCGAGCACACCGCCGACGTCGAGCCGCGGCTGCTGCTCATCCACTTCCTGCGCGACCACCTGGGCCTGACCGGCTCGCACTGGGGCTGCGACACGTCCAACTGCGGCGCGTGCGTGGTCTGGCTGGACGAGACCCCGGTGAAATCCTGCACGGTGCTCACCGCCATGGCCGACGGTCACCGCGTCCGCACCGTGGAGGACCTGGCCCGCGGCACAGACCTGGATCCGGTGCAGCAGGGCTTCAGCGAATGCCACGGGCTGCAGTGCGGATTCTGCACGCCGGGCATGATGATGACCGCGCGCTGGCTGCTCGACCGCCAGCCCGACCCCTCGGCCGACGAGATCCGCGAGGCGATCTCCGGCCAGATCTGCCGGTGCACCGGCTACGAGAACATCATCCGCGCGGTCCTCTGGGCGGCCAAGCACGACCGGCCGCCCGGCGAAGCGGGCGAGCCAGGCGCCGCGGGAACCGGGCAGGAGGACGTCGGTTGAGCACCGTCACACCGAATTTTCCGAACGGTGCCTACGGACCCATTCGCCGTAAGGAGGACGCCAGGTTCATCCGGGGGAAGGGCTGCTACGTAGACGACATCCAACTGCCGGGCATGCTGCACGGGGCAGTGCTGCGCAGCCCCGTCGCGCACGCGCGGATCACCGCCATCGACACGTCCGCGGCGGAGGCGCACCCGCGGGTCAGGGCGGTCATCACCGGCGAGACGCTGGCCGGCCGCACGCTGGCCTGGATGCCGACCCTCTCCCAGGACGTGCAGGCCGTGCTGGCCACCGACAAGGTGCGATTCCAGGGGCAGGAGGTCGCCTTCGTGGTGGCCGAAGACCGGTACGCGGCCAGGGACGCGCTCGAGCTGATCGACGTCGACTACGAGCCGCTGCCGCCGGTCGTCGACGCGCACCACGCGCTGGACCCCGACGCCCCGGTGATCAGGGACGACATCGAGGGCAAGGCCGATAACCGGATCTTCGACTGGGAGGCCGGCGACCGGGCCCGCACCGACGAGATCTTCGCCGCCGCCGACGTGGTGCTGGCCCAGGACATGCTGTACCCGCGGGTGCACCCCGCGCCGCTGGAGACCTGCGGCACGGTCGCCGACCTGGACCCGGTGACCGGCAAGCTCACGGTCTGGTCCACCAGCCAGGCACCGCACGCGCACCGGACGATGTACGCGCTGGTCACCGGGCTTCCCGAGCACAAGATCCGGATCATCTCGCCGGACGTCGGCGGCGGGTTCGGCAACAAGGTAGGCATCTATCCCGGGTACATCTGCGCGGTGGTCGGCTCGATCATCACCGGGCATCCGGTCAAGTGGATGGAGGACCGCTCGGAGAACCTGATGAGCACCTCGTTCGCCCGCGACTACCACATGCACGGCGAGATCGCCGCCCGCCGCGACGGCACCATCCTCGGCCTGCGGGTCAAGGTGCTGGCCGACCACGGCGCGTTCAACGGCGCCGCCCAGCCGACCAAGTTCCCGGCCGGGTTCTTCGGCGTGTTCACCGGCTCCTACGGGCTGACGACGGCACACTGCGAGGTCACCGGGGTCTACACGAACAAGGCGCCGGGCGGCGTCGCGTACTCCTGCTCGTTCCGCATCACCGAGGCGGTCTACCTGGTCGAGCGCATGGTGGACGTGCTCGCCCGCGAGCTTGACGTCGACCCGGCCGAGCTGCGGATGAAGAACCTGCTGCGGCCCGCGCAGTTCCCCTACACCTCGGCGACCGGCTGGGAGTACGACTCGGGCGACTACCCGCGCGCGCTGCGGCTCGCCATGGACATCGCCGACTACCCGGAGCTGCGCCGCGAGCAGCACGAGCGGCGGCAGCGCGCGCTCGCCGCGCCGCCGGCCGGCGACGGCGCCAAGCCGGACAGGCTGATGGGCATCGGGATCAGCTTCTTCACCGAGGCGGTCGGCGCCGGCCCGCGCGGCCACATGGACATCCTCGGCCTCGGCATGGCCGACGGCGCCGACCTGCGCGTGCACCCCACCGGCAAGGCGGTGCTCAGCATCTCGGTGCAGACCCAGGGCCAGGGGCACGAGACGACGTTCGCCCAGATCGTCGCCCAGGAACTCGGCCTGTCCCCGGACGACGTCGAGGTCGTGCACGGCGACACCGACCGCACGCCGTTCGGGCTCGGCACCTACGGCTCCCGGTCGACCCCGGTGTCCGGCGCGGCCGCCGCGATCGTCTCGCGCAAGGTGCGCGAGCGCGCCCGCATCGTGGCCGCGGCGATGCTCGAAGCCTCCGCCGACGACCTGGAGTGGACCCAGGGCCGCTGGCGGGTCCGGGGCGACCCAGGCCCAGGCAAAAGCATCGCCGAGATCGCGATGGCGGCGCACTCCGGCCTGGAACTGCCGAACGGCGTGGAGGGCCACCTGGACGCCAGCACGGTCTACAACCCGCCGAACCTCACGTTCCCGTTCGGCGCCTACATCTGCGTGGTAGACGTGGACCCTGACACGGGGGAGGTCACCGTGCGCCGGTTCATCGCGGTGGACGACTGCGGGGTGCGGATCAACCCGATGATCGTCGAGGGGCAGGTACACGGCGGCCTGGCCGACGGGCTCGGCATGGCGCTGATGCAGGTGATCGCCTTCGACAGCGACGGCAACTGCCTGGGCGGCTCGTTCATGGACTACTTGCTGCCCACCTCGATGGAGTGCCCGTCCTGGGAGCTCGGCGCCACGGTCACGCCCTCGCCGCACCATCCGATCGGCGCCAAGGGCGTCGGCGAGTCCGCCACGGTGGGCTCCCCCGCCGCCGTCGTCAACGCGGTGATCGATGCGCTGGCACCGTTCGGTGTGCGGCACGCCGACATGCCGCTGACCCCGGCCGCGGTATGGCGCGCCATCCAGGGCCGGCCGCTGCGGACCGACCTGGCGATCACGTGAACGACGAGCTGATCACCCGGCTGCCCGACGTGCCCGCCTTGATCGGCGCGCTGGACCAGGCGGACTACCTGGCCGACTCGTCGCTGGGCACCGCGCTGTTCCTGGCCGCCCGGATGAGCCAGCCGATCCTGCTGGAAGGCGAGCCGGGGGTGGGCAAGACCGAGGCGGCGAAGGCGCTGGCCGCCGCGCTGGAGACGCCGCTGATCCGGCTGCAATGCTACGAAGGGCTCAGCTCGGCCGAGGCACTGTACGAATGGAACTATCCGCGGCAGCTGCTGGCCATCCGGCTGGCCGAGTCGCACGGCGAGACGCTGCGCGAGGCCGACCTGTTCAGCCGCGATTACCTGCTCCCCCGGCCGCTGCTGAGCGCGCTGGAGCACGACGGGCCGCGGCCGGCCATCCTGCTGATCGACGAGGTCGACCGGGGGGACGACGAGTTCGAGGCCTTCTTGTTCGAGCTGCTGGCCGAGGCGGCGGTGACCATTCCGGAGCTGGGCACGCGGCGGGCGGTGCGGCCGCCGGTCGTGGTGCTGACCTCCAATCGCACCCGGGATCTGCACGACGCGCTCAAGCGGCGCTGTCTGTATCACTGGATCGACTATCCGGACGTCGAGCGGGTCGCCGAGATCATCCGGCGGCGGGTGCCGGGGGCGGATGCGTCGCTGGCCTCGCAGGTCGCGGGCGGCGTGGCCCGGCTGCGGGAACTCGACCTGGCCAAGCCGCCGGGCGTGGCTGAGGCGATCAGCTGGGCGGGGGCGCTGCTGGTGCTCGGGGTGACCGAACTGGATGCGGGGGCCGCGGAGCAGACGGCGGGGGCGGTGCTCAAGTACGCCGAGGATCTTCGGGTGGTGCGGGACGGTGGGTTTGCTAGGGTGCTGGGTGGTTGAGGCTTGGGGACGCATCGGGAGCGGTCGCCCGCTACGCCGACTGTCGGCTCCCGCCGAAGGTCGGCTGCGCGAACGACCGCCCTCGCGTTTCCCCGCTGCAGGGGACTGGCTGGCGTGGCTCGCGCTCCGCTCACGGCTCGCCGCGTCGCAGGGGACGGGCGACCGTGGCTCGCGCTCCGCTCACGGCACGCCGCGCCGCGGAGGCTGCATGGGCACTGAGGGCGGTCGCCCGCTACGCCGACTGTCGGCTCCCGCCGAATGTCGGCTGCGCGAACGACCGCCCTCGCGTTTCCCCGCTGCAGGGGACTGGCTGGCGTGGCTCGCGCTCCGCTCACGGCACGCCGCGCCGCAGG
>DASXME010000314.1:0-5007 GCA_036495825.1 Streptosporangiaceae bacterium
CTGGACGCGACGCTGGTCGCCCGCGGGCCGGCCGGCGTCAGGCAGATCGCGGCGGCGGACTTCTTCGGCGGCCTGTTCGAGACCGCGCTGGAGCTGCTCGGCGAGCACGGCGACGACGCCAAGCTGCTGGCCGGCGGGCACTCGCTGCTGCCGATGATGAAGCTGCGGCTGGCCGCCCCCGAGGTGCTCATCGACATCGGCAGGCTGACCGAGCTGAGCGGGATCACCAGCGAGAACGGCGAGCTGGTGATCGGCGCGACCACGCGGCACGCCGACCTGACCGCCTCCGAGCTGGTCCGCGAGAAGGCTCCGCTGCTGGCCCACGCCGCCGGGCTGGTCGGTGACCCGCAGATCCGCCACCGCGGCACGATCGGCGGGTCGCTGGCGCACGCCGACCCGGCCTGCGACCTGTCGGCCGTCGTGCTGGCGCTGGACGCGACGCTGGTCGCCCGCGGGCCGGCCGGCGTCAGGCAGATCGCGGCGGCGGACTTCTTCGGCGGCCTGTTCGAGACCGCGCTGGAGCCCGACGAGCTGCTCACCGAGATCCGGGTGCCCAAGCCGGCCGCGGCCGGCTGGGCGTTCCAGAAGTTCCGCAAGCGCGGGATCGACTGGGCCATCGTCGGCGTGGCCGTGCAGGGCCGGTCGGTGGCGCTGGTCAACATGGGGGAGAAGCCGCTGCGCGCGGCCGCGGTCGAGCGGGCGCTGGCCGGCGGGGCGGCGCCGGGCGAGGCCGCCGCGGCGATCTGCCTGACGCCGGCCGGGCCGCGGGCGACCAGCGTCGCGTCCAGCGCGAGCACCACGGCCGGCAGGTCGGAGGCCGGGTCGGCGTGCACCAGCGAGCCGCCGATCGTGCCGCGGTGCCGGATCTGCGGGTCGCCGACCTGGCCGGCCGCGCAGGCCAGCAGCGGCAGCTCGCGGCCGAGCAGGCCGGAACGCTCCAGGTCGTGGTGCCGGGTCAGCGCGCCGATCGCGATCTGGCCGCCGTCGTCCCTGATGTAGCGGAGCTCGGCCAGCCTGCCGATGTCGATGACGACCTCGGGCAGCGCGAGGCGCAGCTTCATCAGCGGCAGCAGCGAGTGCCCGCCGGCCAGCAGCTTGGCTTCCTCGCCGTACTCGGCGACCAGAGAGAGCGCCTCGTCGGCCGAGGCGGCCCGCCGGTAGCTGAACGGGGCCGGGATCATTCGGCGCTCCCCTCAGCAGCGGCCAGCGCCGCCGCGACGATGTTGTGATAGCCGGTGCACCGGCACAGGTTGCCCTCCAGGCCCTCCCGGACCTGGGCCTCGGTCGGCCGCGGGTTCTCGGCCAGCAGCGACACGATGGCCAGCACCATGCCCGGGGTGCAGAAGCCGCACTGCAGCGCGTGCTGCTCGTGGAATGCCTGCTGCACCGGATGCATCGTGCCGTCCGCGGCGGCCAGCCCTTCCACCGTGGTGATCTCGCACCCGTCGGCCTGGGCCGCCAGCAGCGTGCACGACTTGACCGACTCCCCGTCGAGCAGCACCGTGCACGCCCCGCACGAGCTGGTGTCGCAGCCGACGTTGGTGGCCCGGCGGCCGGCCACGTCGCGCAGGTAGTGCACGAGCAGCATCCGGTCCTCCACGTCGGCCGCGACCAGCGTCTCGTTGACCGTCATCTCGACCTTCACCGGCTGGCCCCCGTCTCGTTGTTCGCCCGGGCCTCGCTGATCGCGGCCCAGACCCGCTGCGGCGTGACGGGCATGTCGATGTGGCTGATGCCCAGGTGCGCGACCGCGTCGATCACCGCGTTCAGCACCGCGGGGGTGGCCCCGATCGTCCCGGCCTCGCCGATGCCCTTGGCGCCGAGCGGGTTGACGGTCGTCGGCGTCTGGCTGACGACCAGCTCGAAGCTCGGCAGCTCGGTGGCGGTGATCGCGGCGTAGTCGGCCAGCGTGCTGGTCAGCGGGTTGCCGTCGGCGTCGTAGACCACCTCTTCGAGCAGCGCCTGCGCGACGCCCTGGGCGATGCCGCCGTGCCGCTGCCCGTCGGCGATCAGCGGGTTGAGCACGGTGCCGGCGTCGTCGGCGGTCACGTGCCGCAGCAGCCGCACCAGGCCGGTCTCGGTGTCCACCTCGACGACCGACAGGTGCGCGCCGAACGGGAACGTCGACTGGCTCGGCACGAACAGCACGTCGGCGGCCAGCCCCTCGTCCCCGGCGTGGCCGGCCACCTTGCCCCACTCGATCTCGGTCCCGGCCTCGCCGCGCACCCGCCACAGGCCGCGCCGCGCGTCGAGCTCCATCTCGGCCGGGCTCGTCCCGGCCAGCTCGGCGGCCAGGCTGCGGCCACGCTCGCGCACCTGCGCCGCCGCCTGCTGCACCGCCGCCCCGCCGAGCTGCAGCGACCTGGAGCCGTAGGTGCCGGTGCCGCGCGGGATCAGGTCGGTGTCGCCGGACACGACCGTGACGTCGGCCATCGGGATGCCCAGTTCCTCCTCGACCAGCATGGCCCAGGAGGTGACGTGCCCCTGGCCCTGCGGCGAGCTGCCGGTCAGCACGGTCGCCGAGCCGTCCTCGTGCACCTCGACCTTGCCGGTCTCGCCGGATCTGTAGTCGCCCGCGGTGAGCTCCACGTACGAGGCCAGGCCGATGCCGAGCTGCACCGGGCCGCCGCGCTGGCGCCGCCGGGCCTGCTCGGCCCGCAGTCCCTCGTAGTCCGCCGCGGCCAGCACCTTGTCCAGCGCCACGGCGTAGTCGCCCGAGTCGTACTTGGCCCCCGTCGGCGAGGTGTAGGGGAAGCTGGCGGGCGGCACGACGTTCTTGCGCCGCACCTGCGCCGGGTCCATGCCGATCCCGGCGGCGAACAGGTCGACCGCGCGCTCGATCGCCGTGGTGGCCTCCGGCCGGCCCGCGCCGCGGTAGGCGTCGATCGGCGTGGCGTTGGTCACCGCGGCCCGGTAGCCGCACTCGACCCGCGGTATCTCGTAAGCGCCGCTGGCCATCAGCCGGGTCAGCCGGGCCAGGTAGGCGCCCCGCGGGTAGGCGCCGCAGTCCTGGATGACGTCCAGCCGGTAGGCGAGGATCTTGCCGTCCCTGGTGCCGCCGATCCTGACGACCTGCCGCTGGCTGCGCCCGTGCGTCATCCCGACCAGGTTCTCGCTGCGCGTCTCGCTCCAGCACACCGCCCGGCCGGTCCGCACCGCGGCCCAGGCGACCGCGATCGTGTCACGGTCGGTGCCGATCTTGGCGCCGAACCCGCCGCCCACGTCCGGGGTGATCACCCGGATCGCGGCCTCGTCCAGGCCCAGCCGCTCGGCGATCATGCCGCGGGTGATCTGGGCGTTCTGCGTGCTCGCCCACACGGTCAGCCGGTCGTCGGCCCAGCGGGCCGCCGCGCCGCGCACCTCCAGCGGCACCGGCGCCACCCGCTGGTTGACCAGCGCGGTCCCGACCACCACGTCGCAGCCCTCGAACAGCGCGTCGCCGGCACCGGCATCGTCCCCGCCGGAGTCGGCCAGGTTGGACCCGGTCGCGGGGAACAGCAGGGTCTCGCTGGCCAGCGCGTCGGCGGGGTCGGCCACCGCGGGCAGCGGCTCGTAGTCCACCGCGACCAGCTCGGCCGCGTCCTCGCCCTGGTAGCGGCCGTCGGTGATCACCAGCGCCACCGGCTCGCCGACGTACCGCACCCGGTCGGCGTTCAGCAGCGGCTCGGCCATCGGCCCGTCTGGCGCGGGCAGGTCCGCCATGTCGCGGCCGGTCAGCACCGCGACGACGCCAGGCTCGGCGAGCGCGGCGGCGGTGTCGATGCCGCTGATGATCCCGTGCGCGACCGGGCTGCGCACGAAGGTGACCCGCGCCGCGCCCGCCAGCTCGGCGACCTGCAGGTCATCGACGTAGGTGCCGCCCTCGGTCAGCAGCCGCCGATCCTCCATCCGGGGCAGCCGGCGGCCCACGATGCCCGCCCGCTCGTCCGCCGGGCCGTTGGTATCCATGCGACCATGCTCCCATGAGCGTGAGCGCAGACCACGAAACGGTACATTTCCCCGGCGTCTACGCGGCGACCACCACGCCGTTCCGCGACGACGGCTCGGTCGATTCCGGCGAGTTCGCCAAGCACTGCGGCTGGCTCGTGGACGAGGGCGTCGCGGGCCTGATTCCCAACGGCTCGCTCGGGGAGTATGAAGGTCTTTCGGATTCCGAACGAGCAGAGCTAGTCGTGATCGCCATCGACGCGGCGGCGGGCCGGGTCCCGGTCATCCCCGGCGTGTCGGGCAAGTCGGCCCGCGAGGCGTGCCGCTGGGCGGAGCAGGCGGGCCAGGCCGGGGCCGGCGCCGTGATGGCGCTGCCGCCGACCGCGCACAAGCCGACCGACAACGAGGTGGTGGCGCACTTCGCCGAGATCGCCAGGGTCGGGCTGCCGATCATCGCCTACAACAACCCGTTCTCGACCCGGGTGGACCTGGTGCCCGCGCTGCTGGCCAGGCTGGCCGGGATCGAGCAGGTGCAGGCGGTCAAGGAGTTCTCCCAGGACGCCAGGCGGGTGGCCCAGATCCGCGAGCAGGCGCCGCGCCTGGAGGTCATCTGCGGCTGCGACGACGTGTTCGTCGAGTCGATGCTGCTCGGCGCGACCGGCTGGATCGCCGGGCTGGTCAACGCGTTCCCGGCGGCGCTGGTGCGGCTGTACGAGCTGTGCGCGGGCGGCGAGTACGTGACCGCCGCCGGGCAGTACCGCGCGATGCTGCCCGCGCTGCGCTGGGACGCCGACCCGCGGTTCGTGCAGGCCATCAAGCTGGCCCAGGAGGAGGCCGGCCGGTACGGCGGCCCGGTGCGGCTGCCCCGGCTGCCGCTCCCCCCATCCGAAGCCGCCGCGGCCAGGGCCGACGCCCGGGCCGCCCTTGCCGCCTGATGCGGGCCGGGAAAGTCTTCACCGCGGTCGACAGCCACACCGAGGGCATGCCCACCCGGGTGATCACCTCAGGCGTCGGCGTGCTGCCCGGCGCCACCATGTTCGAGCGGATGCGCCACCTGGCCACCGAACGCGACGACCTCCG
>DASXME010000315.1:0-4415 GCA_036495825.1 Streptosporangiaceae bacterium
CCGCTGCTCTACCCGGGCACGACATGCGTGGTGACCGGGGCCGGCGGGCTGGGCCACATCGGCATCCAGTGCCTGGCCGCGCTCACCGCGACCAGCATCATCGTGGTGGACCGCAACCCGGACGCGCTCAAGCTGGCCGAGCAGCTCGGCGCGCGGCACACCGTGGTCGCCGACGGCAGCCAGGTGGACGCGGTGAAGGACCTGACCGGCGGGCAGGGCGCCCACGTGGTGCTCGACTTCGTGGCCGAGCAGGGCGCCGAGCAGGACGGCTTCGCGATGACCAGGCCGGCCGGCTCGTACTACGTGATCGGCTACGGCGGCGAGGTGCACATCCCGACGCTGGACATCATCTCGACCGAGCGCAACATCATCGGGAACATCGTCGGCACCTACAACGAGCTCGCCGAGCTGATGGCGCTGGCCGAGGGGGGCAAGGTCACCCTGCACACCCGCACGTACCCGCTGGACGCGGCGGCCGAAGCGCTCGCCGATCTGGACGCCGGCCGGGTCCGCGGCCGGGCGATCCTCGTCCCCTAGCACCACATCCTGGCACCCTGAGAACCCGAGGAGGACCCGATGGCCAAGGAACTGCGTTTCGGTGCGGAGGCCCGCGGCCTGCTGCTGGCCGGCGTGGACAAGCTCGCAGAAGCCGTGAAATCGACCCTCGGGCCCAAGGGCCGCAACGTCATCCTGGAGAAGATCACCGGCTCGCCCGTGATCACCAACGACGGCGTGACGATCGCCAGGGAGATCCACCTCAGCGACCAGTTCGAGAACATGGGCGCGCAGCTGGTCAAGGAAGCGGCGATCAAGACCAACGACATCGTCGGCGACGGCACCACGACCGCCACGGTGATCGCCCAGGCCATCGTCAGGGAGGGCATGAAGGCCATCGACGGCGGCGCCAACCCGGTGCTGGTCAAGCGGGGCATCGACATGGCCGTCGCCCGCCTGGTCGAGCACCTGAAGGGCGTCGCGCACCCGGTGGTGACCGAGGAGGACTACCTCCGGGTGGCCGCGATCTCGGCGAACGACGACGACACGGTCGGAGCGGTGATCGCGCATGCGCTGCACACCGTCGGCGACGGCGGGATCGTCACCGTGGAAGAGTCGCCCGTCTCCGGGATGAGCGTCGACTTCGTCGAGGGCTTCGAGTTCGACAACGGCTACCTGTCGCCCTACCTGGTGACGAACCCGGCCAGCCTGGAAGCGATACTCGACGACCCGTACATCCTGCTGTGCAGCGAGAAGATCACCAAGGTGCAGCAGCTGATGCCGCTGCTGGACCGGGTGATGCGGGCGCCGCGCCCGCTGGTCATCATCGCCGAGAACGTCGAGGGCACCGCGCTGAGCATGCTGGTGCACAACCACGTCAACCGGGTCTTCCAGTGCGTGGCCATCCGGGCCCCGGGGTTCGGCGACCGCAGGCTGCACAAGCTGGAGGACATCGCCGCGGTGTGCGGCGGCGCCGTGTTCAGCAGACACTCCGGGCTGACCCTGGAGACGATGACGCTGGAGCACCTGGGCCGGGCCTCGCAGGTCCGGGTCAACGCGGACAAGACCACGATCATCGGCGGCAGCCGCTCCTCGGACGAGGTCGAGTTCCGGGTCAGCCAGTTGCGGGCCGAGCTGGGCCGGGCCCAGTTCGGCATCGACGAGGACGTGCTGACCGAGCGGATCGGCGCGCTGACCGGCAAGGTCGGCGTGATCAGGGTCGGGGCGCCGACGCCAGCCGAGCTCAAGGAGCTGCAGCACCGGGTCGAGGACGCGCTGTCCGCCACCAGGGCGGCGATGGCCGAGGGCATCGTGGCCGGCGGCGGCGCCGCGCTGCTGCACTCGCTGGGCGCGCTGGATGACCTGGAGGTCAAGGACGACTACGCGACCGGGGTGGAGATCGTGCGCCGGGTGCTGACCGCCCCGGCCTACCTGATCGCGGCTAACGCCGGCTACTCCGGCGAGGAGGTCGTCGCCCGGCTGACGGACATGGGCCAGGACGAGGGTTTCGACGCGCTGCAGGGGCGGTACGGCAACATGATCGAGATGGGCATCCTCGATCCGCTGCGGGTCGCGCGGTCGGCGCTGCAGAACGGCGCCTCGGTGGCGGGGCTGCTGCTGACGACCAACACGCTGGTCGCCGAGGAGCAGACGCCGTGGGGTGGCAGCCGCGCCCTGATGACCGAGTTCGGCCCGCTGGACGAGGGACTGAACCAGCCGTCCCCCGACTCAAGCACCCCCCAGTCACTCGGGCTCGGCCCTTCGGTTGGCTAAGGCCCGGCCGGTGGCTAACCCGTGCTGAGGGAAGCTGCCAGCGAACCGCTTCCGGTCGGCGAGCTGAGCGGGCTGGCGGCACTGCGCGCGCGGGGCCGGGCACGCGGTTCGCTGGCGCTGCTCGGCCCGGCCTTCGTCGCGGCCGTCGCCTACGTGGATCCGGGCAACTTCGCCACGAACTTCTCCGCCGGGGCGATCTCCGGCTACGCGCTGGCCTGGGTGATCATTCTCGCCAACGTGATGGCCATGGTCGTGCAGTACCTCTCGGCCAAGCTCGGCGTCGCCACCGGGCGTGACCTGCCCGAGCTGTGCCGCGACCACCTGCCGGCGGCGGTGTCGCGCGGCCTGTGGGTGCAGGCGGAACTGATCGCCATCGCCACCGACCTGGCCGAGTTCATCGGGGCCGCCATCGGTCTCAACCTGCTGTTCCGCGTGCCGTTGTTCGCTTCCGGGCTGATGACCGCGGTGGTAGCGTTCGGAATCCTCGCCCTGGAGCAGCGCGGCTACCGCCGTTTCGAGCTGGCGATCGCGGGCCTGCTCGGCGTCGTCCTGCTCGGGTTCGCTTACGACCTGGCCGGCGCCGGGATGTCCGCGTCGGCGCTGGGCCGCGGGCTGGTGCCCAGCGTGCCGCACGGCACCCTGCTGCTGGTCTCCGGCATCATCGGGGCCACCGTGATGCCGCACGTGATCTACCTGCACTCGGCGCTGACCAAGTCCCGGGTGCACGTCAGCGGCGACGCCGAGCGCCGGGCGCTGGTCCGCTTCCAGCGGCTCGACGTGCTGGCCGCACTCGGCGCGGCCGGCCTGATCAACCTGGCCATGCTGATCGTCGCCGCCTCGCTGTTCCGCCGCGGCGGCACGTCCGCCGGCGACTCGATCAACGCCGCACACGCGGCGCTGGGCCGGGTGGTCGGCGGCGGCTGCGCGCTGGCGTTCGCGGTCGCGCTGCTCGCGTCCGGGCTGTCGTCCTCCAGCGTGGGCACCTACGCCGGCCAGGTGGTCATGCAGGGATTTATCCGGCGGCGCATCCCGCTGTTCGCCCGGCGGGCGCTGACCATGACGCCCGCGCTCATCGTGCTCGGCCTCGGGCTGCCCGCCACCAGCAGCCTGGTGATCTCCCAGGTCGTGCTGTCGTTCGGTATTCCGTTCGCCCTGGTGCCGCTGATCATGCTCACCCGCCGCCGGGACGTGATGGGGACGCTGGTCAACCATCCGGTCACGACCCTGGTGGCCAGCGGCATCGCTTCGGTGATCGTCGTCGTCAACGGCTACCTGCTCTGGGCGATCTGAGCGGCGGCCCCGAGCCGCGCCCCTGAGCGGCGGCCCCTGAGCCGCGCCCCCTGGGCGGCGGCCCCTGGGCGGCGGCCCCTGGGCTGCCAACGCGAGCCGCCAACGGACAATCACCCACACATGACACATATGGGCCGACCTGGGGAAAGGCCCTCAGTGACCGGTCATAAAGGTCGCCTCAAACTGAGAACTACTCTGCGCTCCATGAGCGGAACATAAGCATTAAAGGCCCACGCCATGGACGTGGAACTCCGAACGAAAGGAGCCGCGATGACCGCAGTCGATGCAAATGCCGGAGGGTCTGCGGACGTTGCAGAAGCTCCGGCCGCAACCGGGACACTGGCCGGCGATCCGTCGATGCTCGGCCTGCCCACCTTTATCGTCGGATCGCTCGCCTTCGGCCTGGTCCTCATCGGGATGGTGCCCGCCACCGCCGTCGGCGCCTCGATGCCGGTCATCATGGCCGCGACTGGCGTGGGGCTGCTGCTCGCGACGGTCTGGGCCGCGGGCGTCGGCCAGAGCGCGGTGGCGTCCGTCTTCGGGATCTTCTCCGGGTTCTGGATCAGTTACGCGGTCCTCCTGCTGGGGCTGCTGCACAACTGGTTCCTGATTCCCGCCACCGCCGCGCAGTCCACCCAGGAACTGTTCCTGACCACGTGGCTGATCCTGATCGTCATGCTGACCCTGGCCACGCTGCGGCTGCCGCTGGCCTACACCCTGGTGTTCGCGCTCATCGACGTCGCGCTGGTGTTCGTCCTGCTGGGCACGGCTCAGACGTCGACCGGGCTGCTGAAGACCGGCGGCGTGTTCGTGTTCGCCTTCGCCGCGGTCGGGATGTACCTGTTCTTCAGCGCCGC
>DASXME010000316.1:0-8176 GCA_036495825.1 Streptosporangiaceae bacterium
GGCCGAAGAGGCTGGCCTGGACGACCTCTGGCTGTGGGAGGACTGCTTCCTCGAAGGCGGCCTCACCTCCGCGACGGCGGCGCTCGCCTGGACCAGTTCGCTGCGGATCGGCCTGGGCCTGATGCCGGTGCCGCTGCGCAACCCGGCGCTGGCCGCAATGGAGATCGCCACGCTGGCCCGGCTGTTTCCCGGCCGGTTCGTCCCGGCGGCCGGCCACGGCGTCCTGGCCTGGATGGACCAGGTCGGCGCCGGGGCGTCCTCGCCGATGACCCTGCTGCGCGAGTGGGTGAGCGCGACCCGCGCGCTGCTCGGCGGCCAGACCGTGACGGTCAGCGGCGACTACGTGCGGCTGGCCGGCGTCGCGCTGGACTGGCCGCCGGCCGACGTCCCGCCCCTGCTGGTCGGCGCGCGCGGGCCGAAGACGCTGGCGCTGGCGGGCGAACTCGCCGACGGCGTGGTCCTCGACGCGGGGATCTCGGTCGACGGCGTCCGCCGGGCGGTCGCGACCGCGGCCGCGGCGGGCCCGTACGAGGTCGTGACGTACGTGCTCTGCGGTGCCGGGCCAGGTGCCAGGGAGCGAGTCGAGGGTGAGCTGCCCGAGTCGGCGCAGCCGCTGTCCGACCGGGCCGCGGTGGGGTCGGCCGCTGACGTGGCGCGCGTCATCGGCTCGTTCGCCCGCGCGGGCGCGACGACCGTCGTCCTGCAGCCCACCGCCGGCGACCCGGACGTCGCCGCGACGATCAGGCTGGCGGGCCGCGCGAGGGCAGTGCTGCAGGAGGCCGGCGGTGCATCCTGATGCCGCCCGCGAGGAGCGCTCCAGGCCTGCGCGAGAGGGCCGCGAGCCGGTGCGGCTCCCGGCCTGCGCCGGGCGGCCGGGTGCCGGCGAGCCCGCGAGCACGTGCGGCTGGTGCGGATGTGCGACATCGGGGGTGTTTGGGCGGTGATGCGCCGTCGCGCCGCACTCGTTGCCCGTATCGTTTGTGCCCTGCCCCTGGACGCATCGCACGGAGGTTCGCAATGAGAACGAATGGTCAGGGGTAACGGGCCATGAGCAGTCGGGATCGAGCCCCTGGGCTGGCGGCGTCCTCCGCCGAGCGGGTGACGTGGCCGGTCCGTTCGGGCATGCTTCCTCCGCTGGCCGATGGGTTCAGCGCCAGGCCGGAGACCGCGCCCGGCTTGAAGACGGCGCTCGCTCCCGGTACGACGGTGGTGCTTGCCTCGCATCAGGTGGCCGCCAGGGGCACCCGGAACTGGCTGGGGTCGTGCGGCAAGACCCAGCTCGCCGTGTATGTCGCGGAGTCGCTGTGGCAGGCCGGCGAAGTGGACCTGCTGGCCTGGGTCTCGGCCGGCAGCCGGGCTTCGGTGCTGACCGGGTACCTGGAGGCGGCGGTCGCGGCGATGGGAATCCGCGTCGACGGCGACGCCGAGTCAATCGCCTCCCGCTTTGTGCGCTGGCTGAACGACACCGACCGGCGGTGGCTGCTGGTGCTCGACGACCTGTCCGACGCGGCGCACCTGGACGGCCTGTGGCCGGCCGGTCCGCGGGGCAAGGTCCTGGTCACGAGCGCCAATCCCGAGGTGCTGGCCGGCGCGCGCCAGACGCTCGTTCTCCCGGTCGGGGTCTACAGCCCACGGGAGGCGCTGAGCTACCTGATGGGCCGCCTGGCCGCGGATCCGGACCAGCGGCTGGGCGCGATCGACCTCGTCGACGACCTGCGCTGTGAGCCGCTGGCGCTGGCACAGGCCAGCGCGGTGATCGCCAGCTCGTCGCTGACCTGCCGTGACTACCGTGAGCGCTATGCGCGCCGACGGGACCAGTTTGCCGACACGGCCAACAAGGACCCCTCGGCCGCCGAAGTGGCCTGGACGCTGTCGGTGGACCAGGCCGAACGGCTGTCACCGGGCGGCTCGGTCGAGCTCTTGCTGGCGTTCGGCGCGGTTCTCGACGGCACGGCTATCCCCGGCGGCCTGTTCACCACCCGCTCCGCCTGCAGCTACCTGGCTGCCGACGGCGACGCCGCGCTGGCCGAGCCGAGACGCGCCTGGGACGAGGTGCTCAACCTGGAGCGCGCGGGCGTGCTCACGATCGACGCCGGCGGCGCGCGGTCGGTCCGGATGAGCCCGGTGATCCAGGCGGCCATTCGCGCCGCGATGCCCGAGCAGATGCTGGGCCGGGCGGCGAACGCGGCCGCGGCCGCGCTGCTCGAGGCGTGGCCGGCCCAGGACACCCCGGCCTGGGTCACCGCTGCGCTCCGGTCGTGCGCGGCGGGCCTGCAGCGAGTCGCGGGCGGCGCGCTGTGGGCCGGCGGCGGCTGTCATCCGCTGCTGGTCAGGGCGGGGCAGAGCCTGGACAACGCCCGGCTGACCGGCCCGGCCGTCAGCTACTGGGGAGAACTGGTCACCGCCAGCGACCGGGTACTCGGGCCGGATCACCCCGCCACGCTGCTGGCGGGTCAGCGGCTAGCCGACGCCTACCTGGCCGCCGGGCGGCCAGAACAGGCCATCTCGTGGTTTCAGTGGGTTCTGGCCGGCCGGGCGCGCACCCTCGGGCCGGATCACCCGAGCATCGTCACGGTCCAGATCAGCCTCGGCCAGGCCCTGGTGGCGGCGGGCCAGCCGCGGGATGCGGTCGCCGCCCTGCGGGAAGCCTGCCACGCCTGCCAGCGCGCGCACGGCGCCGATCACCCCGACACGTTCAACGCGCGCGACGAGTACGCCGCGGCCTGCGTCGCCGCGGGCCAGTTCAACGACGCGATCCCGTCGTATGAGCGCACCCTGGCCGACCGGGAGCGCATCCAGGGAGGACGGCATCCCGACGCGATCACCACGCGCCAGAAGCTGGCCGATGCCTATCTGGCCGACGGCAGGACCAAGGCCGGCCTGTCGCAGCACAAACGGGCCCTGGCCGACCGGGAGCGGGTCGTCGGCCGCGATCACCTGGACACCATCACCGCCCGCGCCAGCCTCGCGTCCGCGTATTACGCGGCCGGCCGGATGGCGTCCGCGCTGCAGCTCTTCGAGGAGACCCGCGCCGACTCCGAGCGGCTGCTCGGAGTCGACCACCCCGACACCCTGGCCCGGCGAGCGAACCTGGCCAACACCTATTACTCGCTCGGCCGGCTGTCCGATGCGAAGACGCTGCTGAGCGATACCGCCGCCCGCTGCGAGCGGGTCCTCGCTCCCGGCGATCCGCTGACCCACGCCGTCCAGGAGAGCCTGGCGAACGTCACGGCGCGATGACGGCTTAGCTGCCGGGCCGAGCGGGGCCCGAGGGCCCGCTCGGCCCGGCAGCCGGGGACGGCTCAGGCCGGCTGGCCATCGCTTTCCCTGCGGACACCGAAGAACGGTGACTTCAGCACGAAGCGGGCGATCAGCATGAGGACCAGGCCGGAGCCGATCACTCCGACCAGCGACCAGTTCCACGTCGCCGGCGCCGCCAGCATCGACTTCACCACGATGTAGCCCAGGAAGGCGGCCGCGGCGATCGGCAGGATGCCGAGGACCAGCGCATCCTTGACGCTCGCGATGAGCCGCCGCCGGTAGTAGGTGATGGTGGCGAGCGCGGTGAGGATGTAGAAGATCGCGAACAGCAGGCCGGTCACCGCGACCACGTTGTTGAACGCGTTCTGCACCGAGGTGGTCAGCAGGTACACCCAGCTGAGCGCGATGATCAGCCCGCCCACGATGACGCTGGCGGCCACCGGGGTAGAGAACCGGCGGGACACGTTGGCCAGGAACTCGGGCAGCACCCGGTAGCTGGCCATCCCGTAGACGATACGGGCGGTCAGCACGATGCCCGTACCGGTCGTCGCGATCACCGACAGCGCCAGGCAGAGCGCCATCACCTTGGCCCAGCCGCTGCCGCCCAGCGCCTGGCCGATGAAGACCAGGGCCGAGGACGAGTTGGCGCTCAGCTTGCCCGGCGATACCACACCCTGCAGGCCCACTGTCGAGAACGTGTAGATGATGGCGAGCAGCAGAACGGCGATGACCGCCGCCTTGCCCGGGTTCGTGCGCCGCCGCCGCACCTCCTCGTTGACGTACAGGGTGCCGTCCCAGCCAGTGAACATGAACACCGCGATCAGGAACCCGGCCACCGGGCTGCCATGACCGATGCCGTTCCAGCTCGCCCATCCCTTGGTGAACGGGACCGTGCCGCCGTGGTGGCCGAGCACCGCGACCAGGCCGGCGATCGCGAAGCCGATCAAGATGACGTACTCCACGGCCGCGATGCTCACCTGAGTTCGTGCGGTGATCTTGATGCCGATAACCGCGATCACCGTCATCACCAGGCCGATAGCGCCGGCGATCAGCACGTTGGACGTGGTGCTGGTCGAGTTGGAGCCGAAGACGGTCAGCACCGAGGGCCCGAGCACCTCGACGCCGCTGACCGTCGCGATCACATAGGCCGCGATCATCAGCCACCCGGTCAGGAAGCCGAGATACGGGCTGATCGCGCGGCCGACCCACTCGAAGGAGGCGCCGCAGTTGGCGTTCCAGAGGTTCAGCCGGCGGTAGGCGTTGGCGATGATGACCATCGGAATCGCGGTGATGAGAATGATCACGCCGCTGCCGTAGGCGGTCGCCAGGACGAGCCCGGCGATGGTCAGCCCGACCGACGCGGCCGGGGCGGACGAGGCCAGGCCGATGACGGTGTCCTGTGCCACGCCAATGGCATCGGCCTCCAGCCCGCCGCCAGCATGGCTCGGTGCCGTCCTTGCAACGGCAGCTGCGGAATGTTCCGTCATCTGTTCTCCTCTCGTGCCAGCCTCATGTTTGAGTCACGATCACGACCATCACGACGGCCGCGCCCGGTGTGGCGATCGCGATCGGCGCGATCACCACGGGGTCGGCCGGTCAAGTCTGCCAGTGATGATATTTACGTAAAGATCGTGATAACCGCAGAGATGGATCATTTCATAACGGGCGAGACGGCACCACACTTATGAGAAGGCAGTTATGCGACCAAACTTGGAGAAATAGGCACAGGTTGACAGATCCGCGAGATTTGTCCGAATCACGCAATGTGATGTTCCTTTGTCGCGGGCCGGCCGTCCGTTACTGGTGCCGGCGGCTACCGGCGGTCGTCAGTTACCGGGCGTCCGCCGCAGCCCCGCGCGAACCGGATCGTCGTCCGGCATCCCGGGCGGCGGCGGCAGGTCCGGGTCGGCCTCCGGCGCACTTGCGGGCGGCGGCATCACCTGCAGCCCGCCCGGCAGCATCGGGTCGGGCCCGGCCTGCGGCATCGCGGCGGGCGGCGGCATCGCGTAGGGTCCGGCCTGCGGCGCTCCGGCCGACGGGGGCAGTGCGTGGGATCCAGCCAGCGGCATCCCGGCCGGCGGGGGCATTGAATAAGGGTCAGCTTGCGGCGCTCCGGGCGGCGGGGGCAGTTCCTGGGGTCCGGTGTGCGCTGCTCCGGCCGGCGGGGGCAGGGCGTGTGAGCCGGTGTGCGGTACTCCGGCCGGTGGGGGCAGGGCGTGTGAGCCGGCCTGGGGTACTTCGGCGGGCGGGGGCATCGTGCCTGGTCCGGCCGCGATCGTCGCGGGCGGGTCCGCCGGGCCCTGGAGCAGCAGCGGCCGGCTGGCCAGAACGTGCTCGACCAGGGTGACCAGGACCTGCTTGACCGAGCCGAGCTGGCGGGCGTCGCAGAGCATCACCGGCACCCGCGGGTCCAGGTCGAGCGCGACGCGTACGTCCTCGGGATCGTAGCGGGGCGAATCGTCGAAGCAGTTAATGGCTACGATGAATGGCAGGTGGCACTTCTCGAAATAATCAACGGACGGAAAGCAGTCGTCCAGCCGCCGGGTGTCGGCCAAGATCACCGCGCCGAGCGCGCCGTACGACAGCTCATCCCACATGAACCAGAAACGCTCTTGACCGGGCGTCCCGAAAAGGTATAGGACGAGGCGGCTGCTGATGGTGATCCGGCCGAAGTCCATGGCGACGGTTGTCGTTGTCTTATTGGCGACGCCACCGAGATCGTCCAATCCGATACTCCCGCTGCTTAAGGTTTCCTCGGTGCGCAGCGGCCGCACCTCGCTCACCGCGCCGACGAGCGTTGTCTTGCCCGCCCCGAATCCTCCCGCGACGACGATTTTGAACGCCGCGAGCAGGCCGTCGCCTGAGCCGTCAGAGGGCGCGGAGCCCATGCAGCACCTCCTTGAGCAGTTCGGTACTGGGCTGGTCGCCCGAGCGCCGTTGCGGCAGCACGGAGAGCCGTCCCCGAGCAATGAGGTCGGCCAGCAGCACCCGGATCACCCCGAGCGGCAGCAACGTGGCCGAGGCCACGTCCGTGACGGTTACCGGCCGATGGCACAGGCCGAGAATGCTGCGATCCTCAGGACTAAGGTCTATCCAGTCGCCGTCTCGCTCAGCGGGGTCGGTGGTGGCGACGATGGCGATCAGGTCGAGGATCTCGCCGTCGGTCGGCGCGGTCCTGCCCCCGGTGAGCGCATAGGGCCGGACTACCGGGCCAGCATTCCGGTCTGTCCACTTGTCGTCCGGGGGCATGCGCAGCTCATTCTGCCGGGATATGGACGGCAGGGAATCTCGGGTGGGCGGCCAGATGCGGCCCGGCCCGCTTGACCAGCATGGCCATTTCGTAGGCGATCAAGGCAGGATCGGCCTGCGCCGAGCACAGCACGGCCAGGCAGCTGCCATGACCCGCTGCGGTGACGAACAGGAACGCCCGCTCCAACTCGATGATGATCTGCTGCACGCCGCCGCCGCCAAAGTGAGCACCCGCGCCCGTGGCCAGGCTCTGCACCCCCGCGGCCAGCGCGGACAGGTGTTCCGCGTCCTCTCGGCTCAGGCTCTTCGAGGAAGCAACGGTCAGCCCATCGCGCGACAGGATGACCGCCTGCCGGAGATGATCCACACGGTCACCAAGGTCGTCAAGCAGCCAGCCAAGGTCTGAGCCAGATCCGGCCGTACCACGGTCCTCCATTACGTCTCCTCACTCTGCGGTCCCGTGGAATCCTGTTGCCCGCTCGCCGCGTCGGCCCCTGGCTGGGGATCCGCTGCCTCCTTTGCGCTGTCGCGCCGCCATCCGGTGCGAAAGGAAGCAACGAAATCGCGTGCCTTCTCCGGCGTGCGCTCCTCGGCGGCGCCGGGGGCGGCCGCCGACGTCTCGGCATCCGCCGGGGAACTGTCCTTCAGATGCCGCGACAGGCTGGCCTGGCGGACCCGCCGGGGCAGGCCCCGGTAGGTGCCCGCGGGGGGCTTGCGTGTCGGCAGGGAACTGCCCGACCCGCGGCCGGGCTCGCCGGCACTGGTGTCACTGATGGCACTGTCCGGTCGGCCTGAGGCGTCCGGGCTGCCGGGGCGCAGGGCCCTGCCGAGGCGGCCGGGGATAAAGGTGTCGTCGAGGCCGCCGCCCGACCCGCCCGACCCGCCCGGCGAGAAGGAATCCGGCGAAAGCGAGCGGCGGGACGGTAGGCCGCTGCCGGAAGCGGAGCCACCGGGGGACAGCGGATCACCCTCGGCCGGGGGCACGGAGCGGCGGAAGGGCAGCGCGTCGCCCAGCGATACCGAGTCGCGGGACGGCAGCGAGTCGCCCGCGGGCAGGGAATTGCGGGATGGCAGCGCGTCGCCCAGCGACACCGAGTCACGCGAAGGCAGTGAGTCGCCAGGGAACGCCGAGCTCCGGCCGGACCGCGAGTCGCCCAGGGGCGAGGAGCTGCGGGAAGGCCAGGAGCCTCCCGAGGACATCGAGTCGCGGGACGGCAGGCCATCGCCGATCGACGGGGCGCCGGGGCCCGCCGGGCTCCGGGAAGGCAGCGAGTCGCCCGGGGACGCGGAGTCGCGGGTCGGCAGCACGTCGCCCGGGGACGCGGGGTCGCGGGTCGGCAGCGCGTCGCCGATCGAGGGAGCGCCCCCGGCGCCTGCCGGGCTCCGGGTGGGCAGTGAGTCGCCCAGGGAGGTGGGATCGCGGGAGGGCAG
This sequence comes from Streptosporangiaceae bacterium, assembly GCA_036495825.1. GTDB lineage: Bacteria > Actinomycetota > Actinomycetes > Streptosporangiales > Streptosporangiaceae > PALSA-505. The sequence continues at coordinate 7,942 of DASXME010000316.1, forward strand.
GGTGTTGCCGATCGAGGGGGCGCTGCCGGGGCCCGCAGGACCCAGGGTGGGCAGCGAGTCGCCCGGCGATGCGGGGTCTCGGGTCGGCAGGGCGTCGCTCGCGGAAGAACCGTCGGACGACAGCGACCGGCGGGACCGCAGCGAGTCGCCCGGGGACGCGGGATCGCGAGACAACAGCGAGTCGCCATCAGGCACCGGGTCGCGCGACAGTAGCGAGTCGCCTGGGGACGCTGTG